>CAZJMH010000012.1:0-18360 GCA_964547295.1 uncultured Gammaproteobacteria bacterium | reverse complement strand
GACAAGCTCCCAAAGGCGAATTAAATGAAAATAAACGCGGCTTTAACGGCGGCAAAGAAATCTGACACTGAGGACAATTAAACCGCCGTGAAAATAATTTGTCGGTTGTTTTTTTTGGCTTAGCGGGAAAATCAAAACTTTTATCTTCCACTTCTGATAAAATTGCTAGTCCATCTGATAATTCAAAAGAAACTTCAATATCGTCGATTAACCTAGTTAATAAATTTTTTTTATTATCTACTTTTTGGGTTAAATTTATTTTATCAATAACAACACTAATATCGTGACGATTAGTCCTAATAAGAACGATATCTTCGTCTAAAAAATAGTAATGGTTATCAATCCTAACCTGTTGAAAACCCTTCTTAGTTAAGTTAGTAAATAATTGACTAAATTCTCCTTTTTTACTCCGGACAATTGGTGACAAAATCAAAAATCTGGCCTTGCCAGAAGTGGCAATTAAATTCTCTATTTTACCGACAATTTGTTCGGCTACCTGGCGAGGAGTTTGCCTTTCAATCGGCCGGCCGCAGGATGGGCAGTTAGGAACACCTACTTTAGAATATAATAATCGTAAATAATCATAAACTTCAGTTGCAGTTCCAACTGTTGACCGCGGATTATGAGATAAACCTTTTTGGTCAATGGCAATTGCCGGTGACAAGCCGTCAATTTGATCAACTTCTGGTTTGGAAGCAACACCTAAAAATTGTCTGGCATAGGTGTTTAAAGACTGAACATATCGGCGTTGGCCTTCAGCAAAAAGTGTATCCATTGCTAAACTGGATTTTCCGGACCCTGAAACACCACAAAAAACAACTAGCTTGTTTTTAGGAATTTCCAAGTCAATATTTTTTAAATTGTGTTCCCGGGCCCCTTTTATTTTTATAATATCTTTCATAGAATTGTAATCTTATCTTAAACTTAAATTTTTTCAACTCTCCCAAGGTTCAAACCTAAACAACCTTCAAGGTTAATTAGTACCTGAACCTTGGTTTTTTATTGAAGCCAATTTTTTAATTTATTAATCTGATCGCGGATTCGAGCCGCTTTTTCAAATTCTAATTCACCGGCAGATTTGTTCATTTGCCTTTTCAGCTGTGATATTTTTTCTTTAATTTCTTTTGGGGTTAATGCTTCCGGGTTAATTTTTGCCGGCTGATCATCCCGATCTCTCCAGCCAGGCACAATCTCGCCCCGAATTGGCTTTTTAATCGTCTCCGGTGTTATCCCATGTTCTTCATTGTAATCGAGTTGAATTTCACGCCGGCGATTAACCTCAGTAATCGCTTTCTTCATTGCTTCAGTTTTTTTATCGGCATATAAAATTACTTTTCCGGCACTATTTCTTGCTGCCCGCCCCATGGTCTGGATTAAAGAAATTTTTGATCGTAAAAAGCCGGAAATGTCGGCATCTAAAATAGCAACCATTGATACTTCCGGCAAGTCCAAGCCCTCCCGAAGCAAATTAACCCCAACTAAAACATCGTATTCGCCTTTTCTTAGATCAGTTAGTATTTGACTCCGTTCCAAAGAATCAACATCAGCATGGATATATTGAACTTTTATCTCTTGACCACCAGTATGTTCTTGATCATTTAAATACCGAGATAAATCTTCAGCTAAACGTTTTGTCAATGTAGTGACTAAAACCCGTTCTTTCTTCTTTTTGCGTTTAACAATTTCTTTAATCACATCATTAACCTGTGTTTTTGTCGGCCGAATGTCAATCTTCGGTTCAACTAAACCAGTCGGCCGAATTAATTGTTCAATAACCCGTTGATTTGATTGTTCTTTTTCCCACGCTCTTGGAGTAGCCGAAGAATAAATCGTTTGAGTTGTCCGCCTTAAAAACTCGTTAAACTTTAACGGCCGATTATCTAAACAAGAAGGGAGGCGGAAGCCAAAATCTATTAAAGTCTGCTTTCGCGACCGGTCGCCCCGGTACATTCCGCCTATTTGAGGAACAGTTATATGAGACTCATCTATCACAATCATAAAATCTTCACCATAAGCGTGGTGATAATAATCGATTAAAGTATGAGGCGGGTCGCCTGGTTGACGGCCGTCAAAGTAGCGGGAATAATTTTCAATTCCGTTGACATAACCAACCTCTTGAATCATTTCCAAATCATATTCAACCCGTTGTTCAAGCCGTTGGGCTTCAACCAGTTTATTTTTTTCTTTTAACTCTTCTACCCGTTTATTTTTATCCCGGCGAATTTCTTTTATTGCCGGCTGAACCACATCAGGATTAGTTAAATAATGTTTAGCCGGATAAATTACTGCCTTATTTTTAATTTGACGTTGATCAGAAAATATTTCCCGGCTGGCAATTTGACTGATTTTTGCCCCCTCAAATTCTATTTCTAAAACTTCCTCCTTATAGGCAGAAAATATTTGGAGGAGATTGTTTCGTTGACGAAATTGACCTCGAGATAATTCCCAACGATTAGCCCTATAATGCATATCAACTAATTTCTGCTTTAATTTTTGAGGCGAAATATCTTGACCAACTTCAAACTCAATTACATAACGCTTATATTCCAAAGGGGAGCCAATATTATAAATACAAGAAACAGAGGCAACAATAATGACATCTTCCCGGGACAAAATTTGACTGGTTGCTTTCAACCGAAGTTTATCAATTTCCTGATTAACTTCAGTCTCTTTAGCAATATAAGTATCTGTTTGGGGCAAATAAGATTCCGGCAGATAATAGTCGTAATAAGAAATAAAAAAACCAACAGAATTGTTTGGGAAAAAATCCCTAAATTCTTGATAAAGCTGAGCAGCTAAAGTTTTGTTATGAGAAATAACTAAAGTCGGCTTTTGAGTATTGGCAATAAGATTAGCAATAGTATATGTTTTGCCACTGCCGGTTACCCCAAGCAAAACCTGGTTTTCTAATCCCTTTTTTATCCCTTTGGTTAATTTTTCAATTGCCTGAGGCTGATCACCGGTTGGTTGAAAATCAGCCTTTAGTTCAAATTTCATCGCCCTATATTCTAACACGCAGTTAGGTAGAAGAGGTTTCAAAACCTTTTTGATACAAAATTTCTTTTTGAGTATTTGGAATATATGATTCAACAATTTTCTCAAAATCACCATTAGACCGAAAAGATTGACCATTTGACTGCCGTATTCTTAATTCAACTTGACGAGCACTTGCTGGTCGGCGCAATGTTTCTCTTCCCAAGGATCGAAGACAAAGACACTTTGACCGAGAAAGACTATGTCTATTTCCATTATGTGCGCTGTGAACGCGTTCTTTCCAAGATAGCATATAAGATTATTATCAAGATAACACCATATTTTTACACCGTCAAGGACTAATATTTTAATTGAATGTTAAAATCTAATTATGAATATTCAAAAGTTTATTGTTGGTGAACTCCAGGCGAATTGTTATCTAGTTTCAGCTGAAATACCAGATGAGTGTCTAATTATTGACCCTGGTGACGAGGCAAATTTAATTTCAGAAAATATTCTTCGGCAAGATTTAAAACCAAAAGCGATTGTTGCCACTCATGGACATTTTGACCACATTTTGGCTGCCGGAGAACTACAAATGGCTTTTGATATCCCTTTTTATATCCATGCAGACGACAAAAAAATTGTTGATTACATGACTGATTCAGCACAGCACTGGCTTAACCGGGAAATTATTGAACAGCCGCCATCAAAAATAAAATATTTAGAAGACGGAGAAGAATTAAGAATTATAAAAGATGAATTACGAGTTATTCATACACCAGGCCACAGCCCAGGTGGAATTTGTCTGGTTAATCCTAAAAATAAAATTATCTTCACTGGTGATACACTTTTTAAAAACGGCATCGGACGAACGGATTTTTCTTACGCCTCAACTGAAAAAATGCGGCGGTCACTTCAAAAAATCCGGAATAATTTTACCGGCTACACCGCTTACCCCGGTCATGGAGAGGAATTTATAATTTAGCAGATAACACCGTCCGAGGAGTTATTTGGCTACATACCTGCCTTTTCAAGTTTTTTTAGAAGTTGCTTTTGTTCTCGGGTTGGTGAATCAGGAACCTTAACTTTTACTTGGACATATTGATTACCACGGCGGTTGGACCTTGGCGCTTTTACTCCTTTGCCCCGCAAGCGAATCATTGTCCCCGATTCTGTTCCCGGCCGGATCCTCAACTTTACTTCTTCATCATAAACAGTATTCACCTTAATTGTCCCTCCCAATACAGCGGTTGAAAAAGGGATTTCTTTTCCAACTATAATATCCAACCCACGACGGTCATATTTTGGGTGATCGGCAACCTGAATAATTAAATTAAAGTCATCAAATTGAATCCGCTGGCCAGAAGAAATTCCAGCCGGTATTTTAATCTTTTTTGATTTGCCATTGAGTTGAACTTCTTTTTCAACCCCATTAATTGCTTCCATAAAGCCAATCTTTATTTGATAAGTAGGTTTTCGGTGACCTGTCCGGCCAAAAGGCGAAGCACCGCCAAAAAACTGGTTAAAAATTTCAAATGGATCTGAGAAGCCTTCCCAGCCAGAGGCTGGTCCGCCCTTGGCGGAAAATGGAGACTCCTCACCGCCAAAATTAAAAGTATAAGTAAATGGCCCCTGCTGACCGCCTTGGAAGCCGCCAGCACTGTCCATACCTTGTTGAAAGGCAGCATGGCCAAATTGGTCATATGCCTGCCTTTTTTGAGAATTTGAAAGGACTTCATAAGCCTGGTTTATTTTTTTAAACTTTTCCTCAGCTTCTGGGGAATCATTTTTATCTGGATGCCATTTTAAAGCTAATTTACGATAAGCTTTTTTAATTTCGTCTTGAGAAGCCGATTTGTCAACTCCGAGTATTTCATAATAATCATTCATAAAAATTATCTAAATTTTTAATCAACTATTTCTCCTTCTTCAGCATCATCTTTTTTATCAGTTTCGGGCTTTACTTGTTCGCCTCCTTTTTGAGGTTCCTCTGCCCCGGCCTGATGAATTTTCGTCCCAATTTGCTGAATAAGCTGACTTAGTTCTTCAGAAGTGGTTTGATAATCCAGCTTGGTGCTTTTTTCATCAGCAATAACCTTTTTCGCCTTGTCAACTGCCTTTTCAACTTTCTCTTTATCTTGATCACTAATTTTATCTTTATTATCACTAACTAATTTCTCCGCGGCAAAAATAACATTATCTAAATTGTTGCGAGACTCTGCTATTTCTTTTCTGCGCTGATCTTCTTTAGCGTGTTTTTCCGCCTCTTCTCTCATCTCTTCAACTTCTTCTTCTTTCAATTGGGTGGCATTTTTAATCTCGATATCCTGTTTTTTTCCGGTTGCTTTGTCCTTGGCAGTAACTTTTAAAATGCCGTTGGCGTCGATACTAAAAGTAACTTCTATCTGGGGCATACCTCGAGGAGCGGGAGGAATCCCATCTAGGATAAACCGGCCTAAAGATTTATTGTCAGCTGCCATTGGCCGTTCACCTTGCAAAACATGAATTTCAACCTGGGTCTGATTGTCAGCTGCAGTTGAAAATATTTTTGATTTGTCAACAGGAACAGTTGTATTCCGATCAATCAAAGGGGTCATAACCCCACCCATGGTTTCAATTCCCAAAGTAAGTGGAGTAACATCGAGCAATAAAACATCTTTCACTTCGCCGCTGATTACCGCCGCCTGAATTGCCGCTCCAACAGCAACAACCTCATCAGGGTTTACTGATTTATTTAAATCTTTGCCAAAAAATTCTTTGACTGTCTGCTGAATTTTCGGCATTCTTGTCTGTCCGCCAACCATAATAATCTCGTCGATGTCGCTTGTTTTTAAACCAGCATCATCAAGACATTTTTTTACCGGCTCAATTGTTTTTTTAATCAAATCTCCGGTAAGCTGTTCTAGTTTTGACCGGGTTAGTTTTAACTCCAGGTGAACCGGCTTTCCTTCTTTTTGGGTAATAAAAGGCAAATTAATTTCTGTTTCCTGTTTAGTTGATAACTCTTTTTTGGCTTTTTCAGCGGCCTCTTTTAACCGCTGCATTGCTTGATCATCATCTTTTAAATTAATATTCTCTTTTTTGCCAAACTCTTCTAAAGACCAGTCAATTATACGTTGGTCAAAATCTTCACCACCCAAAAATGTATCGCCGTTAGTTGCTTTAACCTCAAAAACACCGTCACCGATTTCTAAAATAGAAATATCAAAAGTTCCGCCGCCCAAATCGTAAACAGCAATTACTTCGCCCTGCTTTTTATCAAGTCCATAAGCCAAAGCCGCTGCGGTCGGCTCATTAACAATCCGGGCAACTTCCAAACCGGCAATTTTTCCTGCCTGTTTAGTAGCTTGGCGCTGAGAATCATCAAAATAAGCAGGAACAGTAATTACAGCCTTATCTATTTTTTCACCCAAATATTCTTCAGCATCTGTTTTTGCCTTTTGAAGTATTTTTGCTGATATTTCCTGAGGGGTATAAGATTTTTCTTCAACTTTTATCGCCGCCATACCGTTTTTATCCTTAACAATTTGATAAGGAACCATTTTTTTGGCTTTTTTAACTTCATCACTGTCATAACGCCGACCAATCAACCTTTTTATTGCATAAATTGTGTTTTTGGGGTTTAAAACCATCTGGCGCTTAGCTAATTCACCAACCAACCCTTCTAGTGGATTAACTACCGAGGGAATTAAATTGCCTCCCTCACTAGTCGGGATAACTTTTGGCTTACCTGCTTCCATTACTGAAACACAGGAGTTAGTTGTTCCTAAATCAATTCCAATTGTTTTACTCATCTTTATTTTCCTTTTTGTCCTGTTCTACGGGACCTTTGCCGACAGTTACTTTTGCCGGCCGAATAACTTCACCATTTAATAAATAACCAGTTCTAATAATATCAATAACTTGATTTTTTTCACCATTAACCATCTTAACACAATCCATCAGGTCGGCGTCAAATTCTTTACCCTCCAGTTTAATTTTTTCAACTCCTTCACTGGCTAAAACTGACCAAAACTGGTTTACTGCCATTGACAAACCCTTATCTTCTAATTCTTTTTCAGCTAAAAGAAAGTCATCATAAACATCAAGAATCTTATCAATTAAACGTGCTGCGGCTCGGTCACGCCATGTTTGTTGTTTTTTTTCTATCCGCTTGGATAAATTATGATAGTCAGCTAAAGCTTGCTTTAGTTGACATTCTAACTCGTCAACTCTTCTATTCAAATCATTATTATCTTCTCTTCTTTTACTTTTTACTTTTCCTTTTTTAGTTTTATTATTCTTTTTATTCACCATATTTTTATTCACCATATTCACTTAATAAATTAGCAACATAATCAACTAAAGGAACTATTTTTGAATAAGGTAAACGGGCTGGGCCAATTACCCCGATAACCCCGCGATAAGGATCGGCCTCATAAGTCTGGTAAATAAAGCCACAGGGTTCTAAAAACTCTCTCTCCAACTCTTCACCAATTAATAAATAAAAAGGTTGTTCTATTTCAGTTGAAAAAGTTCGGTTAACTACCTTCACCCAGTAATCAGCCCTATCCATTAGGGTTAAAACTGTTCTAGTAACATCAATATCAAAAAATTCTTTATAATCAAGTAAGTTAGCCATACCGTAAGCATAAAAATCACCCTTTTCAGTAGTAGATAAAGCCAAAGTTTGAGTTCTTTTAGAAAGTTCTTTTGTTGCCTCTTCCATTAATTTCTCAAAGTCATGACGAAAATCCCATATTTTTTCTTTAACTCCTACTTCCTGGGCAACTGAAAGTTTATCTGGAGCCATTAAATTACGAACATAATATTTTAAAGCCATTGAAGTCGGCATTCGCCCAGCTGAAGGATGGGGCTTTTTAAAATAACCAAATTGAGTCAATTGACTCATTTCTGTTCTGATGGTTGCTGGAGAAACATCAAAATTATATTTTTTTTCAAGAGTTGCACTACCCACAGGTTCTGCGGTTTCAATAAATTCTTCAACAACTGCTTTAAGTATCTTTACTTGGCGGTTTGTTAATTGAGCCATTATTAGCAATAATTTATCACGACTGCTAATTAATGTCAAGCCCTATTTTGGTGATAGATAATTGCCAAACAAAGGGCAGAGAGCAGAATTATGTTTAACCAATGAAGTTGACGTATTAGCTGTAAAACTAAAAGACTAATAAAATAAAGTGAAGCAACTATACTCCAAACAAAATTATTCGATAGAAGATAAAAAGTAAGGTTAATACTAATAAAGAGACTAAATAATAAGCCGGCTATCCGCCAATAATTTGCTGGCGGTAAAAAGAAAACCATTAACCAGAAAATCGACCAAAATATTATTGCTGAAAAATAAATCAGCCAATTAATTAACTTTTTTTTTGTTCCCCGCCTCATAATTTTATTGTAGCGTTAAAATATGATAAATTACAGCTATGAGGGATTTTATTGGTCCAGCCTTATTTAATCAAATAATACAAAAATCAATTAAAATTGGCATCATTATCATTAGTGCCTATATTGTTCAAAAAATAACTATTATTACTGTTAAAAAGTTAGTTAAAAAAGATAAGCCAAGAGTTAAAACATTGGTTAGCTTAATCCGAGAATCAACTCGGATAATTATTAATTTTATTGCTCTTCTCCTTATTCTTACTGAACTTGGATTTGATATCCTTCCCCTGATTACCGGAGCTGGAATTATTGGCCTAGCTATCGGTATGGGTGCAAAAAGCTTGGCCAGCGATTTAATTACCGGCATATTCATTTTAATTGAAAACCGGTTTAATGTTGGCGATAAAATAGAAGTCGGTTCAAAAAAAGGCAAAGTTACTAAAATTGACCTTCGGACAATAACCCTTAAATCTAAAGACGGCAATATTCATATTATTCCAAACTCCTCTATTTCCACAATCACAAAAATAAATAATGGCCAATAAGAAAATAAAGTTAAACAAAGAACAAAGAAAGGCAGTAAATTATCAAAAAGGGCCACTGCTGGTTATCGCCGGGGCCGGAACCGGAAAAACTACAGTAATTACCGAGAGGATTAAATGGCTGGTCACTAAAGAGGGCCTTAATCCCTCACAAGTTTTAGCTTTAACTTTTACTGACAAAGCAGCCAAAGAAATGGAAGAGAGAGTTGACCAAGCAATGCCGCTTGGCTATGCCCAGTACTGGATATCTACTTTCCATTCTTTTGGCGACCGAATTCTTCGAGATGAAGCCCACCATATCGGTCTTAACCCGAATTTTAAATTAATGACCCAAGCGGAAACGGTTCTTTTTCTTAACCAACATTTATATGAATTTAACCTAAAATATTTCCGCCCGGTATCGGCCCCGGATAAATTTCTGGGCGGGATTATTAATCACTTTTCCCGATTACGTGACGAGGATATTTCCCCCGGACAATATATTGAATATGCCCAAAAATTAATTAAAAAATCAAACAGCGTTGAAGAAAAGCTGGAGGCCGAAAAAACTATTGAACTAGCAAAGACTTTTAAAAAATACCAGCAGATCAAGGAAGAAAAAGGCCTTTTTGACTTCAGCGATCTGATTAATTACACCCTTAAACTTTTTCGTCAGCGTCCGAATGTTTTACAAGATTACAAATCTAAATTTAAATTTATTTTGGTTGACGAGTTTCAAGATACCAATATCAGCCAATATGAGTTGATAAAGTTACTTGCCCCGCCTAATGAAAATCCGAATTTAACCGTAACCGGCGATGACAGCCAGTCAATATACAAATTCCGGGGGGCGGCAATTTCCAACATTCTCTCTTTTAAAAAAGACTATAAAGAATCAAAAACAGTCGTCTTGACTAAAAACTACCGGTCAACACAAATTATTCTTGATCACGCTTATCAATTGATACAAAAAAATAATCCTGATACTTTAGAATCAAAACTCGGCATCTCCAAAAATTTAAAAAGCGCGAGAAATTTGACCGGCGAAGAAATCGGTTTGTTTTTCCCGGAATCAGGTGAGAATGAAGCGGAGTTAGTTGTTCAAACCATTGAACAACTAACAGCTAAAAACTCAAAGCTAAAAACTAAAACCTATGACTATAAAGATTTTGCAATTTTAGTGCGGGCAAATAACCATTCGCAGTCGTTTATCAGAGCCTTAACCCGCCGGGGTATCCCCTACCAGTTTTTGGGCCCCGGCCAGTTGTTCCGTCAGCCGGAAATTAAAAACCTGATTGCTTATCTAAAACTGCTTATCGACCCAATGGATGATATTGCTTTTTTTCAAGTTGCCTCAATGCCAATTTTTGATATTTCAGCCAGGAATTTAGCACTTCTCCGCAGTCAAGCAAAAAGAGAAAATCTGTCCCTTTTTGAAGCCGCTGAGGCTAAAAACCTGCAAAACGGCAAGGAAAACCTGAAAACCCAAAACCTGCGAGGTTCCGAAGGATCCTCGGAGGTTGATAGCGGCATGAATAAACTGATTTCGATGATCCACCGCCACCTTGAACTTTTACCAAAGGAGACCGGTGGCCAAATTTTATATTATTTTGTTGAAGACAGCGGCTGGTTGAAATCACTCCTTAATCCAAAGACAGAAAACGACCACCGGCAAGCCTTAAACCTGGCCAAATTTTTTGAAAAAGTAAAAGCCTTTGAAACCAATAATGACAACGTTTTGGTTTTTCATTTGTTGAACTGGATAATGCTTAGACTGGAAATGGGTGAAAGCCCGGTTGCCGCTGATATGGATTGGACAGAAAACAACGCTGTTAACATTATTACTGTCCATTCATCTAAAGGCTTGGAATTTCCAGTTGTTTTTATGGTTAATTTGGTTAACCGCCGTTTTCCGTCAATGAGGCGGCGGGAAAAAATTCCCATACCAGAAGTTTTAATTAAGGAATACCTGCCTGTAGGCGATTATCATGAACAGGAAGAAAGACGATTATTTTATGTCGGTATGACCAGAGCAATGGACCAGCTTTATTTTAGCGGAGCCAAATATTACGGTGATGCCAAGCGACAAAAAAAACTATCGCCTTTTATTGATGAAGCCCTTGGCAAAAAAAGGGTTAAAAATCTTCTTGACAAACACCCCGCCGCAAGCTCTGTAAGCAGACGGGCGCAGCAAACTCCTTTATTTTCCTGGCAGAAACCAGAAGAAAAATCTAAACCGGTGAAACTTAACCAGCCGGTAAATTATTTATCTTTTTCTCAAATGGATTCTTTTGATATCTGCCCACTGCAGTATAAATACAAATACATTATTAAACTGCCGTCGCCTCCGTCTCCAGCGCAAACCATCGGTAGTGTTGTTCACCAAACTTTAAAAGATTTTTATCAACGACAAATAACAGCTGAAAAAAAGTTAAGCGAGAAGAAGATAATTGAGATTCTTGAAGAAAACTGGTTGTCAAACGGCTTTAAAAATAAAATTCAAGAGAAAGAAGCTAAAAAAGAAGCTGAAAATATGCTCGCTGCTTATTATCAAAAAGAATTAGCAGACAAACCACTGCCAAATATTGCCGCTTTAGAACAACCGTTTAGTTTAAAAATTAACCCGGATTTAAAAATCGGCGGGGTCATTGACCGAGCTGATATTTTAGACGACGAAAAAGTAGAAATAATTGATTATAAAACCGGCAGTCGAATACCTAAGCAAAAAGACGTGGACCATAATGACCAACTAACTTTATATGCTTTAGCAGTTTCTATTGCCGAGAATTTTTCCTGGCAAAGACCAGTTGAAAAGATAAATCTCAGTCTTTATTTTTTAAAAAAAGGGGTAAAACTATCCAGTAAACGAACAAAAAAGGATATTGAGGAATTGAGAGAAAAAATTATTTCCACTGCTCAAGAAATCGAAAAAAGCAGTTTTCCACCTAAACCAGGCACTCCTTTCCCCTGTAATTGGTGCGAATTTAAACTTCTCTGCGACGCCTGGAAATAAAAGTGCGCTCGGAGGGAGTCGAACCCCCGACATTCCGCTTAAGAGGCGGATGCTCTACCACTGAGCTACGAGCGCTAACTAAACAATTATATCAAATAATCCCTTAAACCTTGAATACTTTCCCAATCATAAATAGAAACCGGGATTACTTTTTCGCTGAACCTTGAAAGTATTTTTTGCTTTTTTTCTATTTTTTGATCATCAATCAAATCGTGCTTAGTTAATAAAATAATTTCTTTTTTTTCTAATAACTGCGGATTAAACTTTTCAAGTTCTTGACGAATTATTTGATAATCTTTTCCTATATCTTCAGAATTAGCAGCAAGGCAGTGAAGTAAAACTGGAACTTTTTCAATATGCTTTAGAAACTTAATTCCCAGGCCTTTTCCCTGTGATGCTCCAGCAATTAACCCGGGAATATCAGCAATAATTTTGCCGTCTAAAGCACCTAGGTTTGGTTCCAAGGTAGTAAAGTGATAAGCGGCAGTTTTCACTTCTGATTTGGTTAATTCATTCAGCAAACTGCTTTTACCAACACTGGGTAAACCAATTAAACCATAGTCAGCAATTAAACGCAGTAGAATTTTAATTTGTCTTTTCTCCCCCGGTTGGCCGGGCTGAGCAAATTTAGGAGTTGTATTAGTTGATGACCGAAACTCCCAATTTCCTTTACCACCTCGACCTCCTCGGCAAATTAGCTCTTTTTGTCCAACCCTTTCAATCTCCATTGTTTCACCAGTTTTCAGGTCAATTAAAGTCGAGGCAACCGGCAATTCTAAAATTAAATCTTGACCTGACTTTCCTGTTTTGGTATTTTTCCCCCCTGGCTGACCGTCTTCTGCGGAATAAACTTTATTCGGGGCGTATTTTTTTAAGGCCATTATGTCTTCAACTCCTAGACCATAAACATCGCCGCCTTTACCACCGTTTCCGCCATCCGGACCCGACTTCGGCAATTTGCCAAAAGAAACTCTGCCATCACCACCGTCACCAGCTTTAACAGTCATTTGAATTTCGTCTGTTAACATATGAGCATTTTACCAAACAACAACCTCCGAGGTTTTTAATAATCAACCTCGCAGGTTTCCGCTGCTAGTTAAAACGGTAGTTTTGAACGAAAATAAAGCCATTTCCACCGAAGGTTATTGGCAAAGTGAACCCCGCGGTAGAGAAGAGGGTTATTAATCAAATCCCAACTTCCGGCAAACTCAACCAAATCACCACCGTATCCCTTTTTAAACCGATGAAAGCCATACCAGTCATCAGTTTTATCTGGCTCTGGTCCCAAACTTCCCAACATATCAAAAGACTTACAACCAAGTTGTTTACCTAATTTAATCGCTTGCCAGCAGACTAAATTAGAAGCCATTAAATCGCGATGTTTTGAAGAAGATGCTCCATAGGGATAATAAAGTTTATCCTTCCAATTTAAAACCATCCAAGCGGCTAAAACCTCTTGATTAAATTCAGCTAATAAAATATGTGCCATTTTCTTAGCTGATAATACTTGCCAAAGCTGACGGAAATATTCTTTATTATGTAAATAAAAACCCTCCCGTTTCATTGTTTTGGCAAGCAGGTCATTAAAAATATCCAAGCCTTGTTGGTTAGATTTTTCAACCACCTTGACTCCTTTACGCTTAGCCAACCGAGTATTATATCTAGTTTTACTATGCATATTATTGATTATCTCTTTATCAGACTGGGTTAAATCAATAATAAAAGTATAGGTGGCAAAAAGTTTTTTCTGAGCTTCTTGTAAACCAAGGCGGGATAAACTTACTGGATTTTCAATCTTCGGCGTTTTTTTAACCCTTCCCTTCCTATTCTTCCAACGTCGCACAACATAATCAGGCTCGATGATTAAAAAAACAATATTTTCTTCTTGACACAAATCTTTGAAAGCGGCAATCGTCTGCTTATCCGGCAAACTACATTTAAGAACCTGTCCAACTTTATAACCAACTTTAGGCAACTTCCTGGTTAAAATCAAATATCCGTCAACTAACTTGGCTTCATCAAAGAGACCTAATCGTATTGCTTCCATTCCTACTCTTTCTTTAAATTCACCCCACTCCCAGGTTTGAAAGGGGTGTTTTACAACCTGATTATATTTTTCTTTTTCGCTTGGTCTGATTTTTCTAATTATCATGATAATGGCAAAAGGCTAAATGTTTAATGCCTAATGCTTATTTATAAATACCAATAATAAATATTAACATATTTTCTTACTAGCTTTTAGCCCTCAGCTCTTAGCCATTTACCACTCCTCCAGCCAATCGTCATCGTCCCAATCCCAATTATCAACAGATAGTTTTTCCTCTTCCCGAATTACCAAATGGTCTGGAATATTGTCTAAAAATCGGGATGGTGAATTGTAATTTGTAGTTCCAAAATAAAGTCTTTTCTCAGCGTAAGTTAAATACAACCGCTGACGAGCCCTGGTCATGCCAACATAACACAACCGTCGTTCTTCTTCTAATTCTTCTAAACTATTCATACTTCTGGAATGAGGCAGCAAACCCTCTTCCATACCAGCAATAAAAACAACATCAAACTCTAAACCCTTACTTGAATGTAAAGTCATTAATTTAATTGCCTCATCTGAATTATTAGCTTTTCTTTTTTCTTGAACTGAGTATTCCTGTTGAACTAAAGCAACACTTTCCAGAAAATTGATAATATCGGGAAACTGGTGAGCCACTGACGACAACTCTTTAATATTTTCCAACCGCCGATAATCATCCTGATTATTTTCATCAAACTTCTCCAAATATCCACTAGCAGACAATATTTTTTTTAACAATTCCGAAGTTGTCCATTGTTTATCTTGATAATCATTAAGAAATTTTTTTACACGTCTCTTTCTCCTTACTCCCATATTTTTTTCAATTCGCTGCCATGAAACAAGGTCATCTTGATTAAACCATACCCTAATCAAAGACAACACATCTTTTATTTCTGCTCGCTGATAAAATTTAACTCCGCCATATAAAATATAAGGAATGCCGAGATGGACTAAAGCTTCTTCCAGCGCTCTTGATTGGGCATTTGTCCGATACAAAATGGCAATTTCTTTACTTAAAACACTCTCCTCGTTAACAAGATTATCAATTTGGCCAATTATATAATTAGCCTCTTGAGATTCAGTTTTCGACCGGTGGATAACAATTTTCTCTCCAGATCCTTTCTTAGTATAAAGCTTAAGCACCGGGTGAAGCTCGTTTTTAGCAATAACCTGATTGGCTGAATCAAGAATTGTTTGAGTCGACCGATAATTGCGCTCTAAATTGATTATCTTTGTTTGGGGGAAATCTTTTTTTAAACTAGTTAAATTTCGGTAGTCAGCACCGCGCCATGAATATATTGCTTGGGCAGCATCACCGACAACAGTTAGGTTTTGGTTTTTTTCAGACAACAGCTTAGTTATTACATATTGAGATTTATTAGTATCCTGATATTCATCAATTAAAATATGATTATATTTTCCCTGATAACGACTAAGTAAAGATTGGTTTTCTTTAAAAAGCTGAACAGTCAAATAAAGCAAATCACCAAAATCTAAAGCATTTGATTTTGATAATTTATTCTGATAACTCTTGTAAACTAGACCAACATTTTCCTGCCATTGATCCCCAGCTGAATCAATAAACGTCTGCCAATCAATTAAATCATTCTTGGCCGAGTTAATTATTGAACTTAAAATTTGAGGCCGATATTTTTTTGGGGGCAAATTCATTTTTTTAATTAAATCTCTAAGGAGTGTATGCTGATCTTTTTGGTCATAGATAACAAAATCTTTTGAAACCCCTACTCCCCCCCCCTCACGTCGTAAAATGTAAGCCCCAAAAGAATGAAAGGTGCCAGCAAATAGTTTTAAATTTTGGACTTTAAACTTTGAACTTTGAGAAAGTAATTTTCTCAACCTCTGCTTCATCTCCGCTGCCGCCTTGTTGGTAAAAGTTAGTAATAATAAACCCTTCAAATCCATACCCTTATTGGCTAATAACCAAGCGGCTCGGCAAGTCAACACCCTAGTTTTTCCACTTCCTGCTCCAGCTAAAACTAATAAGGGACCATTACCTTGATAGGTAACAGCGTTTTTTTGATCCGGATTGAGATTTTTTAACAGATCTTCCATCGCAGAATTATTTTAGCAGATATAAAATCGTAAGGAGCGCAGATCTGCCTCGGCGGCAGACGGGTCTGCGCTCCCTACAAATCTAGTTGATATATTGTAGTTTCTCCAGAAGTAAATATTGGTGTGCCGAAATAAAGGAACCTTTCTTCATCCAAATCCTGATATTTTTCTCTTTCTAGTGGGCCGACAATCACATAATCAACATCGTATTTTCTTAACAATCGTTCAGCTTCTTCTTGACCACCCTGATAAATTATTGACACTTCTTCCGCTCTTTTCCCGGGCTGATCATAACCACCCCGCCAAAGCCATTCATGAACTGTCCAACCTTGAACAGTCGGTAATCCGGTCATTGCTGAAAATTGGTTATACATAGTATAACTGTCACCAACCGCCTCTAAAATAACCGGCTGGCCGTCAATATTTTTATTCAGCCAAAGGACGGATTCATAATTGTTAGGATAATGTTCTTCAAGAAAGTTCATTCCGTAAAGCCCACGGTAAGTTTTTAACCCGCCGTAATATCCTTTTATTGAAAAATAAGGATAAATCAGATGGCTGGCGAAGCCAGCAATAAAGAGTAATAAGTAACCAGTAGCTAGTAATTTATTTTTTAAATAATCTTTAACCCGGATAAAAATATAGCCGGCAGCAACCGAATACATAATAAAAGACTGATAAACCAACTTAAACATCGTATTTGATCGATGGTGTTCATGAATGTATATATCTTTAACATAGATTATTTCTGGAATTATTATTAATAAGGTAGCAACAATTGTTGTCGCCAAAACAAAGATATCCGCTACCGCAAATTCATAATTTTTAATTTTTAATTTTGCAGTGATAACTACCCAAAACGAAACCGCCAGAAACCAAAAGAATCCCCAAAGAATCAATAACTGCCACCAAAGCGAATTTGCATCAACAAAACGGACACCTTCTGTCATTAGGCTAAAAGATAAGGCAAAAGGTAAAGCAAATAAAATTGCCAATCCTAAAATACTAAGGCCGCCTAAAAAAGTCTTTTTAACTGCTTCAACAAATTTGTTGAAATCCAGGTCTTTAAACGGTTGAATAAGTATTAAAAGAATAAATATTGCAAAAAGAACTCCATAAATTGGAAACTCCCAAGAACTGGTCATATACATAACCGCTAGTAAAAAACTAATTAGTGGTATTTTTAGTTTCCAATCTTCTATTTTAAGAAAATCTTTTTTAGAAGCAAGCCCAAGACCAAAACTTAACAACACTGCTAAAAACAATAAAACTACCGGAAGATCATTGACATGGCCGTGAAGATCGGAGACTACAAATGAATAGATTGGAAACTCATGAATACAGGCATCTTTGGGATTTGGCGGGTTATAACCAATAAACCTGGTTGCATCCGGATACCAATAATTTTTTGCCCCCTCTTTTAAAACATAAGTTATCGTGTGCAGATTTCCTCCTAAAGTTAAAAGCATAGCTGAAATTAAGCCACCGATAACTATCTGCTTTGTTACCTTGCCCCCCTTCAGTTTTGTCAGTTTATATATTAAATTACTTGCCAAGGAAAAAGTCCCGGTAAACACCTGGGCAAAAATTGTCGCCAACATCAGGTTATAAGTAATCGCTGGATCAAGACTGGAAATCTTGGTTAAAACTGCGGCGACCAGATGGCCAAAATAATAATAATTAATCGGTTCACCGGCAAACCACATATCAACCGGAGGAAACCATTTTGACCGCAAAATCGTGTTGACAAAACCAAAATCCATAAATTTTTCCAACCCCTCAATCCTCGGGTCAAAACCACGGATTATCGACCAAAAAGCAAGCATAAACAAAAACATTCCCTCCTGCCAAACAAACGTCTGCCAATTTTCTTCAAATATCTTAATTATTTTCTTTTTATTATCCCCCTGATTAAGCCAATAAATATTTAATCCAGCAAAGATACTAATAATTAAAAATAAAGTTTCCTGATAAAAAGGAAAAATATGGGCCCGGCCAAGAACAAAAGCAGTGTAGGAAACAACTAAAAAGGAAATTGTCTTGGCAAATATCCAACCTTTGTCCCAAAACTTACCAAAGATTTTAAAAATTAAAGGCAGTGATAAAGCTCCTAAAAGAACAGTTATCAGCCACCAGTAAAAAATTATAAAAATGTCGCTAGTCATCTGGAGACATTTTACAATGATGTATAATCTTTATCAATATCTTTTCAATGACCAAAAATAAACTTAAAATCGGATTTGACCTTGACGGCGTAATTGTTGACAAGCCGTTTTTCATGCCGAAGCCAATAATTGAATACCTCTACCGCGCTCACAACGGCA
>CAZJMH010000011.1:0-19047 GCA_964547295.1 uncultured Gammaproteobacteria bacterium | reverse complement strand
GCCGTCTCCGTTTGGGTCAATATACCCGGTTAAAGCATATGCCTGGGGAACTGGAAATAAGTGGAAAATAAAGGCCAGGCATAAAATAACCGCTAAAATCTTCTTCATACTACAATTATATTATATTATTCCTTACTAGAAATGAAATTAGAGGCATCAGTT
The DNA here is from genome assembly GCA_964547295.1 of uncultured Gammaproteobacteria bacterium. Lineage (GTDB taxonomy): Bacteria > Patescibacteriota > Microgenomatia > UBA12405 > JAHJSD01 > CAYSLZ01. The sequence continues at coordinate 18,885 of CAZJMH010000011.1, read as the reverse complement.
GGAAGGTTTTATTCGAGGTCGGAGTCGTCGGTTTCGGTTTCTGTCTCGGCTTCTGTTTCGGCTTCAGCTTCAGTCTCAACCGTTTCTTCATCTTCCCCATTAGTGCCGACAATGATTTGAACGTCATAGTCGTAATCTTCATCTAAATAAGCTGACTCAGAACTGACAGTATATTCTGACGACAAATCAGTCAAGAGCATCTGCAGATATTCATCTTTAGATTCTTTTATCGATACTTCTGTCTGCTGATAATCATAAGAATCAGCGTTTCCAGTAGTAATCTCTTCATAGCCTAAATCTAAAAGGAAATCCTCAGCATCGCCAGCCGCTCCAGGAACACCACTCCCATTCAAAACATCGATCGATAAATCAGCCCGGTCTAAATCCGGCGTTGGAGTTGGTTCCATAGTCGGAATCATCTCTTCCTCAGGAATCGGAGTCGGTTCAACCGGTTTTAAATCCTGGGCATCGCCGGAAAAAAACCAAACTGCGCCCCCAGCTAATAAACCAAGGGCTAAACCAATTGCCAAACCTATAATAACCTTTTTACCATCCATAATAAATATAATATCATAAATTAAAATTATAATTCAAGTCTCAATTTTTATGCTCTCGGTTCTCTTGGTTTTGCGTAGTCAATTTTAAGTTCTCGTCCTTGAAAATCTTGTCCGTTAAATTTTTCAACTGCTTTTGTTGCTGATTCTTCTGAATCAAATTCAACAAAACCAAATCCTTTTGAACGTCCAGTGTTTCGGTCAGTAATCACAACTGCATCTGTTACTTGTCCAACTTCAGAAAATAATTCTTCTAAACTTTGTTTATTAACACCGTAGTCTAAATTACCAACATAAATTTTATTGGTTACATCTGCCATATTTTCTCACCTCCTTTTTAATATTTTGGGAAAACTTTGCTTGGAGAAATACCAAAAAAAGCCAATCCTCAAATTTGCTTAACTAATAACATATTACTATTATAACACTTTTTAACAAAAATCAAAGTTTAACTATTTCTGCAACCTTCAAAATGTCTTCACTTTTATCACCCTTTACTTCTATCCGCATTCCCTGCTCATATTCGTCCGGCTTGCACTCTGAACAAGTTGTAAAATCTAGAATTACTGTCAAAGCCGGTTTCCCCGGTTCCTCGTAAACCAAAACCCAATCGTTAGCTTGTTTAACCAAATTACCTTCTTTTTCAAAATTCACCTCTATAGACTCCTCAGATGGCGCTGCTGTTGGCTCAATTAATTTCGGAAGACGTGATCCGTTTGATCCTGAATCTGGTGAAAGAACTGCTACCAAACCAATACCAAGAATTAAAAAGATTAAAAAAATCATCAATCCATTTTCTTTTAACAAAGTCATTTTACTTATTATAATATATCGGGATTAATTTTGATAATTCGGTCATCTTTATCAATAGGGTCTCCTCTACCATCAGTATTAGAGGTAGAAAGGTATAAATAGCCGTCATATAAACTCACTGCCCGCAGACGGCCGTATTTGTCAACCAAATGTTCAGCCAACTGACCCGTTTCTATTTGATACTGATATAATCTTGACCCGCGCAAGCCGGCAAAATAAATACTGCCCTGAAAAAATTCGGCTCCTGCCGGCGCCCAAGTGGTATCCGGACCGGATTGAATAACCGGAGCAACCATACCTTGTCTTTCTTCCGGGCCCTGAATAACCGGCCAGCCGTAATTTTCACCTGGTTCAATTAAATTAAGCTCATCATAGCCCGACTGGACTCCAGACCGGCCGTGTTCTGTTGCCCATAACCTTTCCTGTTCATCCCAGGTCAATCCCTGGGGATTGCGGTGGCCTAAAGACCAAACCTCATTTCCAAAAGGGTTATCATCAGGAATTGAGCCGTCAGCTTCTAAGCGCAAAATTTTTCCGGCTAACGAATCTTGATTTTGGGCCAAGTCTGGCTCACCAGCATCACCAGTAGTAATGAATAAATAACCGTCCGGACCGAATTTTATTCTGCCCCCATCGTGAACAGCAGCGCCGGGAATATTATCAATAATTATTGTCCGGTCAGTCAGCTGATTGTCAATTAATTGATACCGCTCCACTCGGTTGGTAATTACTCCATCTACTTCTGAAGTTAAATATAAATATATCCAGTTGTTTTCTTCAAAATCCGAATGAACAGCTAAACCAAGCAAACCTCCTTCACCAATGTGACGAACTCCGTCCACCTCAATTTTCTCTTGATTTTCGTCAACTAATAATAAGGTGCCTGGCCGCTGAGTAATTAAAATTTGACCACTTGGCAAAAAACCGATTTCCCAGGGAATATTTAAATTGGTTAAAATTATTTCTTGATCAACTTCGGCCAAAGTTGCAGCCGGCGGTTGAAAATCAGGCGAAGCGCCGTCCGGTACCGGCCGTTGAAACGACCTATTTTTAATACCGCCGCTTCCAGCTAATAGATAAACACCTACTCCCAGAAAAAGAACAATTAAAATCAATATTTTTTTGTTAATCATTGTAACCCTAGTATAACAATTAAAAGCAGGGAACGTAAACCTGCTCCGCAGTAAGACGAATCTACGTTCCCTGCAACCGGTCTGGGCAGGAAAAACATTATTCTGCTTTCATACCACAATTTAATCCGCCGCAGCCACGTGAGCCCATTTGTGCCCCGCAACCATAATCTCTTAATGCTTCCAAATCTATGCCGCTTTCTTCCATCCATGCCTGCATTTCTTCTCTCATTCGAGTTCGGTTAGCCATTAATTCCTCTTTCTTCCTAATCAAACCATCCAACTGGCTGTCAGTAATTACACCATCTTCAACTGCCTGGCTAAAACGGTCTTCCCAATCAAGCCGCATTCTCTCCCGATGTTCTTGTCTTAATTCAACGGACGGTTGATAAACTTCATCAGCTCTTGCCTGCCTAACAAATAAACCACCAACTAAAATTAATAATCCTAAACCGAAAACGGAAAAAAATATTTGTTTAATTCGCATTTTTATATCACCCCCTCTCTGATTAAAATTAATAATAGAAGCTTATTCTGAAAAAATGCTTAGAAGAAGAAACATTGCTATATTGCTATATTGTTATATTGCTAATTTTTTTTCGGTGCTTTTATGCATTTCTGCATTTCTGCTTTTTTTACAATTGCAATTTTATCGTGAAAATCGTGCCTTCCCCAACGGTGCTGTCAACAAGAACTGAGCCGTGGTGGAGGTCGATAATTTTTTTGGCAACCGACAAACCAAGTCCGTAGCCGCAAACATCATTTTTGCACCGAGAATCATCCACCCGGTAAAACCGGTCAAAAATATATGGAAGATTCTTTTTCGGTATCCCTCTGCCGTTGTCACTTATTTTTATTATTGCTTTATTTTTGTTTTTTTTAACTTCTATATTTATTTTTCCATTTCTATCTGTATATTTAACCGCGTTATCCAAAAAGACGACTGCCATTTTTTCTAAACTCTGCTCATCTGCCTTAATTTCAAGGTCATCGAGGTCAAGTTTTATCTTTATTTTTTTATTATCAGCAATTGGCTTGATTTTTTTCACCGCCTGATTGATTACCTTCGGCAAACTAATTTTTTCAAAATTCAGCTGGTGACCGTTCTGCTGATACTTGGCTAAATTTAGAAGATGATCAACCAAAGACTGCATCTCGTCAACACTTTCCAGATTATCTGAAATTATTTTTTTTGCATTTTTAGAGGTTAATTTTTTATCCCTCAAACCGACTTCTATTGAGGTTCTTAAAACTGTCAACGGCGTCCGCAATTCATGTGAAGCATCAGCAACAAACCTTTTTTGGTCTTCCATTGCTTTTTTAATCGGTTTTAAAGTTTGCCTAGCCAACCAATATCCACCGCTAGCGGCAAAAACCAATATTCCCCCATTAATATAAATAAGTGTCGCCAAAACCCGGCTTTTTGCCTGACGAACGTCTTCAATTAAACTTAATTCCTGTCTTGGGTTCATCCGCCTCATCCGGTCCTGAATCATTTCCAAACGGTGAGTAAAAATATAGCCAACACTTTGATAAATTATGCCGCTGAAAGCAATACTGACAACCATGACAATTGTCAAATAGAATAGAGTCAATTTTAGTCTGGCAGAGGTAAATAAATTGCTCATATTGATAATATAGCTGTTAGCTGTTAGCTGTTAGCTTTTAGCTGTTAACTGTTAGCTGTTAGGCTCTTTCCAACTTTTTAATTATTGTAACTAACATCTTTTGAACATCTTCTAATAAGCCTTCGGCTGTCTGGTAATCAATATTTTTGTAAATCCTTTTCGATATAATTATTTGCGTTTCTAATTCAGCGGCAGATCCATCCGCTATTCTTAAAAAATGTAAGTAGTCATTCCTTGTTTTTCTCTTTTTACCCTCGGCAATATTTGAGGGAATTGCAACCGCTGCCCGCCTCATTTGACTCATCAAACCATAAATTTCACTTTTGGGCATTTCTTTAGTCAATTTATAAACTTCTATTGTAAGTTCAACTGCTTTTTGCCAAACAATTAATTGTTTAAAAGATTTTATATACATTTTTCTCTAATCCCTAAAAGCTAACAGCTAATTCTACTCTAATTTATACCCAAACCCTCTAACAGTTTTAATCAAATCAGGCCGGCCAAGCTTTTTACGCAGATAACCAATATAAACTTCAACGGTGTTTGGCAAAACGTCTGCGTCATAATCCCAAACATGACTGATTATCTGGTCTTTTGACAAAACCTTTCCTTTATTTCGCATCAAATACTCCAATAAAGCAAACTCGGTTTTTGATAAATCTATTTTTTTACTGCCGCGTTTGACTTCAATGTTAACTGTATCCAAAGTCAAATTGCCGGCTCTCAAAACCGAGTTGAAGTTTTTTTTCGGCCGGCGCAATAAAGCTCTAATCCTAGCCAAAAGTTCTAAAAAAGCAAAGGGTTTAACCAAATAATCATCAGCACCGCAGTTTAAACCTTTTACCCGGTCGTCAATCTCACCTTTAGCAGTTAAAATCAAAATTGGCGTGTGAATATTCTCCTCCTCACGAAGCAGCCGGCAGATTTCCAGACCATCAATACCAGGAAGCATTAAATCTAAAATAATTAAGTCGTAATCTTCACTTGCCGCCAAACTAAAACCATCTTCACCGTCATAAGCAACATCAACTGCATACGACTCTTGTTCCAAACCAGTTTTTATTGAGTTAGCAATCTTGTGATTATCCTCAACAATTATTATTCGCATTGTTACGCTCCACATGCCCGAAATAACGATTAATATTAAATTATATCAACAAACTGAGAATTAGCTGAGAAGAATCGATTTTAAATTAAAATAGCTTATTTGGGCTAGGCTGGTTTTGGAAGTGATGAAATCGGTGAAAATTTTCTTCTGAAACTAGAAGCAATCCCGGCCGGCCCTGGTTTAAATTATTTTTATTTGAATCCATACCCGGCGGCAAACGTTTCATTAATTCATCTGAAACATCAGCAATCCAAGGCAAATCCCATCCCTTATGGGTGTAACGCCAATGTGCCAAACGGCCATTCCAATCTTTTTTGGCTGCACAATCAACAACCAGCGAGGCACCTAAATATTCAATTGAATGGCCCCTCTCCTCTTTTTCAACTCCGAAAACTAAATATTTTTGACCGATATCTTCTGGTGAGCGGGTAGCGATTAAGCCACCAGAATACTGATTAGTTGATAAGTCCTTATCTGGGGAAGTTTGGTTGCCTGTTAAAGACTGTTCAACTGATTTATTTCCACGTCTGGTTAACAAATAAATATTTTTTTGTGCTGGATTTAAATCAGCATAGGCAATTTTATTAGCCCTCATCCATTTTCTTAAACCTTCGCCGCGGACAACGGCTGTCCTCTCAATAATTGTATGTCTGGTAGCAAAACCAAGCCCAATTCCCAACTCTTTTTCATAGTTTTCATAACCACCAATTTCTGGGGAATTTTGAACAATGTTTTCCAAATAAGATTGAAAAGTTACTGTATGCAGTTCAGCCGGGGTAAAACCTCTTGAAAACCCGGTTAATTCGCTTACTGCAAATAAACCAGATAACTTTAAAAACTGGCGTCGGGAAACTTCTTTATTCATGGCAAAGGAGTATTTATACACCAAGAAGATAAAAAATACAAGCCGGATAGATTTTTAAAAATTATCTTTAAAATCCAATCGGCCAGTAAAAGAAGTGTTGGTTTCTGGGAATCTCAGAAACGTCATTTTTAATAATTTTTATAAAGCCAAGATTGGCATCAGTGGAATCAAATTCTATCTCCAAAGAAAAATCAACTGCTTCTTCGGTCATCCAGTTTTGGTCAGTGACAAATATTTCCTCTGCCAAAACTTCTCCGTCAACAGTTTCTACTGATATCGGTAAAACTGCTTCAAAAAACCAGCCTCCTGGTGCTTGACCGGTAACAGTCACTGGTGAGCTAATTGTTGCTCCTAACTCCGGTTGATTAACTGAAACCCGAATTTCAGTATCCAACTGGATATATTTTAAAATTTGGTCATAAATATCAATTAAATCACTCTCGGCTGGATAAGCGGAAATCAAATATTTACCCTTATCTGTCTCCACCTGAGTATCAATACTTCGGCCCAAAAGACCTTCAACTACTAGACGGTCAGCCGGATAACCGTCAACTGTTGTTTCTTCTTCTGAAATAATTTCTGCCTCTGGGTAGCCAATTCCTCGATCATCATCAGCTCCAAAATAAACTATTCCGACTTTCAACTGATCAGTGGGCACAGTGCCGGCTCCTAATTCCTCGGCCGGATCAAAACTATAAATAGCTGACTCGCCCTGAGGATTAGTTGCCGGCCGAGGCGTCCAATCAGAAGGATAAGCAATTTCAATGTCCAAAACAGAATCATAAAATCTTTTCCAATCATCAGGAATTTTAGCCTGAGGAGGCGGCGTTGGAGTTTGTATAGGTTGAGGCGTGGTTACTGGCGGAGTCACTTCAACTCCAGACTTTTTGTTTTGGTAATCTAAACCAAAGTTTAATAATAAAAAAGATATGCCGCTAATCAAAATTAAAATCGAAACCAGGATAATTAAACTTTTTTTCATTTTTTTTAGATTATACCTTTTTAGATTATACCAAATTCTATTAATGCGAATGTTTTCCTCCCATATCGGGCAGTATTAAATCTAAAACAATTAATATTCGCATTGTTACCTTCCACTTAGCCGATTTGTGATATTCTTAAATCATGTTTGTTTTAAAATCAATTCTCTTATCAATTGTTGGCTTTTTTTCTGGAAGCATCGATGCCGTCATCGGCGGCGGAAATTTAATCACCATCGCCTTATTAACCTTAATTGGATTATCCCCTCTAAAAGCAATTGCGACGATGCAAATCATCACCTTATTTCAAAATATAACAGCAACCTTTTCTTATACCCAAAAAAAATTAATAGATTGGAAACAGGCCTCCTTTCTCGCCGTTTTTGGTGGCTTGGGCAGCTTTTTGGGGTCCAAACTACTTTTTCAAATAGATGAAAGTATTCTCGCACCCCTTGCTGGACTGCTGATGATCATTATTTTAATTATTATCCCCCAATTTCAACAAGAAGACCATTATCAAATTCTCGGACCACTAAAAGGCCTTTATAAGAAACTGTTTCGAAAAAGGCCTGTAATCACCCATAGTCAAAAAACAAAGTTTATTCTTGCTGGTTTCTCATTCCTGATTGGTATATACGGTGGATTTTACGGAGCTGGCCGGGGGCTAATTATGGTCTTGGTTTTTTATATCCTTGGAGAGGCGGAATTTTTAACCACTGTTGCCAATACTAAACCAACCGATATTTTAATATCACTTGTTTTTATTCTTGTTTTTCCAAAAATGGAAAATATTCTCAACCTTGAATTGCTAGTTCCTCTAATCACAAGCAGTGTTGCCGGCAGTATGGCTGGAGTCGAAATTGGCGAAAAAATTTCAGCCAAATACCTCCAAATAACTCTCTACGGAATAACAATAATTTCAGCGATAAAATTAATTTTCTTCTAAAATCCTTTAGCCAACAATAACTCCCACGCTTTTTTTAATTAATTATTATTAGTGAGAATGGGGGATAATTTGAAAAGTTAAATACATCAGGCCGACGCCAAGTAAAAGGGCAATAATTGCTGATAAATTATTCATTCTTATAGACTAATCTTCCTTCAACCTGACAGTCAGCATTTTGATGCGTCCGCAGATACTCTTCCAAGACCTGCTGGGCAGAAGTCGCCACTGTTTTATATTCTCCAGACTCGATTAATTCTTTTTGAGGAACACCTAAATAATCGGCTGAGTTACTAAAGTGATATCCTTGTAGACAAAGGGTATAGAACTCGGTATTTTCAACCGGGTGGCCGTTGATTTCCAACTCTTCCAACTCGCCTTTTTGATCATTATAAACCGCCTTAACTCCCTTGTTTACTTGGTAGCACTCACCTTCACCATCGCGGTTTTCCAACCTCATAATATGGCTGAAAATCTGTTTTAAGTGCGCCCCGGTAATTGAGTATTTAGTTAAAGTATCGTCATAAGGGAAGCAGGCGGTAAAATCTCTCAGCCGGACCAGCGGCCCGAGACCTTTCACCCGAATCGACCCACTGCCGACGAGCATAACATCGGTTTGAGCATGGTCGGCAAAAGCATCGGCAACAAAATTGCCCAAAGCAGTTTCTACTTCACGTTTGGGATGCGTCAGCTCCTCGGCAAATTTACACAATAAAGTGTTGTATTTCCGGTCGGTTTCTTCTTTAAAAGAATTAATAAATTCTCTTAACTGCTCATCGGGTTTGGCTAATTTATCGTTAATCGGAATCAGCTCCCATTTGTAGTCAACAACACTGTTGGTGTCATCGTCAACAACAACATCAAAACGGCCGACCTGGTCTGAGCCGACGGCCGCCTGGGCAATTAAAATATTGTTGACCTTTTTGGGTTGTTTTAAAACCGTGTGCGAATGACCGCCGATAATAATGTCAACCCCCCATTCCGGATCAAGCATTTTTGCCAATTGAATATCAGATTCAAAACCAATGTGAGTCAAGAGAATTGTCAAGTCAATATCGTCATCTTTGTAAGCGTTGCAGATTTTACCGACTTCGTCTTTGGCCTCTTCCAGAGAAATAAACGTTCCGATTAACTCGTCCATGCCGATTGAGTCCATTACTTTTTCAGTAATTATTCCGGTAAACAAAATATCAAACCCGTCTTTGGGAATTATTTTATAGGGATTCATTAACCGTTTGTTGTATTTTTTGATATATAAATTAGCATTAACTATTGGAAAATTGGCCATTTTTTCCAGAAAAAGCAAATGCGGCAAACCATAGTCAAATTCGTGATTGCCCAAAGTTGCCACGTCCGGAGCTAAGTAGTTCATTACCTCAATCGTTGAAATCCCTTTATATTCAGAATCGATTATCGATCCCTGGACCATATCGCCGGAGACGACATAAAAAACGTTTTTTTCTTCTTTGCGGACCTGGTTGATATAACCCGATAATAAAGCCAAACCACCGATCAGTTCGCCTTTACCCTCTCTAACTTCTTCTAAAAAATCACCGTGGATGTCATTAGAATGGAGAATAGTAAATTTTTTTGTATTCATTTATTGTTTAAATTAAAATAATTATCCCTTATTAATTCCAATAATGCAATTATAAGTTTAGTGATAACAAATTTACTTGCCAATAGTCTGATTGATTATACTTTTCAGCCAACTGATATTCTTTTTCTGCTTCTTTCTGATTTCCTTGTTGTTCAAAAATTTTTGCCCTTAAATAATAAAGTTCTGAAAATGCCCGGTTGTCAGATTCAAAAACCTGATTAGTCAAGGTTAAAACTTGATCAAAATCACCAAGCTGGTAATAAGCAAGTATCGGCTCAATTTGATACCAAAGCATTCTCCTTGGAAGCCGTGATTTAATTTCTTCAAAAATATCAACTGTCTGACGATAATTGCCCAAATAATAATTGGCCCTTAACCGATTAAACTGAAAATATATATCTTCAGGATTTTCTGATAACTGACTATCAGCCAATTGCAAAGCTTGTTGCCAGGCACTTGTTTCATCAACCAAATCACCTAAAATTTTCTCAACCTTTTGTTGCTTATTCTGGGGGGCTAAAATTAAAAATTCAAAATTAAATGCCTGCCAAAGACGATTAAATTGCTGATATGTGTAGGTTAAATTCTTTCCCTGTAAAGAGTCATCCTGGATGATTAATTTTTTATTTTGGTCATAACCCTTAATCACCCGAAAATGACCAATGTCTTCACCCGGCTCTAACCAGGTTTTAACGACCACCGGTAAATTCAGACTAATCAACTGGCGAAGAATTTGAATACTCCCGCCTGGACGCTGATAAACTAAAAAATCGTATTCTTCTGCTTTTTTAGCTGCTTCAGCAAGAGTAACGGTTTTATCGTCATTGTCCCCTTGCGGATTTTGATAAGGGCGCAGCTACCTACCCAAGTCTTCCTGACTGATATTTATACTGTAATAAGACAACGCCATAGATAAAGAGGCTGGACCGCAGTTATTAAAAGTCTGGTAAACATGTTTACCGCCGGACAAAACCTTTCGATGAGGAATATCGGTCGGAGTTGGCTGGCCAACTTTTACTTCTTCAATTTCTTCAGGTTGGTAATAGTCATTACCAAAAGACTTACTTTTCTGGCTGTTTACTAAGTAAGCAGTAAATATTCCGGTCATTAGAACCAAAAAAGCCAAAATAGAAATTAAAACCCTGTTTTTTATCACCCCGCTATTTTACCATCTTCTTGGCTTATAAATAGTCGATTTGAGCAGTTTGCCGAAGCTCTTCAATTAAGCCATTTATTGCTTCCTGCTGCTTTTGCTGCTGCAAAAGAGCAATTATCTGTGGTTCTAGCTCTTCAAAAGATGGCATTTCTTCATCTTCAGGCTGTTCTTCTTGATATCTTTGGTAAAACTCATCTGTTTCTTCGTCACTTACCTCTAACACTTCTTCTCCAATCTCATTTTCAAGATAGTTTTGAATGGCTAGTTCTTCTTTCATATACTCTAATTGCTCTTCATAAGAAAGACCTTGGTCTGCAATTTTATCCTTAAATTCATCCAGGTTCATCTCCTGCATTGCCAACTGCTCTTCTATTACTTTTTCAGCCTCTTCGGCTGAAACCGTATAACCCTCTTTTTTAGCCTTCTGAACAATCAATTTTTGATTGATTATTTGATCAAGAGCTTCTTCATCTGATATTTGTTGTCCTTGCTGGTTGAACATTTCCTGAACTGAAGTAACTTCATCTGAAGTTATTTTTTCTCCGTTTACCTTGGCAACAACCTCACCCTTCACTAAAGAGCTTTTCTCCGCTTGGTTTCTAAAAAAGGCGAACCAGCCTCCGATTAATAAAACAACTGCTGCCAAAACCCCGATAATAATCTTTTTAGTTTTTCCTAATTTCATTTGATAATTGTAGCAGAAAAAAACAAAAGCGCAAAAAAAGCTAATTAGATTGCTGATAGATATCAAAATTATTGTAGCCGTCGATTTTTGTAAAGTTAGTTTTTAATTCTTCTGAAATTAACTCCAAAAGATCAATATCATTATCAATAACAACCAAATCTGCCCTAGTAATATTTTCCATTTCTTCAACTAAATGCTCTTCTCGATATGATAAATGAAACCAAACAACATATTTATTGGTTAGACTTCTGTCAGTCAGCGCCGTTAACCAAGGTTTATCGGTATAAATATAAGCCTGGTCATATTCAAGATAATAATTATCAAGATAACCAGCAAATTCTTTTGTCTTCTCAATATCTTGACCACTCCGCCACCAAAAGCCGGTTTTTGCTTCTTCATCGTCAAGAATGTAGCCATTGAAAAAGGATAAATAATACTTATCAAGCGGAGCGTAATAAGCAGCTTTACCAACATTTATGAAAAGAATAAATGTCGGCAAAAATAAAACTAGAACAATAAAAGCATATTTTAATTGGCTAAAATCAAGCTTTTGTTGAACAAAAAATTTTTTTATTTTTTGAATAATTAAACCAATTAATAAAACTGATCCCGGCAAAACTTGAATAAAATAGTGGCCGTAATTCTTTCCCGACAATAAACTGGCAAAAATTTGGGCGTTAAAAAAATTAATTGCCAAAAAACTAGAGCCGGAAAGATAGCTCTTAAAATAAACAAACAGAGTGAAAATTAAAATTGAAACTAAGCTAAATATTTTAATCAAAGTATTCGAAATTCCAGCTCCGAAAATTAAAAGGGCCTTATCTACAGCTAATGAATAATTGACATTAAAAGTAATATTGGCATAAATAAAGTCAGTTAATGTTCCCTGAAAATAAAAATAGCCCAATGTTATTAACAAGGGGAGAAAAAAACCAGCTGCCAAGCGGCCAAATTTTTCAATTACAAAATTTAGACCTTCTTCTTTCAAGTAAACTACCATAAAAACAGTAGCAAACAGCCCAAATTCAACTGCTCCAGGAATTTTAGTCATCAGTGATAAATAAGCCAAAAAGCCGATTAAACCAAAGTGTTTTTTATTGAAGAGTAGAAAAAAACCAAGGAGATTAAAAAATATAAATATAATCTCGGCATTGACCACATTTCCTTCTAATATTGTTGACCCTAAAAAGAAGGAGAATAAAAGTAGTGAAATAAACCTCGGTAAATTATCTACTTCCTTTTTAAGTATATTATTAATTAAGATAATTGTTAATATTCCTAAAATAATACTTAAAACTTTTAATAAAACTAAGCCAATCGACCAGCCAAAAACGCCGGCAACTGAAAAAATCCAAAAAATTAGCGGCGGCTTATGGTCCCAAATTTGTTGATATAGATTTTTGCCTTGGACCATTTGGCTGCTAACCGCAGCATAAATGCCCTCGTCTCCATACCAATAACTTTCGGAAACAGAAGGCAGTCGAAGAAGAATAAAAATTAAAAGCGGCCAAAAAAGTATAAAAAAAGACTTCTTTTTAATCATCCCTCCGCCAGTCATTATTTTTAACATATTCAATTTTCATTACTAAATTATACATAAAAAATTAAATATGCGATGGCGCACTTAAATTTTCATTTGCAGAAAAAACAAAAAAAAATTAAAATAACAAAGTGTAATGCTTATCAACATTCTATTAATCATTCTTTTTTCAATTTTACTTGCTCTAACAACTGACTTTCTTTTAAAAGCAGTAAACCAAATAGCCCAGGAAACTGGATTAAACGATTTCTCTATTGCCAATTCTCTACTTGCTTTCGGGACTTCACTGCCAGAATTAACAATTGCTATTCAATCAGCTCTTTATCACCGGTCGTCTCTTTCACTCGGCAACGTTTTAGGAAGTAATATTGCTAATCTTTCAATTGTTATCGGCGGTGGCGCCTTAATTGGCGGCTCAATGAAAATTTGCAAAAGAGTATTGAACAGAAATGTATATTACACCCTTTTAGTTGCTGCTGCTCCTTTAATTTTAATTATTGACGGTCAACTTGACATCTTTGACGGCATTATTTTAGGGCTTATTTTTCTAATTTGGAAACTTGTCTCTTTGACTGGAGAAAAAAACTATCCAGAAACCAAGTTAGAAGCTGAAAAGAAAATAAAACTTGATTTTAAAAAGCTTTTTTTACCAATTTTGCAATTATTTCTATGCCTAGGGGGAATATTGCTTTTATCAAATCTATTAGTTAATCAGGGGATTATTATTGCTGAAACCTTTAAAATCCCACCAATAATAATCGGTATTTTTTTAACCGGATTAGGCAGTTCATTGCCTGAGCTGGCAATAAGCATAAAATCCGCTCAGGAAAAAACTGCTGAAATTGCTATGGGAAACGTTCTTGGTTCAGTTGCTTTTAACTCTTCATTGGCTATCGCTATCAACGCAATTTTCGACCCGTTTAGTTTAAACCAACCCAGGATATTTTTTACAACAACAATGTTCTTCTTAATTATTTTTTTCCTTTTCTATTTTTTCGTCAGAACAAAAGAAACTTTGGAGCGTTGGGAAGGAGCAGTTTTGCTTTCTAGTTATCTACTTTTAGTTATTATTGAAATAGTTTAAAAAATCAAGGCTGTAAAATCTCTTCTACTTCACCGTCAACAGAAATAATTACCTCATCGACTGTTTCAAACTGAAGCAAAGTTTTTTCAATTTGGCCTTTTATCATCGTCACTCGGGCCGATCCAGCAACACCCTCATCCAATCGCTGATTAAAATCAACCTGGGCAACACCGTCTTCAATTTCTATACTTTGAAGCTGAGTATTTTCATTTATTGCTGTTGTTAAACCCGCCTCTTTCTCCTCTGGAAGAGGACCTTTTAAAAGCTCTTCAATTGCTGCCCTGGCAGTGGCAACTGTATAGGGTATTTCTCTTTCAACTGGAACCACCTTTTCCTGGCCGTCAACAACTTGAACAAAATAAACTTCAATGGCCAGTGTTTCCAAAGCTAATTCGTCTTCAGTTATATCTTCATCAACCATTTCTCCTTCTATTTCATCAAAAACCTGATCAGTAACCGCACTAACTACCTTGTCATTTTCAACGACAATCTTAATTGTGTGTGGAGTAATAACCTGAGCCGCCATTTGGCCAGACCGATCACCATATCCGGCTGCCGAAGAAACAAACGAAAAAATAAATTGATATCTTCCCCCACTAACCAACTCTTTTTCTGAAACTAAATTCAAATCTGTTCCGTCAAAAGTATAAGTTGGAGAACTGTTTCTCACCCATTCTTCAGCTACTTGACTTGCTTCATCCATTTTATCCGGCTGAATAACAGCTGGCTCTTTTTCCATTTTTATCAATAAGAGGCCGCCAATTAAAACTATTAAACCGGCTAAAATCCAAAAAACAAGCTTCTTATCCATAACAGTATTCTAACAAAAATATATTTAAAATCAAAAGCTTAAAAATAAACCTACTCATGCCTTAAGGCTTCCACCGGAGAAAGTTTTGCCGCTCGGCTGGACGGAGTAATACCGAAAATAACACCAACCACGGTCGATACTCCCAAAGCCAAAAATATCGACCAGGTAGCAATCGCCGCCGGAAAAAAACGGTCAATAATTAACGCCGTGCCAACTGCTAACAAAAAACCGATGAGGCCACCGATTAAGCTGAGAGCGACTGATTCCGACAAGAATTGGATTAAAATATCACGGTTGGTTGCCCCGACTGCTTTTCGCAAACCAACTTCTTTGGTCCGCTCATTAACAGAAACAAACATTACATTCATTATTCCCACGCCGCCAACAATTAAAGAAACAGCGGCAATACCGGCCAAACCAATCGTAAAAATATTTAAAATATCATTGATAGCGCCCAAAAGTTCGGATTGGTCAACAACCGAAAAATCGTCCTTATCGTAACTTTCTAGAAGAACTGAAGTTGCCTCCTCTTTTACCTGGTCAATGATATCTTTAGTTTCAGCACTAACAATAATAGAATTAAAGTCTCGGCCCTCGGTCAACCGCCATACAGCGGTATAAGGGGTATAAACCGCGTCATTAACATCCCTGCCAAAACCGCCGCCGCTGCCTTTTTGTTTTAAACTGCCAATAACTTCAAATACTTGGTTATCAATACGGATATTTTCACCTACTGGTTGTTTCTCACCAAAAAGCTCCTCCTTTACTGCTGAACCAATAACAGCTACCCGTCTGCCTCGGCGCTCCTCGGCAGAGTTAAAAAACCGGCCGGTGTCAATTTCCAAGTTATAAGTTTCTTTGATTGCCAAATTACTGCCAATTAATTCCGTGTAAGTGTCTTTAGTCCTGGTAGCCGCTTTTATTGTTGTTGTCATTACTGGAGAAACAGCAGCAACACCATCAACTTTTTCCAAATCACTAACATCATCTTCGGTAAAACTAAGCGATACCATTGGCCTAAAACCGCCGCTCTGATCCATTTGCTGAAAATTACCCGGAATGACGTAAATCGAATTAGCGCCCAAACTTTCAAACTGTTCGGTGACATAAACCTTAAGGCCGTTACCAATTGAAATTAAAACAATAACCGCCCAAACACCAATAATAATTCCTAAAGCGGTCAGCAAAGACCGGACTTTGTTTTTAAGCAGAGTTTTAAAAATATACTTCCAGTTTTTAACAGAAATCAATTGGCTGTATTCAGACATTTTTCTTATCAGAAATAATTTTTCCGTCTTTCATTTTAATAATTCTCCGGGTTTCAGCGGCCAGATCCAAATCGTGGGTAACAATAACAACGGTAATTTTTTCGTCACGATTAAGTTGTTTCAACACCTTAACAATATTCAAACCGGACTTGGAATCAAGGTTGCCGGTCGGCTCATCTGCAAAAATAACTTCCGGCTGGTTGATTAACGCCCGGGCTATTGCTACCCGCTGCTGCTGACCGCCGGACAATTCATTTGGATAATGGTTCAGCCGATTGGACATACCAAGTCTTTTTAATATTTCTACCGCCCGCTGTCGGCAGTCTTCATCGCGACACTGACTATACATTGTCGGCAATAAGGTATTTTCCAAAACACTTGTCTTGGGCAGAAGGTGGAACTGCTGAAAAACAAAACCAATTTTTCGGTTACGAAAATCAGCCAGTTGACGGTCATTTAAGTTGAAAATATTCTGGCCTTCCCATATAACCTCACCGCCATCCGGCCGATCTAAACCGCCGATGATATGAAGCAGAGTCGACTTGCCCGAACCAGACGAACCGACTATGCCGCTGAACTCACCTTTTTTAATATGTAAGTCTACTTTATCAAGGGCATGAACGACAACACTGTCTCCCATATGGTAGCGCTTGCTGACTGATTTTAACTTAATCATTGAGGTCAAACTGAACTTCTCCGCCCATTTCCATCCGGAAGCGAAGATTTTCGTTTTCAGGCAAAACCAACTTAACTCCGTAACTGGTTGTCCTAGTCCCGGACAAAGGAGCAAAATCAACTGAAACAACTTCAGACTCAAACTGGTCATCAGGATAGGCATCAAGCAGAACTGTCCCTTTCATTCCCGGTTTTATCTTGACTACTTCTTCTTCGTCAGCTTCAGCCCTAAAATAAACTGAGCCCGGATCGGCAATAATAAATTTTGCTCCAGCTGGAGTAATGTTAACGCCGGAAAAAGGCTGGTCCAAATCGATGACAATTCCGTCAATGGGAGTAGTTAAAGTTGCATATTTTACTGCTAAACTGCTAATTTCGGCATCTAAAACAGCATTATTTAAATCAAACTGGGCTTTCTCCAATATCCGTTTAATTTCGTCAGTGATTAAAAAACGGTCTTTTTCATTTTGATAATTGTCATGCGTTTGTTCAAAATCCCAGCGTTCTTTTAAATAATCATTCATTTCCTTTTGAAATCGTTTTTTTAGTTCCTCTCTATCCAAACTGGCAATCGCCTGACCTTTTTTAACCCAATCACCCTTTTCCACCCCCACCCAGGCTAATCGGCCTGATGTTTGAAACCGAAGTTCAACTTGGTCTTCAGCCTGAACCGTTCCGGCCAAAATAACCGGTCGAATTTCTTCTTCTGCTGATTCCACCTGGCCGACTATTTCCGGCTGACTTTTTTTCAAACTAAAAACTGCCGCCACCGGCATACCGACCAGAACCACTAACATAACAGCAATGATTAATTTATACTTTTTCATAAAGTTAAGTTTACCAAAAAGAGAGTCACTTTAACAGGCTAAAAAAAATTGACTCTTGACAAAGGATTCTATATTATCTAGTCTTAAAATATAGTCTAAAGTTTATGAAATCTTATTTAGTCGGAACTGGCCAAACCAAATTCGGCAACGCACTCGAAGAGCCAGAATTAAAAGGTAAAACCTTCCAGGAAATGTGTGCAGATGCAGCTTTTGAGGCAATGGAAGATGCCGAAATCGGGCCGGAGGAAATTGACGCTTTTTATGTTGGTAATATGCTTTCCCATACCTCTCAAGTTTATAGTCATGCCACAGTTTTAGCAGATTGGTTAGGACTCCGAAATGTCGGTGGTTACCATTTTGATACTGCCTGTTCAACAACTAATACCGGGTTAGGTATTGCGGATCAGGCAATTAAATCAGGAAAATCAAAAAACGTTTTAGTTGTCGCCGGAGAATACACGCTTTCCGCTCCTGACCCTGATAATGTCAACCCTTTGGAAAGAAAACCTATTGATGCTGCCCAATTGTGGAAATGGACCGATTTTGGTGTAGACCACGTTTACGCTTATCACCACTATTATGATATTGCTTCTGCCTACGGTGCTTTCCCAACTATTGCTTATATGAAAGAAAACGGCTTATCATTTGAACAAATGGACGAAGTAATGATGGAAGTTAACCGAGCTGTCCGAAAACATGCCTCTTTAAATCCAAAAGCAATGGTTAAAAAAAGTTTAGAAGAAACAGCCGAAGAAGCAGGCTTTTCCAGTGTGGAAGAATTCTGGAAATCGCAAAAAAATCCTTTTTTTGCCTGGCCAACCCGCTTATTTAGTGCTTTAAATGCTGCTGATGGAGCATCGGCCTTTATAGTTTCCAACGAGCCGAAGAAAAAACCAGCAGCTGAAATAGCCGGCTATCACTGGGCGGCAGCCAATTATCCTTGGTACGATGAAAAAGTTAACCCAATGCCGCAAGATGTAACTACTTTTAAGGAAGCTTACAAAATGGCTGGTATTGAACCTGAAGAGCTTGATTATTTATATGTTCATGATTGTATGCAAATTTTTCAATTGGTTTTATCAGAAGTGGCTGGTTATTTGCCAAAAGGAGAAGCCTGGAAATCATTTTTAGAAGGAAGAACAATGTATAACGGAGACAAGCCGTTAAATATTTCTGGCGGCAGACATGGAGTTGGTCATGCTTTTGAAGCATCAGCTG
>CAZJMH010000010.1:0-20292 GCA_964547295.1 uncultured Gammaproteobacteria bacterium | reverse complement strand
ACTTAAAATCTCGTGGCCTTCGGGCCGTGTGGGTTCGACCCCCACCCGCGGCACCGTATACCACGTCGGGTTCATGGCAGGCCAACGCGGCTAAAGCCACTCTATTTTTTGAAGTAGAGAACTGCTTCGTCAAAAAGAGGCTGGTTCAAAGAAACAACTTGGCCAGGGTGCTTGGCTTTCTCGCCCCAGATTAAAACCTCGTCTATTTGGTTATAGAGTTCTTCGGAAACCGCTTTTATAGCATCTTTAACTACATCGCCCTGACGCATTATCAATGGCTGTTTAAAATTCGGCTCATTATTCTTATTTTCTTTTAAATAAACCCGAATTAAATTAAGCTTATTCCAAATTGCTTTTTTAAGCTGATCAGTCCCAGTCCTTTTTTGAGCACTGATGGTTATTAATTGCGGGGAATCAATTTTTTTTAAATCAATTTTATTAACCACTGATAAACTGGGCAAAAAAACTCGGTCGCTACATAAGCCGTCAATTAAACGGTCAAGTGAATTTAATCTTTCCTTAATAATTATTTTGGCATTTTTATAGCCTAGCTCTTTGGCTACCTCAATTATGGTTAGTTTTTCTATATTTTTAAAGGGATAAATTACACTTATGCCACCACTGGCTAATTTTTCTACTTTAATTTCTGGTTCATCTATATCCAGCCTGACTCCAGCTTGATATAGCTCTACTTCTGCTTTTTTAAGCCATTGAAGTCGATGAACATCGGTTAATAAAATTATCAAATCAGTATTTCTGGCTACAGAAATAATTTGTTTGCCGTCACCTTTTCCTTCAGCAGCGCCAATAATCAGTCCGGGGACATCTAACAATTGAATTTGGGCTCCTTGATACTTAAACATACCAGGAACAACATCTAATGTCGTAAAGGCATAATCACCAATTTTTGATTTTGCTCCAGTTAAAGCATTTAATAATGTTGATTTGCCAACAGAAGGAGGTCCAATTAAAACACAAGTTGCATCTCCCTGTTTTTTAACCCCATACCCTTTACCGCTGCCTGATGACTTTTTCTCCTCCTTATTTTTTATTTCATCTTTTAAACGGGCAATTTTTGCTCTTAATTTACCAATATGGTGTTCAGTGCCTTTGTGATAAGGGGTTTTTCTAATTTCTTCTCTTAACTTTTCTATTCTATTTATAATTTTTTCACTCATCTAAACTAAGCTCTAGCTCAATCAATGGAGGCAAAAGAAGATTGTTGTTATAATCATTCAATAAAAAGGTATTTTTAGCGTCTATCCACATCTGCCTAATAACTTCAATATCTGAAAGAGAAACTGGTTCAGTTGGCTCGGGAATTTGAGTGATTATAGGAGTAGGTGTAATTTGGGGTGAGGCTTGGTGATTGTAATTTCTAAGATAAACAAAAGTTAAAGTCAAAAAACCAAAAACAACAACTGATAAGCCGATTATTAGCCACTTTGATAAACGCTTACTTTTATCAGTATCTTTTTTTAAAATTGGTGATAAGTCAATATTTTGAACTTTCATTCAACTCTTTTAATTACCTCATCAGTAAAATCAATTGCCAAATCTAAATTATCTTGGGCTTGGTTAAAATAAGTTTTTGCCCGACTCCATCCCCGCCTAATATCACCTTTTCTTCTAACCCGGGTGTCTTCAATTATTTCCATCGCGGCTTCCCTAGCTTCTTTTGCTTGTCTCAACTTATTATTAACTTCAACTACCCAACCTTGATCTTCTGTTAATAATTCCAGTCGAGGAATAATTTCTTCAATCTGGTCAATTACTTCCTGCTGACCGGCAAAAGCGTATTCAGCTAGCCGATAAAATATGTCGGCTTCTAATTCCGGATAAATTTCGTCCAGGTCACCTGATTTCAAATAAAGCTTATCTAAATCTTCAACTTTAGTTATTTGATTAATTTCGGTTTCACTCTCCATAAGCCAAACCTGCCATTGGTTAAGTTTGTCCAATCTTTCCTGGGGAAGTTGAGAACTAAGTCTATTTAATAAAAATTCCAAATAACTTTCCATTAATTTATTCCGAGCATAAAGAAAAGTTTTAAAATCTTTAAACAAAAGCCTTTTTCTCTCCAAAGTCTCTTTATTTAAATAGGCTTTTTTAGAAGCAAGATAATTCTGATAAGCCTGAAAATAAACGTCTCTTTTTAAGACATAGTTTACTTGTAATTGGTTTTCTTGACTGTAAATATGAGATGCGCCAACCAAGAAAATAGTTAATAAAAGAATTAATAAAACTGATTTTTTTAAAGATAACTTCATTTTAGTGCCGCAGGGGAGAGTCGAACTCCCAAATCCATAAAGGACACACGGTTCTAAGCCGTGCCTGTCTGCCAGTTCCAGCACTGCGGCTAAAAAACAACCTGCCTGCGGTTAAAAAAAATCCCAGAGTGTTCTTCTTGCGAAGACACCCCAGGATGTATTTTTAATATACCAGAATCTTATAATATTGTCAACGTAAATTAAACAACTATTCACTTGCTTCTATGTCGGCCATAAACTGCTTAACCCCAGCTGCCCAAGACCCCGATGAAAGAGGGCAGTATTTTGACTGTATTTCTTCAACACTATTTAAACCTAAATCATAATACTCTTCCTTTAAATATCGGCTCAGCCAGTCAATCGCCTTCGGGTATGAATCAAAACACATCGTTCCTCGGGAATGAATTCCCACCCCCCAACAATTAAAACAATTTTCTGGGGCTTTCCTGCAAAGATTTGATTCCTGCTGGGCAATAGCGGTAGTCAACCGGTAATCCAGGCCATACTTTTGAGAAGCTTCAAAAATCAAATCGGCATAAGGCTCCAATTCTGAGTTGAATTTTTGTAAGTAATTTTTTATTAACAACGGCCTTGAATCAGCACTAGTTACATTTGTTTCTAACTGGTTTTTATTAACCGTATTAGCAGCAAATATGGAGTTGGTTTTAGCTAGTTTTTCATCATCAGCCCTGGTAACATCGGATAAAACTTGCGGAGTAAATAAAACCTCTTCAGAGCTTCGAAAACTGAACAATAAAAACATTTGAGAAAAAATCAATACAGGAACAAAAATAAAAAATAAGCCGAGAACAAATAAATTCTCTTTCATCTTTAAATTAATAGTGACATAAGTGATTGGGGGTTGTCAAGCTAGGATTATTTAGCTAAAATAGAAAATATGGATTTTACGACTAATCTCAAGGAAAAACCAGATAATAGTTTTCTTCTCAGTCTAACCATACCAGCCAAGGAAATTAAAAGTGAATACAAAAAAATAATTAAAAAGCAGGCTGAAGAAGCAGAAATAAAAGGCTTTCGAAAGGGTAGCGCGCCAATCAACCTGGTTGAGGATAAAATCGGTGAAGAGAAATTAAAAAATCTGCTTTTGGAAGGTGTAATCAAAAAAGTTTATCCAGAAGCAATAAAAAAACATGACCTTAAACCGGTTATTCCCCCAAAAGTAAACCTAAATTCTACGCAAAAAGGCAAAGATTGGGAAATTAGCTTTATCTCGGCTCAAATGCCAGAGGTAGACCTGGGTAATTTTAAAAACAAAGTAAAAGAAGTTAATGCCAAAAGTAAAATTTGGACACCTGAAAAAGGTTCAGATAAAGAAGCTGAACAAAAAAAGAATAATGACCAGCAAATACAAAAAATAATTGAAGCCTTAATTAAATCAGTGGAAGTTAATTTGCCAGACATCTTGATTGATGAAGAATTAAATCGTAAACTGGTTAATTTAATTGACCAGGTTAACCAAGCCGGTTTGGAATTAAATCAATATTTATCAACAAAAGGGACAACAGTTGACGAGATAAAGAAACAATTTCGACAAGAAATCGTTAATAACTGGAAAATTGATTTAGCATTAGAAAAAATTGCCGATGAAGAAGAAGTTGAAGTAACTAAAAAAGATACGGAAAAAATTGAAAATTCTAAAATGAATCCCTATATTGCCGCTAAAATAATTAGGAGACAAAAAACGCTTGAATACTTAGCAGCCCTGTAGTATAATTTATATATGACAAAGGTGCAAGATTTGTTTTCGAATCAAAGCCAGAAAACTTCCCAAAAAGGCGGCAATGTTCCGCCGGGGTTTATTGAAATGCTTAAAAACTCAGGCGAAATATATTCTCCTGAAAATAAACCAGACAGACGAAAAGAAAAAAAAGAAAAAGAAACAAGAAAAGAGCAGGTTTTTTTTCAAAAAGCTAAAACTCTTGAAAAAGAAGTCTACAGCCAGAAAAAAAGAGAGACCGAAAAAGAAATCAAACTGCTTAGACAAACATTAGCTGAGGAAATAAAGAAGCTTAAAAACCAAGGCCAGAAACTTCAAAACGAAATTAAGACGGCAATTGAACAACCTGTAGTCAACCCGGGAAAATCAGATATTACTTTTTTTGAAAAAACAATTCAAATTATTAGAAAAATCGGTCAAAATGTAGAAGAAGCTGCCATTTGGCTACAAGCTTGGAACCAAAAACGAGCCAAAAAGGGGATGTTTTGGTCAAACTTTACCAGTAAAAAGGGCGGCGCTAAATACTTGTTGTCAGCAGAACAATCTGTTTCCCGTTCAGCCGGCTAAACTTCATTGCCAAATTAACTTAGGTATGTTAAACTTAAACCCAGTTTTGTGGGAAGAAAAAAGACTAATACACGATTTAGAATAAATCATCAAATTCAAGCCAAAAAAGTAAGATTAATTGACAAAAAAGGGAATCAAATTGGCGTTTTTGACATTGAAGAAGCAAGAAAACTAGCTAAGGAAAAAAAACTTGATCTAGTTGAAGTGGCACCTGATGCCAGACCGCCGGTAGTAAAGCTTTTAAAATACAATAAGTTTCTTTACGAGCAGGAAAAAAAGAAAGCTAAAACAAAAAAAGAAACAAAAGGAGGAGAACAAAAAGAAATACAACTTAGTCCATTTATCGGAGAAGCAGATTTAAAATATCGATTAAAAAAAGCACAACAATTTGCTGAAGAAAATAATAATTTAAGAATAGTTTTGAGGTTTAAGGGTCGGCAAATAACCCAAAAGAAGTTTGGCTACCAACTGCTGGAAAGAGTTAAAAATGAGCTAAGCGATATCTACCGCCAAAGTGGTAAAATAAAGCAGCAAGGAAATAGATTAATTATGCGTTTAGATCCAACTAAAAATGAAAAAAAATAAACTAAAATTAAAAAAATCAGTTCGAAAAAGATTTAAAATAAAAAAGGGTAAAGTTTACCGCTGGGACCAAAAAAAGAAAAAGCCGGTATTGGTAACTGGCGCCATGGCCAGAAAAGTTAAAAAACTATTAGGAGAAGCTTAAAATGAGAGTAAAAACAGGAAATGTCCGACGAAAACGCCATAAAAAAGTTTTAAAGCAAACTAAAGGTTACCGAATGACCAAGAGTCGGTTATATCGTGTTGCCCACGAAGCTTTACTACGTGCCGGACAATATGCTTACATTGGCCGAAAACTTCGAAAAAGAGACTTTAGAAAGCTTTGGATCCAAAGAATTAACGCCGCTGCCCGTCAGCATGGACTAACTTACTCAGAATTAATTAATCTTTTGAAAAAAGACAATATTTCACTCAACCGTAAAATATTATCTGAGCTGGCAGTTAATGACCCGGAAACTTTTAAAACTATCGTTGATAATGTAAAACCCAAAAATTAAATGTGGAAATTGATAAACTAATTCAAGCCTACCAGCCTAAAATTAAAAATACAAAAACTCAAAAAGAATTAGAAAAAATTCGGGTAGAAATTCTCGGCCGTAAAGGAATAATCAACCAACTCTTTCAAAAAATACCGTCAATGCCGGCTCTAAAACGTAAAACCTACGGCCAAAAATTAAATCTGGCCAAAAATAAATTAGAAAAATTAATAAATCAGAAGAGTAGGCAAGTGGTTGCCGAAAAAAAAGAACCGCGTCAGAAAAAATCTTATCAATTAGCAAAATACGGCCACCTTCATCCAATTACGATTACCTCCCGGCAATTAAATCAGCTTTTTAGAAATCTTGGATTTTCAATTTACAACGGCCCGGAAATTGAAACAGATGAATTTTGTTTCCAACGCTTAAATGTGCCTAAGAACCACCCCTCACGTGACATGCAGGACACAATATATATCAAAGAACCAGACTATCTTCTTAGAACCCAAGCCTCTTCTATTGAGGCTAGACTGCTTGAAAATGAAAGTCCTCCTTTTAAAGCAGCTTTTCCCGGCCGAGTTTACCGCAACGAAAAAGTGAACCCGACCAACCATTTCATTTTTCACCACTACCAAGGAGTTGCTGTTGAAAAGAATATATCTTTAAAAGACTTAATTGGCACTTTGGATATTTTATTTAAAAATATTTACGGCAAAAGTGTTGTCGTCCGTTACCGGTGTAAATACTATCCAGAAGTAGAACCAGGCCTGGGAATGGATTTAGAATGTTTTAATTGTCATGGAAAAGGGTGCCGGGTTTGTAAAGGGGCCGGCTGGATTGAAATGGGCGGCGCCGGCATAATCCACCCTTTAGTTATGGAAAAAGCAGGGATTAATCATAAAAAATGGCGGGGGTTTGCTTTTGGATTAGGTTTAGACCGATGGGCAATGGCTAAATACAACATCAATGATATTCGCACATTATTAGGGGGAAATTTAGCTTATAAGCCAAACTAAAATGAAATTAATTTATTCAGAACTTAAAAAATTATTACCAAATCTGGAAAAACCAGCTGAAAAGGTCGCTGATGACCTAACTTTAATCAGCCACCTTAGTGAAGGCGTTGAGAAAAAAAATAGAGAAAAAATTATTAATCTAGAAATTGCTAAAGATAGAGGAGATTGTTTAGGATATCACGGCTTGGCCAAAGACCTAAGTATTCTCTATGATTTAAAATTAAACCTTGCCCAAACAAAACTACCGAAGAGTTCAGAAGCCAAAGAACTAAATATTAAAATATCGGCCAAAGATGAAGTTTACCGGCTGATGGCCTTAGGAATTAAAAATATAACTAATAAACCCTCGCCAAAATGGCTGAAAGATTTTCTAAATTATCATCAAATAAATTCAATCAACACCCTAGTTGATTTGACTAATTATGTCATGCTTATTTACGGCATACCTTGTCACGCTTTTGATGGCGGTAAAATTTCTAATCAATTAGAGTGGAAAATTGCCGATCAAGCGGATCAAATTACAACTTTAGATGGAACAAAAATTGATATTCCGACCGGTTCACTGGTTATTGCTGACCGCTTTGGCGCGGCTAGTTTATCAACAATTGGCGGCCAACGAACAGCAATAAATTTAAAAACGAGAGAAACAATTGTTGAAATGGCAGTATATGACCCAACAAGAGTCCGCCTTGACGCCAAAAATATGAATATTATTACCGAGGCAAGCATCAGGTTGGAAAAAAAGCTGGACACAGAATTAATTCCTCAGCCGTTTAAACATTTAATTTCATTAATACTTGAAATGTGCGGTGGAGAAATTAATACCAAAACTCTTGATTATTACCCCAATAAGCCTAGTAAGCCGAAAATAAAATACCATCCACAAAAACCAACTGCATTTGCCGGAATCGATATTCCCGAAAAATTCGGACTGGATATACTAAAAAATTTAAACTGCCAAATTAAAAAATTAAACAACAACTATCAAGTTACACCGCCAACTTTAAGAAAAGACTTAAATCTAGAAGAGGATTTGATCGAAGAAGTCATCCGTTTTTACGGCTACGACAAAATACCAACCAATGAACCAATTTCATCTGAAAAACTGCCGGACATAACTCCTAAAATACTTTACTTAATCGAAACAATCAAAAATATTCTTGTTAATCTCGGTTACGATGAAATCCGTTCTTGGCCTATTGTCCGTAAGGAAAACCTCCACCAGCCAAAATACCTATACCAAAGTGCTCAGCCAATTTATACCGAAAATAACGTCAACAGCGAGTATCCATTGCTAAGAATGTCACTAGCATCTTCTTTGTATCTGCAAACAATTCAATCAAAAAAACTAAAAATACCAGACCAGAAATTTTTTGAAGTTGGGAAAGTTTATTATCAACAAGAAAATGATTACCTAGAAAACTATGCTGTCAGCTTCTACCAGCCAGATTTTAACCAACTCAAGTCTGATGCCGCAAAACTGGCGGCAAAACTCGGAGCAGAGAACTATCAATATTCAATCGAAAAAGTTAAAAATAAGCGGTTTATTGAAATAAATCTTGATCAACTTGTTAAAACTATCAGCCAAATTCCTGAAATTAATCTACATTCCCCCAACACCCAAATAGGACAAGCAATAGAACTCAATCGTCAGATAATTGACTTGGACGCCAATGTTTTGTTTAATGAAAAAATTAAGCCTGAAAATTTAATAAAAAAATATCAGGATAAACTTGATCCTAAAATTTTATGGAAACTAGAAATTATTGATATTTATAAAAACAAAAATAATCAATATAAATACACTTTCCGGGCTTACTATTACAATACTACTGCCGCTAAGGCAAAAAAGGTCCATTCTAAAATATTTGATTTATAAATCCGGGGTTGGTGTCAGAGCAGGAAGTTCTGTTGGGGACGGTTCCAAAGTTGGCGTTGGTTCTTCAGTCGGTTCCGGTGTTGGGGTCGGTGAATAATCCCAAGGAAGATTAACCCCAAACTTGGCTTCCTGGTCATAAGTATTGCCCTCTACATCTTCAGCTTCAGCCCGAAAAGTATAGGTTCCTTTTTCGAGCTCAATTTCATCTTGATATGGTTTTTTAGTAAAAGTTTTTACTAATTCATCGTCTATATATACCCTAACTTCTTTTATGTCATAAATGCTTTTCACCTTAAGTTTAACCTGAAACTGATTATCAACTGTTGACTTATTCTCCGGCGACTGAATATTAACATCAATTTCTTCACCAACATCGCAATATTCAGTTGGCGGATCGTATCGCGGATCGTCCTGTTGATACATCCAGTTTAAAACACCCTCCTGCCAACGATTGTGGCCGTCCCAGGAAACAGGATCTTCCTCTTTAAAAATAAAAAATTCCTTTTCTTCGTATTCCCCTCTAGCAACTTGGGGGGGAGTAGCCAACTGACCGGTTTGTGGGCACAACTTTAACATAACATGAATTGGGTCATTACTAGTCGGCTCAGTTCCTTTGATAAAATATTCAATGCGGGAAGGAAAACCGTCATGGGCCCGATAGCCGGAAACAGTATCAACTTCAGCGGTGACAATATCATCTGGAACCTGAAAAGATTGATAGCCATATTTGTTTATTGCCTCAATCATAATTTTTCTCCAAATGGGCGTTGCCCCGGATATTCCAGAAGCAACTCGCTGCATTGAAGAATTATCATTATTTCCAACCCATGATAGAACTAAAATATCTGGTGTCCAGCCAACTGCCCAATTATCACGCATATCATTAGTTGTTCCTGTTTTTACCGCCACTTCACGACCAGGAATTACCAAACCACTTGTTTGGCCAAAGGTCATTGTTCTTGCCTCATTATCAGCTAAAATATCGCTTATTAAAAAGGCTTCTTCTTCAGATAAAACCTTTTTTCCGGCAACTTCTTTGTGTTCATAAATTATTTTTCCGTCTTTGTCTTCAACTTTGAGAATAGCAACTGGGTCACGCCTTATTCCGCCATTTGCAAAAGCAGAATATGCACTTGCCAAATCTAAAGGCTTAACTTCGCCTCCGCCCAGAGTAGCTGACAAACCTAATCTTGATAAGTTTTCTTTAGTCGGTGCTAAAGTTGATATTCCCATTTCTTCAGCCGTAGACAACATTGATTCTAAACCTACCATGGCTAACATTTTTACGGCCGGCACATTAATAGAATTTCCTAAAGCGTAACGAACCTGCATTGGGCCATGAAAAACACCAGTATAATTAACTGGAACATAATCCGGCTGGCCTTTAATTGGGAAAACTGTTCGTGTATCCATTATCAATGTTGATGCTGTGTATCCTTTTTTAAAGCCAGTAACATAGGTTACTGGCTTAATTGCCGAACCTGGCTGTCTTAAGGCCTGACTAATAACATTAAATTTGCCGTCAATTTCATCACTGTCATAGTCTCTTGAACCAACCATAGTTAAAACCTCTCCTGTTTGAGGGTCTATTATAACTGCCGCCCCATTGGTAATATTTAATTGGTCAACATCATCAACTTGTTCTTTAACTATTTCTTCTGCTTGCTGTTGTAGGTCAAGATCCAAAGTAGTTGTTATTTTCAAACCGCCGCCTTCAACTAATTCATCGCCATATTTTTCAGCTAACAATTCACGAATATACATAACAAAATGTGGGGCTTCTAAAATTCCATGTGGAGATGAAAAACTAATTTTTTCAAATTTTTCAATTGCTGCCTCTTCTTCATCCTTAGAAATGTAACCATCTTCACGCATTCTTCTTAATACATCTTTTGTTCTTTCCATCCAAACTTCACCTTTGTAGGGTGAATATGTAGTCGGCCGTTGTGGCAAGCCAGCCAAAATTGCCGATTCAACTAAATCTAAATCTTTGGCATCTTTATTAAAATACCGCTCAGCTGCTGCTTGAACACCCCATGCTGGTCCGCCATAAGGCGCTTCATTTAAGTACATTTGCAAAATCTCATCTTTAGAATATTTTCTTTCAATCTGGAGGGTTAAAATAAACTCTTTATACTTGCGTAATAAAGTCCGTTCCGAGGTTAATAAAACATTTTTAACCAACTGCTGAGTTAATGTCGAACCTCCTTGCAGTCGTTGTTCAAAAACAATCTTATACAACGCCCGAAGATAACCCCTTAAGCTAAATCCTGGATGTGAATAAAACTCTTTGTCTTCAATAGCAATTGTTGCCCACTTAAGTTCATTAGGCATTTCATCTAAGTTTACCGGAGTTCTTTTTGCTTGCCGATAAACATCGTAAAGCAAATTGTCGTTACGGTCGTAAATCTTGGTTGCAAAACCATCCCGGCGGACTACCTGGTCAGGTGAAGGCAAGTCCCTGGCTACCCAAGCAAAAGCAATTAATGAACTAAAGAAAAACAAGAGTAAACCAATAAAAGCTCCAATTGGAAGAAAATATAATATTTTTTTCTTCAAAGGCATTTTTTTAATTCGCTTTCTTCGGCGGCTTTTTTTCAGATTAAAAATATTCCACCACTTGTTTTTAGACATGACTATTTATTATAGTATAATAATCAAGACAAGGACAAATATGAAATTTAAATTCAAAAGAAAACAAGTAGCTAAATTCTTTGTCATCCTGGCTACAGCCGCTTTATTGCTAAGTGGAATTCTTCCATTCTTATCGTATATACTTTAATGCCTAAAAAGCCGCTAATTCAACTTGATACTTCAGTTAGGTATGTAAAAGGAGTCGGACCCAAAATGGCCGCCCGGCTGAGAAAATTAGATATTAATACTGTCAAAGACCTGATTGAACATTATCCTTTTCGATATGAAGACTATACTAAACAATCTTTAATTAAAAATCTTAAACCAGGGCAAAAAGCAACTATTAATGGAAAAATCACTAAAATCAAATCAACTTTTACTCGGTCACCTCGATACAAAACTATTCAAAAAGCAGTTTTAAAAGACAAAAGTGGAAAAATCAGTTTAATTTGGTTTAATCAGCCTTACCTAAAAAATAATTTTAAACCTTCAATTTTTGTTTCTGTTTCCGGCGAAATTAGTAAGCGCGGAAATGAACTACAGATAATTTTTCCAAACTATGAAATTATTAAAGGGGAAAAAAACAATAAAAATACCGGCAGATTAGTTCCTATTTACCCGACAACAGCCGGGGTTAGTGATAATTATCTCAGGAAAATTATTTATCAGCTGATTCCAAAAATAGAGAACCAAATCAAAAATAATTTGTCAGAAGAACTCCGTAATCAATACAATTTAATATCAAAACAAAAAGCAATAATTAAAATACATCTGCCGGAAAATCAAAAAGACATTAATCAAGCAAAAAAAAGGCTTGGCTTTGAAGAACTTTTTAGAATTCATTTAAAAAACCTCGAAAAAAAGCGCCAATGGAAAAAAAATCGGCCGGCTCCAAAACTAAATAAAAATATTAATTTAATCAAAAGGTTCACCCGATTACTGCCATTTAATCTTACCTCAGCACAAAAAAGGGCAATTAAAGAAATTCTTGATGATATTAATCAAAAAAATTCAATGAATCGGTTACTTCAAGGAGATGTTGGTTCTGGTAAAACAGTTGTTGCTGCCAGCGCAATAATACAAACTGCTGAAAATAACTATCAATCAATTCTAATGGCTCCAACAGAGATTCTTGCCCAGCAGCATTTTAAAACCTTGAGCAAAATGCTGAAACCTTTTGGTGTCAACTGCCAGCTGCTGACCAGCAGTCACAAACCGTCAAACACTAGCACCAAAGACCTAATTATCGGCACCCACGCATTAATTCACAAACACGCTCAATTTAAGCAACCAGGATTAGTAATTATTGATGAACAACACCGGTTTGGAGTCAGTCAACGGGGCAAATTAGTTCAAAAGGCACAAATAGACAACAAGAATAGGCGTTTTCCACATGTTTTAACAATGACTGCCACCCCAATACCAAGAACAATTGCTTTAACTCTCTACGGCAACCTGGACATCTCTACACTTGATGAATTACCACCAGGAAGAAAGCCAATTAAAACAAGTTTAGTTCCTAAAAATAAACGGCAAGACTGTTATCAATGGGTTAGAGAACAAGCCCAAAAAAATTATCAGGGATTTGTTGTTTGCCCTCTTATTGAAGAATCAGAAAGTTTATCATCAGTTAAAGCAGCTACTAATGAATATAAAGAATTAAGCCAAAAAGTTTTTCCGGACCTTCGACTTAGCCTATTACACGGGAAAATTAAATCTGAAGAAAAAGAAAAAATCCTTAACCAAATGCATCGGGGGGAAGTTGATATTTTGGTTTCTACCCCAGTTGTTGAAGTTGGTATTGATATACCTAACGCTAAGTTTATGATTATTGAGGCGGCCAACCGCTTTGGTTTAGCCCAATTACACCAACTTCGAGGGAGGGTAGGTAGGGGGGAGAACCAAGCTTATTGTTTTTTATTTGCTGAAAAAATCAGCCCAAAAGCAAGAAAAAGAATTTTAGCAATGGAAAATATTAACGACGGCCTTAAACTGGCTAAAATTGATTTAAAAATTAGAGGACCGGGTGAAATTTACGGCACAAAACAGCACGGTTACCCAGAATTGAAAGTTGCTGACTATAATAATTTAGAATTAATCAAAAAAACCCGCCAAGCAGCTAAACAAGTACACCTCCGAGGTGTATCTCTATAGACACCTAAGTAATTACTCCAAAATTAAATGCTTTATTTGTTCTAGCTCCCGTTGGTAATCTGCTCGGTCGAAGACAAATTTCTTATAATCATCCGGGCAAGAAAAAGCAGACAAAATTAAATCTTTATAGCATATATTTTTAGATGCCAAACCTAAGTATTCTCTGAATGACGACCACTGATAACTTTCCAAATCGTTAATATTTTTTACTAGATAACCCGAATATGGATTAAGGTGAATGTATCGGCTGACATGAAAAAGCTGGCCCTCACTTAAAATTCTAACCGCTTTAAATTGACTTTCAAAAAGTGGACCCTTTTTTTCGTTTTTTGTATTGTAATATCTAACAAAGCTATTTTGAAAATCACTCATAAATCGGCTTATTCCGTTATCACTTTCCTGCCTTATTAGTAAATGAAAGTGATTCGGCATTAAACAAAAACAGATAAGTCTAACTCTCTTTTTGTTTTCTTCAATAAGCTCTTCCATTATTTGCTGCCGCTGGTGGTCGGATAGCAGCAGGTATTTGGAGAACCGGGTTGGGCGGTTCAAAAATGAATAATAGCTTATTAAGTCTAGTGCTCTTGCGGCTTCACGTTTTTTAGTAAAAATTGGCTGGCGGTATAAACTTCTGTTTAAAAGGTGATATACTTCTCCGTTGACAAAAATAATCTTTCTTAAAGCCATTACTAATAATAATTATAACCGAGGTGTCAATAGTAATACACCTCGGAGGTGTATATAATTTGCAAAAGGGGAGGGGAGGCAGTAAAATAAATAGTTATGGCAGTTCCTAAATATCGTCCTTCAAGACAAAGGCAGGGAAGAAGGCGAAGTCAACACCAAGTTAAATTACCGGAAACTAGCGAATGTCCGCATTGTGGCGCGCTGAAAAGACCACACTATGCCTGCCCAAGCTGCGGAAAATATGGTAAAGAGCTAAATGCTGAAGGCCAAATGCCAAAAGCTAAAAGTAAGAAAAAGAAACATGGTAAAACAAAAAAGCAAAAAGGATCCAAGACATAAAAAGAGACAACAAATAGTTAAAGAACTCTTTGGCTGGAGTTTTCATCCCCACCAAGAGCTGTCTTCAAAAACAAAAAAAATCTTGACTGAAACTGAAAATATTGATAAAGAAATAAGCCAATCTGCTCCTAAATGGCCGATTAAAAAAATAAATAAAATTGACCTTTCCATCCTCCGGCTAGCGATTTATGAATTAAAATACGACCGAAAAGTTCCGGCAAAGGTGGCTATCAACGAAGCAGTAGAACTAGCAAAAGAATTTGGCGGCGAAAATTCGCCTGGGTTTGTCAATGGGGTTTTGGGAGATGTATATAATCGGCTAAATGCTTAATGATAAATCCTAGATAATAGTTAACAGTTAACAGTGAATAGTGAATAGTCAAAAAAATTTAAAAAAATTAGAGAAAATTTTGAAAATAAGTTTTACTGATCAAGGCTTGTTAAAACAGGCATTAATACACCGGTCTTATTTAAACGAAAGCGGAAAAAAAGATTTAAATTCAAATGAGCGATTGGAATTTCTTGGCGACGCTGTTTTAGAACTCTGGACAACAAAAGAGTTGTTTGATAATTTTCCAAATCTTCCAGAGGGAATTTTAACCAATATCCGGGCGGCGGTTGTCTGCACTGTCAGTTTGGCAGAAGAGGCTAGAAAAATCGGCCTGGGCGGTTATTTGTTTTTGTCAAAAGGCGAGGAGAAAACCGGCGGCCGAAGTAATCCTTCTCTGCTGGCTAATACTTACGAAGCTGTTATTGGCGCAATTTACCTTGACCAGGGATGGAAAAAGACAAGTGATTTTTTAAAACAAAAGCTGGAAGATAAATTAATGCGCTTAGGTAGAGAAGGGGATATCAAAGACGCCAAAACACTCCTTCAAGAAATGGTCCAGGACAAATTGAAAATTACCCCGACATATGAAGTGCTTAACCAGACCGGGCCCGACCACAATAAAACATTTACTGCCGGAGTATTTTTTGATGACCGCAAAATAGCTGTCGGTAAAGGGAAATCAAAACGGTTAGCTGAAGAATCAGCCGCTCAATCAGCATTGACGAAATTAACAAAAACAGGTAAAATTTAAACCGATGTTGAAAATAAAACTTTCCATGCGTGGAAAAAGAAACCAGAGAACGTTTAGAATTATTGTTGCCGAAGCCCGATCGAAAAGGGACGGCAAATATATTGATTACCTTGGTTATTGGAACCCCCAGACAACGGATTTCAAGGTTGATAAGAAAAAACTTAAGGATTGGCTAAGCAAAGGGGCGCAGCTGACTGAAGGAACAAAAAAGGTTTTAGAGGATAAAAAAATTAAATTATGAAAGACTTATTAGAATATTTAATTACAAGTATTGTTTCAGAACCAGAAAGTGTGAAGATTACCAGTCAAAACGGAGAAGAAAATTGTTTTATTGTTCAAGTTTCTAAAGATGATGTTGGAGTTGTTATCGGTTCCGGCGGAAAAACAATCAGAGCAATAAAAACACTTCTTTCACTGAAAAGTAAAGGGGAAAATTTTAGTTTAGAGATAAAAGAAGCTTAAAATACGAACGGGTTGTCGCTTTTTCTTTCCAGGTCTCTTATCGGTCTTCTTACTAATTCCGGACGGGAATAAGTCTTTAACTCTTCAAGTAAACCAGTTTGATCTTCAGTTAAAACTAAATGTTCTAATCGCACCATGTCAATATCCGCCTC
Organism: uncultured Gammaproteobacteria bacterium; assembly: GCA_964547295.1. Taxonomy (GTDB): domain Bacteria; phylum Patescibacteriota; class Microgenomatia; order UBA12405; family JAHJSD01; genus CAYSLZ01. The sequence goes on along the minus strand of CAZJMH010000010.1, from coordinate 4,254 downwards.
TACCAGAGGTGGAGAATAGAAAGTTAATAACTTTACTTTTAAGCTGGCCTTATCAGGCTGTTTTTCTTCAACCTTAAAGTCAATATCCCTGATTTCAAATATGGGAACAGTGTTTTCTAGCTCATCTATTAATTGGTTTAAATTTTCTGACGGCCCAACTAAATTAATCTCTAAAGGCAATTCCTCGATTACTTCGCCGGAATCAAGTGTAACTTCTTCTTTGCTTATTTCACCTGGCGAAAATTTAAACTCTTTAATTAAAAAACTGCTTTCTTCTACTGCGTTTCTAAAAGCCTGAAGGATAAAAGGAATATTTTTTTCACTTGGAACCGCTAATTCAGCCAGTGCTGATTGCTGCTCAAGGTTTCTTTCATCCAAAGAAGACAGCATTAAATATCTTTCTCTTAAATCCTGCTCATCTTTTTCTAATTGGTCAACAGAAGCTCTCATCTCCTTAATTACTTTTACTTGCGTATAACCAATAACAATTAATAAAACTAGCCCACTGAAAATGACTAAACCAGGTATCAAAACTTCTTTTTGTAAGTTCATTTTCTTAATATCAGCTGAAAACTCCAACCAGTAATTTCTTTGGAAAGAAAATCCAAATTTATATCTTTATAATTGCCGTCTTTTCTAGCTAAACCAATTTTATCCTCTAGCTCTCTAACTTGAACAAGATTATCAACTTCACCTTTAAATTCTGTTGTCCTCGAACTAATCTTAATACCCTCAGACCTAACATCTGCAGGCAGAAAAGATGCTAAATTATTCAACTCATCCGAGTTATCTATTCTCGAATCTAATAATTCACTTACCATCTTTAGCCGAAAACGCAACCGCTGCTGAAGCTCTAAATGATAACTGAATTGTTCAATACTTTGATTTAAACTTTGTTTACTTTTAACTAATCTATTTTTCGATCTTCTTAAATAAAATTGATAACCAAAAATTACAATAACAACGATAATCAAAAAGCTAACCATGAAAATTGCGTATTTGTTTAGTTTTTTTATTAACAATTGACGCGAAGCCTTAAATTTAGATATTTCCGGCAACAAGTTTATTGCGTCTGCTTTTTTCATATTAGGTCTCTTGCAGCTAAACCACAAGCAATAGAATAACGAGCTGCTTTTTGTTTTAACTTTGCTTTTAAAGTTTCAGAAAGGTTAATCTTATTAAAAGGATCGGCTACTTGAACTTCAACCCCTAAACTTCTGGCAATAATTTCAGTTAATCTTGGCGTATTACCACCAGTTCCTGATAAACTTATTAAATCAACATTTTTATCCCAGTCTTTTTGAAACGAAAGAGCTGATTGCTTTATTTCTCGAATTAGTTTTTCGACTATCGGCAGCATTGCCTCCTTAACTTTGCCTTCCAGCTCATCACCTTTTAAACCGTAAGTCCGACGATAAGCTTCTGCTTCCTTATCCTTAAGACCTAAATTTATTTTTAATGCCCGAGAAAAGGATTTTATACCAATAGGAACAGTCCGAGTCAAAAAAATCTGCTGATTTTCAGTTGTCACCAGACTAGTATAATTATGTTTGATATCAACAATAATTTTTGATAAGTTTTCAACCGACAAAACCCGGTTTAAGGAAACTGATTCTGGCTCTAAAGCTAAAATATCTAATCCTAATAATTCAGCAATTTTCATATACTTTTCAATTTCTTTTCCTAGAATTCCAACTATAAAAACCATTAATCTTCCTTCATCATCTTCATCTAAAACCTGATAATCCAATTGAACTTTATTTAAAGGGTGGGGAATAAAAGTTTCTGCTTCATATTTAAGTGCGGATGATATTTCTTTTTCTTTCATTGGCGGCAACCATTTAAGCCGGGTAGTAACTTTTTCTTCAGGCAGAGAAAAAACCACATTTTTAGAATTTGTGCCGACATCACTGATTAATTTTTTCACCAAGCCGGCCACACTCTCTAATTGTTTTTTTGTATCAGCCTGTATACCATTTTGGGGTAAATCAATTGAACCAACGTGAACCAAGTTCAGCCCTTTTTTATTTTTTTCTAACTGAACTAGTCGGGCGGAAGTTACGCCAATATTAATTCCAAAAAAATCCATCTCCATTTCATAATAGCATAAAAAATAATCAGACCGCAAGCAATTTTACTAAGTAGAAAAGAGTGATTACTGAGTTGTTACGCCAGTATTTGCAAAAATAGAGTGAAAAAAGAATTCAGGAGGAATTTCCCAACTTTGATACGCCTTAATACGACGACTGACAACTTCATCTTCACTTCTTTTTACATCTGCAGTTGAGGTTACCTCATTCCCCTGAATCGGAAGAGCCTCGGTCCCAAGCACACCAATTTCTGTTTCAGCGTAAAACGGTCTGATTATTAAAAACAAAGGTGTTCCGCCTAAACTAATAGTTGCAGAAGTGTCTAGATTAGCGCAACCACTGCTAAAACTATTAGAAAAACCATTGCTTATCGTCGAAGTAGAATTAGAGTTATAGGCAAATCTGGAAATATTATAACTGCCATCATCATAAAAATAAATTGTTTCGACAGCAGCACCGTCTTGCCAACAGATATCAATACTAGCACCATTGTAACCCTGAGTAAGATCAATATTGCCATCTGCATCATGTTCACGAAGCCAAACAAACGCTGAGTTTCCCGGCTTAACGGTTAGGGGATAATTAAATTCAACATCGCCGCCAACTGCGGTTGATTCTACCTGAAGACTGTTTACATCTAAATCTTGGGCGATTTGAGTTGAATCCAGCTCGGTTCCAATGTCACCACCTTGGTCTAAAATTCTTAAGGCTTCTTCTATACCACCCTCTGCCGCTGAAAATGCCTGAGCTGATTTTTCCTCCTCCTGTGTAATTTCTAGATCAGTTATTACCCGCTGTGACAATGATAATCCTAAAGTCAAGGCAATCGCCATCACCGTTAAAATTATTAACGCTACCTGACCGGCTTGATTTACGGTTCTTCCCATAGAATTCCTTCTCCTAAATTAATATTACTTAATATTGCTTGCACAGCAAAATCCTGACGATACCTAAATATTGATGCCGGATAAAAATTATTCGACATACTGCCGCCGCCTAAATCTCGGCTGATTATTAATTGGCCACCGGTAGCATAACTTCCTTCTAAAGTAATTTGGTCACCATCACCACTGGCCGGATTGTTAATCAAAATATTCTTATCAGCTAAAAAGACTCCTTCAACTTGGGTTACGTCTCCATTAATTATTATATTTCCTGAACTGACAATGATTAAAAGCCCTCCTTCGCTGACGGTTAAATCACAATCAATAGTTAAATCGCCGTCAACTAGTTTAATTGCAGTCTGACCGCTTGCTATTGAACAACCGCCCAAAATAGACGATATATTTCCGCTACCAACTACTTCAGCACTTGGTTCATTATACCAAAGTTGATAAAAGTAATTATAATTCAAATCTCCGGGCCAAGTTAATTGATTATCTACTACCCGCCAATTATTGGGGTTGCCGACTTCACCATCACCAGGATTTATACCACTGCTGGCACCAACAACCGCATTTTCTGAAAATAAGGAAGCGTCAGTTGACCTAAACTTATTTACATTAATAAACGGCAAACAGCCCTCATCTTGACTGCCGGTATAATCATTGTAACAAGTTATTGGTATAGAATTAACTACTGAACCACTGAATAAAGTTAAATCGCCGCCGACAATTTGATACCACGGTTTAAGTACGTTTGTCATTCCAAAATTTAAAACCCTTTGCCATACTCCAGAACAATTAACTGATATTGTCCCTGTTGCGTCCGAGCTGCAACTGCCGTCCATTTCATGTAATACTGTGCTGTAATCAGGGTGCAAAGCTGAAAAAAGGTAAGACTGATTACATTCAACTTCAATACTATAATCTCCCTGAAGATTTGTGGTATCAGTTAGGCTATCTAAATAAACTTCAGCGCCGTCAACAACACTGCCGGCATCAAAATCATTACAAGTTGCCATCGGGTATTGGTCAGTTATGTCATAAACTTTTCCTTCAATTACCGGGATCGGAGTCGGTGTTGGCGTTGGTGTATTTGTCGGCGTATTGGTCGGCGTCGGCGTATTTGTAGCCCCAGGCGTCGGCGTTGGAGTTGGTGTATCATCTACACAATCTGGATCATATTTACAACCTTCATAAAAATCACACTGTTCGCCGTTATCGGACCAATAACAATAATACCACCAATATCTTTCATCAGGTTGACAACCGTCAGTCCCACA
>CAZJMH010000009.1:0-20754 GCA_964547295.1 uncultured Gammaproteobacteria bacterium | reverse complement strand
AACGCTCCTATTTTATGGCGCAAAAGTTTTGTGGTTACTATCCATGATCTAATAAAACATTATTTCACTGGGCAAGAAACAACAACCCGAACAAAATGGTTATACAAAATTAAACACTTGGCCTATAAACTTCAAGTTAATCATTCTCTTCATAATTCATCATTGATTTTTGTGCCGACAACTTATTGGAAAAAGAAACTAGCTGATGATTTTGATGTCCCAGCCGATAAAATTATGGTCACTCCAGAAGCAGTAGATGAAATTAAAATTGCAGTTGAAAATAACAGTAGTGTAGTCGACAAATATCAATTAAAGTCTCCTTATTTGATTTATACCGGCAGTGTATATCCGCATAAAAATATTGAAGTTGTTTTTGAGGCATTAAAAAAAATGACTCAAGTGCAATTAGGAATTGCTTGCAGCCGTAATGTCTTTACCGATAGGGTTGAAAAAAGGGCCAGAAAAATGGGCCTGGAAAAACAAGTCAAGTTTTTAGGTTTTGTTCCGGACAAAGAATTAGTTCAGCTATATTACCGGGCATTAGGGTTAGTTCAGCCTTCTTTAATGGAAGGTTTCGGGTTAACCGGCCTTGAAGCAATGGAAGCTGGGTGCCCGGTTATCGCCGCTGACGCCACTTGTTTACCTGAAGTATATGGACAAGCCGCCTTGTATTTTAAACCAAATAATTCGGTTGAATTGGCTGATAAAATTAAGTCATTATTTGACAATGAACAATTACGTCAAAAAATGAGAAAACTGGGTAAACGCCAAGTTAAAAAGTATTCCTGGAAAAAAACAGCTGAATTAACCTTGGCAGGATACAAAAAAGTTTTAAAAAAGTAATGAATGTCGCTATTGTCTATGATTGGGTTAACCGCAATCAAGGTGGGGCAGAAAGGGTTTTAAAGACGCTAAATGAAATCTGGCCTAAAGCGCCGCTTTATACTAGTGTTTATGATCAAACTACAGTCAAGTGGGCAGATGTTTTTCCAGAGGTTAAGACAAGTTTTGTCAATAAAATTCCGTTTAGTAAAAAAAGGGCTTATTGGTTTTATCCGCTGATTTTAATCGGATTTGAAGAGTTTAATTTTGATGATTTTGATTTGGTCGTTTCAGTAACATCAGGTCCGGCAAAAGCAATTATTACTAAGCCGGAGACAAAACATATTTGCTACTGTTTGACGCCGCCGACACGGCATTTTTTGGAAAAAAAGAACCTTCTTTTTAATTTTGCTAAAAAAGAGGACTATATTATCGGACAACGACCAGATTATTATTTATCTACCTGCAAAAATGTTGCCGACCGGATTAAAAAATATTATCAAAGAGATGCGGATATAGTTTATCCAGGAGTAAATTTAAATAAATTTAAATATGAAGATGGTCAAAAAATTAAAGATTATTTTTTAGTTGTTTCTCGGTTGGTGAAACATAAAAATGTAAATTTAGCAGTTAGGGCGTTTAATCAGGTTGGTTGGCCGTTGAAAATAGTTGGCACCGGCCGTGAAGAGGCAAAACTCAAACTGACGGCCAAAAAGAATATTCAATTTTTAGGCCAGGTTTCTGACCAAGAATTAGTTAAACTATACCAACAATGCAAAGCAGTTGTTTTCCCACAAGAAGAGGATTTCGGTTTAGTGCCAATAGAAGCTCAGGCCTGCGGACGACCAGTAATTGCTTATCAGGGCGGGGGAGCGTTGGAAACGATTATCCCCAGTAAAACAGGAGAATTCTTTTACCCAAAGACCCCAGCAGCACTAATTAAAAAGCTTAAAACTTTTACTCATCAAAAATATTCACCTGATGACTGTAGAAAAAATGCAGAAAAATTTTCTAAGAAAAAGTTTAAAAAAGAATTCAAGTCAATAATTCCCAAGGTTCAAACCTAAACAACCTTGAAGGTTAATTAATACCTGAACCTTGGTTGTTGGGGGATTTTTAATTTATGGTATAGTAAGAACAATTAAAAATATGAAACCGGTAATTATGTGCGGCGGAATCGGAACTAAAATGTGGCCGATGAGCCGAAAAAAACTACCTAAACACTTTGTCCCTCTTTTTGAAGGAAAGTCTTTATTTCAACTTAATGTTAAAACTTTAAAAGAAATGTTCCCCCCAGAAAGCATTTACATTCAAACTAACCAGGAGCAAGCAAATTTAGCCAAGGAACAAGCGCCTGATATTCCTGATGAAAATATTTTTATTGAACCTGAACTACGAAATCATGGCCCAGCTACTGGATTTATGGCTGCCAAACTTTATAAACTTGATCCAAATGAGCCATTTATAACTGTTCAGGCAGATGTATTACGAATGCCTGAGGAAAATTTTTTAAATACAATTGAAAAAGTTGAAAGCATAATAAATCAAGAAAAAAAATTGGTTACCGGCGGCATCCGGCCGGAATACGCAATTATGGGTGTTGATTATTTAATTGCTAAACCAAAACCAATAGAAAAAGAAGGAATTAAGTTTTTCCAAATGGAAAAGTGGCTTGGCAGAGACTCCAAACAGGAAGTAGAAAAGTATTTAGAAAATAAGGCTGTTTTCACCCACGCTAACCATTACGCCTGGACACCAAGATTAATGCTAAAAGCAATTGAAAGACATCAACCAGCATGGCATCAACCCTTAATGAGAATTATTCAGTCTCTGGGAACTGATAACCAAGAAAAAATTATTAATCAGGAATACCATAAAATGCTAAAAGGTCCAATCGAAATAGTTACTAAACATGCTCTAGGAGAAGGATTTGTTTTTGAAGCTCCGTTTAAATGGATTGATTTTGGCACTTGGGAGTCGTTGACTAATTACTTTCAAATGAACTATTCTCAAAAATTATTTCCAAAGGAGAGTGTTCAAATAGATTCTAAAAATTGTTTTCTCAAATTGCCCAAAGGAAAATTTGGCGCTACTATTGGAGTAGAGGATTTAGTAATTGTTGACAGCGGTGATGCCTTACTGGTTTGCCATAAAGACAAAACCGGAGAGGTTGGTAAAGTTGTTGACTACTTAAAAGACAAGGAAAAAAATAATTTATTATGAAAGAAAAAGTATATTTAGCATTAAAACGGCTAATTGATATTGTTGGAACATTGATAATCGGAATTATTTTTTTACCAGCTTTAGTAGTTATTGCCTTGTTAATTAAGCTTCATGACGACGGCCCGGTTTTTGCTGATATCCCTCCCCGAGTCGGTAAGGACGGAGAAATGTTTTATTTATATAAATTTCGGTCAATGGTTGAAAATGCTCATAATTTACTTCGAGAAGACCCTCAATACGCCAAACTCTATGAAAAGTATAAGAAGAACAGCTATAAATTACCAGTTGAAGAGGACCCAAGAATTACTCCAATTGGCAGGTTTATTCGCAAACATTCTTTGGATGAGTTTCCCCAGTTGATTAATGTTTTAAAAGGTGAAATGAGTCTTGTTGGGCCACGGGCATATTATCCTGACGAACTAGAAGCACAACCGAAAAAATTTCCCCATGTCCAAGATTTAATTGAAAGTGTTTTAAGTGTTAAACCGGGAATTACCGGACTTTGGCAGGTTTCAGGCCGCAACAATATTGATTTTGATGAAAGAATCAAGCTCGACGCTTGCTATGCAGAAAAAAAATCGTTATTATTTGACTTATGGATACTGCTAAAAACTCCTTGGGTGGTGTTGACCGGCAAAGGAGTAGAATAATTGTCTCTTGGATAAAAAATCACTGGCTGCCAGTTATACTCGGGCTTATATTTGGACTTTTTATTAGCCTGACACTAAGTGTTGTTCTACCTTTACGAAAACTTTGGGTTCAAGCTCAAAATCTTCAGCCAAAAATTAGCGAAATCCGTGCTGGTGTAAATGAAAAAGATTTAGCTAAAATTCTTATAAAAATTGAAGAAACTCAGGCTGAGTTAGCAAAATTTAATCAACGCTATCAGAATTTATTTTTAGTTAAACACTTGCCCTATTTCAGTCGCTATTATCAAGATGGTCAGGAAGCTCTAGCTGCTGCTAAAAATGGTTTAGAAGCCGGCAAGCTGGTGGTTGAGGCAATTGAACCTTATCAAGATTTTTTAGGCCTTGAAACTGATAAAGTTAAAGACGAAGAAGAAGAAGAAGAAGAAGATTCTAAAACAACTGAGGAAAGGATTGACTTTTTTGTTGAAGGCTTAAGTGGAATTAAGCCAATATTAGGAGAAGTAAGTCAGAAATTAACCGCCGTTGACAGCCATTTGTCAAAAATTGACCCAAATGATTATCCTGATAATTTCCGCGGGGTTGAATTACGTTCCCAACTGATTAGAGCAAGAAAAATGGTCAAGGATATTAATAACCTGGTCAGTCAGGGTGGACCATTAATTGAAAATGCCGATTGGTTAATGGGCGTTGATGAGCCAAGAAATTATTTGTTTATTTTTCAAAATGACGCTGAACTTCGTCCAACCGGCGGTTTTTGGACTGCTTACGGCATTTTAGAAGTCGATGACGGTAATGTCATTCCCAGCATCTCAGAGGATATTTATGCTCTAGATGCCCGCTTTAATAGTCGTTTAGAACCACCAAGGCCAATTAAGGAATTCCATAAAAATGTTTATTATTGGCATTTGAGGGATATGAATTTATCACCTAGCTTTAGAGAATCGATCGAACAATTTAGCGAATATTATCTTGATTTGCCTAATGCCGTTGAATTTGATGGTGTTTTTGCAGTTGATACACAGGTTTTGGTTGATTTGGTCGCAGCTTTTGATGGAATTGGTGTTCCGGGATTCGGCAACTTTAATGCTCAGCCAGATGAGCGATGTTGGGGATGCCCGCAGGTAATTTATAAATTGGAAGAATACTCTACCAAACCTGTGCCGACAATTAGGACTAACCGAAAAGCATTCTTGTCTCCTTTTATGCATTCTTTAATTGCCAATGCTCTGGGCTCGCCAAAAGAGAAGGTTGCTGAACTAGCTCAGGTGGTCATTGATAATTTTAATGAAAAGCATATATTAATTTATTTCCCTGATGAAAATTTACAACAGGCAGTTGAAAAACTAAACATCGGCGGAACTTTAAAAAATACTGACCAGAAAACAGATTATTTTCATCTTAATGATGCCAATTTTGCTGGCGCTAAATCTAATCTTTTTATTGACCAAGAAGTAGAAATGGATTACAAAATTGATGATAACAAAATTATTAAAACAATAACTGTAACTTACAAGAATACTGCTCCTCCCTCTAATTGTAATTTAGAGGCCGGAGAATTGTGCTTAAATGGACTTTATCGAAACTGGTTTAGGTTTTATGTTCCCGAAGGCAGTGAGCTAGTAGAAATGAAAGGTTCAGAAATCGAGCCAAATACTTATTCTGACCAGGGAAAAACTGTCTTTGAGGGTTTTTACGGTGATATGTATCCGCTTCATCCTCAAGGAAGCACTCGAGTTTCAATCAGTTATTATTTACCTTATAAACCAGAAAATACTTTACCAGTATTAATACAAAAACAACCAGGGACAGATAAACCAAACTATCTAGTTTCTATTAATGGAGAAATAATTGAGGAATTTGAATTAACTTCTGATCGTGAACTAACACTTTCATTTTAAAAAATGTCATCTAAAAAATTTAATGCTAAAGCAATAGTCATCGGTCGACAAAATTTTAATGAGGCGGATAAATTTGTGGATTTAATGACCGAAAATCAAGGAAAACAGCGCTGTCTTGCTAAAGGAATCAGAAAAATCAACAGTCGGCGGCTGGGAAGTTTAGAATTGTCAAACTGGGTTAAGGCAACTCTTTATCAAGGTAAATCTTTTGGTATAATTACAGAAGTAATTAGCCTGGATTCAGATTTAAGCTTTAGAGAAAACGAAACTAAATTAGGAACAATGATGTATGTCTGCGAATTAACAAACCATCTTGTTCCCGAAAGTGAGGAAAATAATCAGGTTTATCACCGATTATTAGAGGCTAGAAAAGACGTTAAAGATGGAAAATGGGGAAGAATAGTTGAATTTGAATCTGATTTGTTAGAAATTCTTGGTTATGGTTTAAAACCATCAACAAAAAGGTGGTTGGGGAAAGGTGAATTCCGCCAAGCGCATTTAGAGTTGAAATCAAGAATTGAAGAAATTATCGAACACCAATTAACAAGTTTAAAAATATTTAAGTAATGGCAGAAAATAAATTAAATAAAATTGCTTCTTTATGCAAACGCCGGGGGTTTGTTTACCCGGGTTCTGAAATATACGGCGGCCTGGCTAACAGTTATGCATACGGCCCACTAGGAGCAGAAATTTTGCGCAACATAAAAAATCATTGGTGGAATTGTTTTGTCAAAAACCGGCCGGAAATTTACGGCGTAGAGACAAATATTATTATGCATCCTGATGTTTGGAAAGCATCTGGTCATGTTGATAGTTTTACTGATGTCATGGTTGAATGTAAAAACTGCAACAAAAGATTCCGCGCCGACCATTTGATCAATCAAAAAACTAGTCAAAAAGTTGAGGGAAAGCCATTAAAAGAACTAAATAAAATTATCAAGGAGGAAGAAATCAGCTGTCCTAATTGTGGGGCAAAAGAATTCAGCAAGCCAAAAGAATTTAATATATTATTTGTTTCTTCGTTAGGCAGTGTTCCAGAAAAATCATCGACTGTTTATTTACGCGGAGAGACTGCCCAAGGAATGTTTGTAACTTACAAAAATGTTTTGGATTCTATTTATCCTGACCTGCCGTTTGGTATAGCCCAAATAGGAAAAGCATTCAGAAACGAAATAACTTTGGGAAATTTTATTTTTAGAACTTTTGAGTTTGAACAAATGGAAATTGAATATTTTCTTAAACAAGAAAATTGGCAGTTAAAATATGAGGAATGGAAAAAAATCATGATGGACTGGATAGTTGACCTTGGGGCAAGAAAAGAAAAATTACGCTGGCGGAAACACACCCCAGATGAATTATCTCATTATTCAAAACGAACAGAGGACATTGAATATGATTTTCCATTCGGCGGGTTTAAGGAACTTTACGGATTTGCTTATCGGACTGATTATGATTTAAAACAGCATGAAAAATTTTCCGGCGTCAACTTAAAATACCGGGACAAAAATAGTGGTGAAGAATTTTATCCTCATGTAATTGAGCCAACTTTTGGTGTTTCCCGAACACTGCTTGTTTTATTATTAGAGGCATATCAAGAAGAAAAAGTTAAAGATCAGAAAAGGGTTTATTTAAAACTAGACCCAAGAATTTCGCCTTATAAAATAGCCGTTTTCCCCCTTTTAGCCAATAAAGAGAGATTAACTGCTAAAGCAAAAGAGATTTTTGACCATTTAAACAAAAAATATTATGTTGTTTTTGACGGCCACGGAAATATTGGAAAACGCTACCGGCGGCAGGATGAAATCGGCACGCCTTGGTGCGTAACTGTCGATTTTGATAGTTTGGAAGATAAGGCGGTTACTGTTCGTGACCGTGATACAATGGACCAGGTCAGGGTTGACATTTCTAAGTTAGACAGTTATTTTAATGATAAGTTAAATGAAAATAAATAAAAAACAAAAAATTATTATTGGTGGTATTGTAGTTGTTTTATTTTTAGGCATTGGCGCCAGCTGGTTATTTTGGTGGGGAAAAGGTGAATCCGGTCAAAAACAGGAGGCAGATAATAATGTCAAAAGCCAATCAGATAAAAGAATATTGACTGAAGAAAAGATGCCGATTATTGAATTGGATATTAATCGAGATCGAAGCGGAGCAGTTTTAACAATTTCAGAAATTGATGCTGACTTTAATCAGCTTGAATACGAATTAATCTATCTGGCAGGAAGTGACACCGGTCAAGAAATAGAACGGGGAGTGGCCGGGGGACCAATAGATATTGACAGTTCAAGAAGTGTATCAGAAAACTTGCTCTTTGGAACCGAGAGCTGCACCACCGGAGTTTGCCACCGAAGAATAGATGAAAATGTCAGTGGAGGAACAGTGATTATCCGGCTGATTGATGAAGATAATCAACCATGGCCTGTAGAAAAAGAATTTACTATTAATGAAACTGACTCCGGATACACTACAACCTGGCCTAACTAAACTTAACTAAAAATAAGTATAACTTTTTCCTCCCCTAAAAACTACGATCGTAGTTTTGCGGAGAGGAAATACACTAAAATTCCCTCTTGACAAATGCGACCCTATAATGCTTTAATGGTGTTAAGTGGTGATTAGTGGTGAAGTTTGGTGAATAAAAGATGTCCAATCAGCTTTTAGGTCAATACCAGGTTAATGTCAGCAAAAAAGGCAGAGTTGCTTTTCCCAAAAAACTGCGTCAAGTTTTAGGTTCAAAAATCATCTTAACCCGGGGGTATGAAGGCTGTTTGATTGCTGTTTCTGAAAAAAAATGGCAGACCTTAACCGAGGCAACAGAAAAGAAGCCGTTTGTCTCCGGGCCGGCAAGAGATACGGCAAGGTTTTTATTAGGAAATGCGGCTCTAGTTGAGTTAGATGATCAAGGCAGATTTGTTTTACCGGCACATTTGCGCCAATACAGTGAGATAAAACTAAAAGCTGTCTTTTTAGGTCTTAGTAAATATGTTGAAATTTGGTCAGAAAAAAAGTGGTTGGATTACCAAAATTATTTATCAAAAAACATTGATCATATTTCAGAACGTTTAACTATTGAAAATGAATGAAAATAGTCAACACGTTCCTGTTCTTTTAAAAGAAGTCATTGATAGTTTTAAGCCTAAACCGGGCAAGAAGTTTATTGACGCCACTTTGGGATTTGGAGGACATACCCAAAAGCTAATTAAAAAAGAAAGTCAGGTTTTAGCAGTTGAATGGGATCCGGAAGTGGCAAAAAAAACAAAGAAACGTCTTTTAAGTTACTGCCCTGACGCTTCTTTGATTATCAAGATTGGCAATTTTGCCAATCTTGATAAAATTGCCAAAAAAAATAATTTTTGCCCGGTGGACGGAATATTGTTTGATCTGGGAATTTCACGGTGGCATTACAAAAAGGCAAAAAGAGGATTTTCCTTTGATGACCAACAACTTGATATGAGGATTAATCCACAAACAGACCAAACAGCAGAAGAAATTATCAATCGTTATTCATTAGAAGAATTAAATCAATTATTTACAAAAATTGTTCAAGAAAAGTTAGCTGAACCAATTGCACAAGCTATAGTCAGCCGGCGCCAGGTAAGACCAATTCGATCGGCAAAAAGATTAGCCGATTTGATTAAAGAAGTTTATCAAAAAAAAAGGATAAAAACAGAATTTCATCCGGCAACAAAAGTTTTTTTAGGATTAAGAATTGAGGTAAATAAAGAATTAGAAAATTTAAACAGCGGATTAAAACAAGGATTTGAAATTTTAAAGGTTGGAGGAAAGCTGGCAATAATTACTTTTCATTCCGGTGAAGACCGGATAGTTAAGTTTTTTGGTAAAGAACTCAAAAAATCAGGTGTAGCAAAAACTAAGCTTATTTTTCCAACCGAAAAAGAAATTAATCAAAACCGTTTAGCAAGAAGCGCTAAATTAAGAATTATTAAAAGAATAAAATGAAAAAATATATTTTTTATATCATCGGTTTAGTTAGTATCGACATTTTAGTCACTTTGATTATTTCAACACAAATGTTGACTGTCCAGCAGAATTATCAACACTTGCGCCAAGTAGAAAAAGATTTACAATCTGAAAACAACCGTTTGTCTAGAGAAGTGGCCCATTTATCTTCTTTAAATAAAATAAGTCAAACAGCGGAAGATCTAGGCTTAACTAAAACCGGCACCAGAATAGTATATGTCAAAAAAGATGTTTTCGCTGCTTTAAAATAAGATATGAATGAAAGCAGAACTACTTTGTTTTTGATTTTCTTTGGAATTTTCAGCTTACTTATTCTCGGACGTTTTTTTTATTGGACAATTATTAAAGGCGCTGATCTTTCCGCAATCGCCAAACGCCAGCGGCTTAAAATTGAAGAAACTTACGCCCCGAGAGGAACAATTTATACACAAGATAAATATCCATTAGTAATTAATAAAACTAGTTATAATTTAAACGTTTATCTACCTAACTTAGACATTTCCCAAGAAGCATTAGTTGACAAAATTACCCCTTTTTTGGTTGACAGTCAAGAGGAAGAAGTTATTGAAGCAACTAAGTCTGGTATTTTAACTCGATTATCCGGACAAAGAAATTGGCTAACTCTAAGTCAAAAAATAGCTGAAGAAGAAAAAAAAATTATTGATGATATGAAAATTCAGGGCCTCAGCTTTGACAAAAATTCTTTGCGTGATTACCCAGAAGCAAGTATGGCGGCTCATTTGGTTGGTTTTGTTGGATCGGACGAATCAGGAAATAGACAAGGTTATTTTGGCCTAGAAGGCTATTATCACCAACAGCTGTCTGGCCAGCCAGGACTATTAATCGAAGAAAGCAACCCTTTTGGACAAACAATTTTATCGGGGGAAAGAGTTCAAGAAAAAATGCAGCCGGGGATGAATTTAAACCTTTATTTAGATAGAGCAGTGCAGTTTATTTTGGAAGAAGAACTTAAGCTGGGAATTGAAAAACATGAAGCAAAGTCAGGATGGGGAGTAATAATGGACCCAAATACTGGAGCTATTTTAGCAATGGCCAGTTTTCCCACTTACCACCCAGGTGAATTTAATCAGTTCCCGGAAGAGGTTTACCCTAACCCAATTATTGCTCAAGGATTTGAACCTGGCTCAATCTTCAAACCCTTAATTATGGCAGCAGCACTCGAAGAAGGTGTTATTGAACCAGACACTCAATGCACCAAATGCAGTGGACCAAGAGATATTGGAGAACATACAATAAAAACATCCGATGACCAATATCACCCGAAGTCAACAATGACAGAAGTAATTGTTAATTCTGACAATGTTGGCATGGTTTTTGTCAGCGATAAACTTGGCAAGGCAAAACTTGTTAATTATCTTAATAAATTTGGGTTTGACCAAAAAACAGGGGTTGATTTACAGGAAGAAGCAAAAATAAAGCTAAGAAGCCTAAAGGATTGGTATCCAATAGATGTTGCTGCTGCTTCTTTTGGTCAAGGAGTTTTAGTCACACCAATTCAATTTGTCAGGGCTTTTTCAGCTCTAGCTAATGGCGGCAAATTAGTAAAACCTCAGGTAGTTAGAGAAATTTGGCATAGAACTAATACTGCTTACCGATTTGAACCTGAATTTTCTGAAAAAGTAATTAGTCAAAAAACAACCGAAAAAGTTAAAGATATGTTAATTAAAGCTGTTGAAGATGGCTTTGTAAAAAAATTAAAATTAGACAACCTTGTCGTTGCTGGAAAAACTGGAACGGCTCAAATTCCAGTTGCCGGCCGTTATGACGAAGATAGAACTATCGCATCATTTATTGGTTTTGCCCCAGCTAATCAACCTAAATTTGTTATGTTAATTAGTTTAAATGAACCTGCCTCATCACCGTGGGGAGCTGATACTGCAGCTCCGGTATGGTTTAATATTGCAGATAAGTTGGCTTATTATTGGAATTTATGAAAACTAAAAAAGGGAAACCAGATTGGGGGCTAATTTTTTTAACTATTTTCTTAGTATTAGTTGGATTGATTATGATCGGAGATGTTTCATTAATCCAAGGAGAAACTATTTTCGGGAATAAATTTTATTTTCTAAAACGACAATTTATTTGGGCCTTTATTGGAGGATGTTTAGGTTTTTTTGTCAGTCAAGTAAATTACCACTTTTGGGAAAAAACGGCAAAATTATTTTTTCTTTTTTGCCTCGGCCTGCTTTTGATTGTTTTTTTACCCGAAATTGGTATAACTGCCCACGGCGCTAAACGCTGGCTGAATTTAGGCTTTATTAACCTTCAGCCAGTTGAATTAATGAAACTAGGAACAATATTCTTTTTTTCTTCACTGGCAGTTCGAGATGAATTATTACCTCTTTGGCAGGAATTATTTTTTTTAGGATTACCAGTTGGGCTGATTCTTTTACAGCCTGATTTTGGTTCAGCTGTTCTTTTGATTGCTGTCAGTGGAGCAATTTGGTTTTTTAGCGGCAGAAGTTTAATTAAGTTGGCCAGTTTGGCAATTTTAGGACTGGGCATTGGCTCATTATTAATTTTATTTTCACCTTATCGAATGCAGCGATTACAAGGACTGATTAATCCATTTTATGACCCGCTTGGTAAATCTTATCACGCTTACCAATTAGCATTAACACTTGGTTCGGGTGGAATTTTTGGCCAGGGCATGGGCAATTCCCGACAAAAATATCAATATTTACCTGAGATTACTACCGACTCAATCGTTGCTTTGATTGGAGAAGAATTTGGGTTTATTGGTATTACTTTTTTTACTGGCTTATTTTTTCTTCTTATTGGCAGGGGTATTAAGGCAGCCAAACTGGCACCTGACAAATTTGGCCGGGTTTTAGCCGGTGGAATTACTGCCTTAATTGGTTTTCAAGGGCTGATAAACTTAGGAGCAGTAGCCATTGTTTTTCCGATAACTGGCATGCCTTTCCCATTTGTCTCCTACGGCGGATCGTCATTAATTGTTTTATTAACTGCTACCGGCATATTGGTATCTATCACTCGATACGCCAGACGTCAATAAAATATGTTAAACTTAGGTATGAGAAAAGTAGTGATTACCGGAGGGCACTTAACCCCGGCTTTAGGTGTAATTGAAGAAATTAAAAAGGACAAAGATGATTGGGAAGTTTTTTATTTCGGCCGAAAATATGCTTTGGAATCAAATAAAAATGAATCTTTTGAATATCGAACCCTGAAAAATGATCAGAAAATTAATTTTGTTCCAATAAATACTGGCCGGCTTCAACGTAAAATTAGTTTAGAATCAATAAAAAGCTTAATTAAAATTCCAATCGGCCTCATAAAATCTTTTTCTAAATTATCCAAGATTAAACCAGAAATTATTATTTCTTTTGGCGGTTATTTATCAGTGCCAGTGGTCATTTCCGGCTGGTTTTTGAACATCCCATCAATAACCCATGAACAAACCCGGACGGTTGGCTTAGGAACAAAAATTAATAAATACTTTGTTAAAAAAATCGCTGTTTCTTTCCCAGAAGTAATAGAAAAACTGCCAAGAAATAAAACAGTTTTGACCGGGAACCCGGTTGAGTCAGGAGTTTTTAATTACCAGCCGCCTAAAGATAAATATCCTTTTTCTGCAGTTTTAAAATCTAATAAGCCAATTTTGTTTGTAACCGGCGGGAAAACCGGTTCCAAAATAATTAACCAGACAATTATTAAAATTAAGGATAAGTTAAGTAAAGATTTTTTTATTTGTCATCAAATTGGGCTTGATTTCGATTTGGATGAGAAAAGGGAAGAAAATTATCTTAGTCTTCGATTTCTTACTAATCAGGAATTTGGTTGGTTATTACGTCAAACAGTTTTAGTAATTAGTAGAAGTGGAGCTAATATTTGCACTTATCTGGCAGAAATAGGAAGAAAAGCGATTTTAATCCCAATTCCCTGGTCATCTGAAAACGAACAGGAAAAAAATGCTCTCTGGATGGAGAATATTGGTTTGGGTAAAAAAATTGATCAAAAAAAATTAAGTCCAAAGAAATTGTTCGAAGAAGTAATTTCACTGTTGGAATCAGGAAAAGATTTTAATCTGCCTGATTGGTGGCAAGAAGCAAATCCTAAAAAGGCAGGAGAAAAAGTTTGGTTGTTAGCTAAGGAGACAACAACTAAATAAGATGAACTTAAAACAACTGCCCGTCGCGATACTCATATCCGGTTTAATTTTGCTTTTTGAATTTAAGGTTTTGCCATATATAATTAATGAGGTCCGTCTATGGAATAAAAAAAATCTGCAGCCGGTCCAACAGACTGAGATTATTAAGTCCAAGCTAACAATAAGTTTGAAAGAAAATAAAAAAGAAATTTTATCCAGCCCAAAAACCAGACCAGAACTTAATGGTATTGAAATTGTTATTAAGGAAAAAGGATTTCCAATGAAAGTTGTTTTTTCAACTGAACAAAGTCCTCAAACTCAACTTGCCTCTTTACAACTTATTTTAAAAGAGTCTACAATAAAAGAAAAGTTAAGGGAGGGAACTCCTCCCAAATTAATTGATTTAACTGGAGAAAAACCATATGTCTCGTTCTAATTTAGTTGTCGGTTTAGATATCGGCAGCAGTAAAATAGTTACTTTAGTTGGCCAGCATTATCCGGAGGAAGAAAGACTCAATATTATCGGGGTAGCTAATTTTCCAGCAGAAGGAATGCGCAAAGGCCAAATAGTTGATATTGATAAAGCAACTCAATCAATGATTAAAAGTGTTGAAGCCGCTGAAAGAATGGCTAATTATTCTATCTCAGAGGCCTTTGTCAGTCTATCTGCGCCTCATATTAAATCCCTAAATTCAAAAGGTGTAGTTGCTGTTTCTGACCCAAAAGGTGAAATCAATAATGAGGATGTTGAGCGGGTAATTGAGGGGGCAAAAGCAGTTTCTTTACCAGCTTCTCAGGAAATATTGCACGTTATTCCTCGGCACTTTTCTGTTGATGGACAATCAGGAGTTGTTGACCCGGTCGGCATGGCTGGCGTTCGACTAGAAGTTGAATCACATATTGTCACTGCTTCTTCTCCTGCACTAAGAAACCTGAGTAAATGTTTGGATGAATCAGGAATCCAAGTTTTAGATTATGTTTTTTCCGGATTTGCTTCAGCAGAATCTGTTTTGACACCTACAGAAAAAGAATTGGGGGTTATTTTAATTGATATGGGAGCAAGCGTAACTTCAATGACGATTTATCATGAGGGTGCACCGGCCTACTCAGGTGTTATTCCAGTTGGAGCCAAAAATGTGACTAACGATTTAGCAATAGGACTAAGACTTTCATTAGATGAATCAGAAGAACTTAAATTAAAGCTGACACCTGAAACTGAGGCAGGAGATGAGGTCAGCCTGAAAGAATTGGGTATTGGTGATTCAAACCAAAAAGTTTCTGTTAAAACAGCGGTTGACGGCATTGTTGCACCACGTTTAGAAGAAATTTTCAAAATGATCCGGGAGGAAATAAAAGAGAGCGGTTTCGGCGGTGCAACCCCAGCCGGAGTAGTTTTAACTGGCGGCGGCGCTCAAACAGTAAGAATTAAATATAATTGTCAACACACTTTAGGTCTACCAGTCCGAATTGCTAACCCAAAAGAGGTTGGTGGAATTGTTGACGAATTGCTAACTCCTGACTTTGCTTCATCGGTTGGATTAATTCTTTATGGAATAAATCAACAAAGAGCTAGCAGTGTTTTACCTCATCGGATGTTTGATTTAGGTAAACTACGGGGCAAGTTACCAATTAAAGGTGCGGTTCAACGGCTGGGAGAAGTCCTAAAGCCTTTACTGCCATAAACTACTAATGGCGCTTGTAGCTCCAAGAACCAGTCAAATAGCTAATATAAAAGTTGTTGGTGTTGGCGGCGGCGGCGGAAATGTTATTAACCACATGATTAATTCAAGTGAAATTAAAGGGGTAGATTTCCTTGTCGCTAATACTGACGCCCAGGCACTTATCTCTTCTAAGGCAGATACTAAAATTCAGCTGGGAAAAAAATTAACCAAGGGCCTAGGAGCAGGTGGAAACCCGAAAATCGGCCAAAAAGCAGCTGAAGAATCTATTAAAGAAATAACTGATTTGTTAAAAGGATCTGATATGGTTTTTGTTGCCGGCGGCATGGGCGGAGGAACTGCGAGCGGCGCTGCACCGGTAATTGGACAAATTGCTAAAGAAGAATTAGATATTTTAACTGTCGGGGTGGTCACCAAGCCGTTTATTTTTGAGGGAACGCGCCGAATGGTTATAGCAGAAGAGGCAATTGAAAACCTTAAAAGCAAAGTTGACACTTTGATTATTATTCCAAATCAAAAATTAATTGATGTTGCTGGTGAAAATATGACACTGGTTGAATCTTTCAAACTAGCTGATTCAGTTTTGTCACAAGGAGTGAAGGGAATTTCTGAACTAATAACCACACCGGGATTAATTAACCTGGACTTTGCCGATATTAAATCAATTATGAAAAATGCCGGCAGTGCTTTATTAGGTGTTGGTTATGGCAGTGGGGAAAAACGATCTCGGGAAGCAATCGCCAGCGCTATTTCATCACCGCTTTTAGACGTCAGCATAGACGGGGCGCGGGGGATTTTGTTCAATATCACTGGCTCTAATGACTTAACAATGGCAGAAGTAGAAAAAGCAGCCCATGAAATCAGCCAATTGGTAGGCGGTGACGCAAATATTATTTTTGGTGCTAATATAGACCCAGAACAAGATGGAATAAAAATCACCGTTATTGCCACTGGATTTGACCAATCACGACAAGCGCTCTCTCAATTAATGAGTGACAAAAGAGAAGTAGTTAAAGAAAAAAAAGAAACAGGCTTAAAAAGTGAAAAAGAAGAGGAAGAGAAAGAGAAAGAAGAAAAGGAAGATTTTGCTTTTTCTAAAGAAGAGCTGCCTGAAGGTGTAGAAATTAACGATAAGTTTGATATTCCTTCCTTTTTAAGAAAACAGAAAAAATGATTGCTGTAGTCGGCTTAATGCTAATTAACCTACTTATGATCTGGGGGCTTGATTCAAGTTTATTTTGGAAGCAACTAATTTTTTGGTTCATCGGCGGAGGAGTTTTTTTTGGTATCAAAAAAATTGGTATTGATAATATATTTAAGTGGAATAAACAAATTTATATTGGTTCAATAATTCTTCTTCTTCTTCCATTATTTTTTGGCCAGACAGTCCGTGGGTCTACCAGATGGATAAATATTGTTGGTTTTAGATTTCAGCCTTCAGAGTTGATTAAACCTGTTTTAATTGGCTGGTTCAGCTTTTATTTATCAGAAGAGGGTATAGGGAACTTAACCGAATTTATAATTGACCTTGTTCTAATCAGCTTGCCTTGCGGTTTAATCTTGCTTCAACCAGACTTAGGCAGTGCAGGACTGCTTTTTATAACCCTAATTTTAATGCTGATAATTAGAAAGCCAAACCCTAAATGGTGGGCACCATTAATAGGGCTAAGTATTATTTTTATTTTTTTTTCCTGGAATAGACTGCTTAAACCATACCAGATAGATAGAATAACTGGTTTTATTAACCCGTCAATTGACCCATTAGGAAAAGCATATAATCAAATACAGGCCAAAATAGCAATTGGGGCAGGTGGGCTATTTGGTAGGGGGTTTGGACTGGGACGGCAAACCCAATTAGCCTTTCTACCAGAAAAACAAACTGATTTTATATTAGCAGCAATTGGTGAAGAATTAGGCTTTTTGGGTATTTTATTCACATTATCTTTTTATTTCTATCTTTTCCTTTGGATGATAAAAAAAATTCAACAAGCAAACTCTTTTATTGAATTTAATTTTAGATTAGGTATTTTTATTTTATTAATTTTACAAACTAGCATAAACTTGGCAATGAATTTACAACTTTTTCCTGTTGTTGGAATGCCACTGCCATTACTCTCTTACGGTGGCTCCTCACTAATCTCAACTTTTTTTGCCCTTAGCCTGTTTTATTGATATAATTACTACCGAAATGAACTATGCAGTAATTGACTTTCAAGGCCATCAATATCAAATAAAGCCCGACCAGGAATTAGTTGTTGACCGGCTAGATGAAGAAGAAAAAAAAGAAATAAAAATCAATAAAGTTCTGTTAATAAAAAACGGAAAGAAAGTAATTATCGGAAAGCCAACAATTAATAAAGCAGAAGTAATTGCGAAGATTCTTGAGCATTACAAGGGCGACAAAATCCGGGTAGCAAAATTTAAGGCTAAAAATAAATACCGAAAAGTTATGGGATTTCGGCCTCAACTTACTAAAATTAAAATTAAAGATATTAAATTAAAATAAATTATGGCAAAAACTAAAGCAAAAGGTAAAGTAAGCCAGAAGAGCCAACGAAAACGTAAAGGAAAGCGGCGAGGAATAAAACTTTATGCCGGCCAAACAGTTGAGCCAGGAAATATAATTGTTCGACAGCTTGGAAGCAAATTTCATTCCGGACCAGGAACTAAAATTGGCCGTGACTTTACTATTTATGCTCAAAGAAAAGGCATTGTAAAATTTAAGAAAAAACACGGCAATAAACTTGTTTGCGTCTATTAAGTATAAATGGATGATTTAAATAATTATCAACAACTTAATCCACTTCAACGCGGCAAATTATTTAAGCGCATTAAAGAAGACCAAAACCTAAGCTACAAGGAAATGGCCCAAGAGATTAAAAAAAGCCCTTCTTTTATTGCTAACTCTGTCCGGCTTCTTGATTTACCGGTTGCTATTAAGGATGGATTGCTGGGCGGTGTTATATCAGAAGGCCACGCCCGTGCTTTAGCTTCACTTGATGATTTAAATAATATTATTTCTGTTTATAAAGAGGTTTTAAAATCTCATGCTACAGTTCGCGAAACTGAAGAATTAGTAAGAGATAAAAAAAAAGAACTTAAAAATAAAACCGAAATAAATCAAGACCAAGCTGATAAAATAAAAAAATCTCTTCAAAAAATTCTTGATATAAAAATAAAGAAAATGGAGGTTAAAAACTCTAGCCAAAAAATAAGCTTAGATGTTTTCCCAAAATATTAAATTCACAAATTATATTCTGCGTGTTCTATCATTCCAAAACTTGAAACCGGCCAATAGCGAATAAAGGCCCGGCCGATGATATCTTCTTTCGGTATTGGTCCAAATTCACGGCTGTCTCTAGAATGGCTCCGATTGTCTCCCATTAATAAATATTCTTCCTGAGGAACTATTAAGGGCCGACCATCTCTTAAATAACTGCCTCCAGGAGTTGTAGAATCTTCGGGCAGATAAGCCTCTGTTAATTGATTACCGTTGATTGTCACTTGGCCATCGTTCAATCGAACAATATCGCCGGGCAAACCAATTACTCTTTTTATATATTCACAGCCTTCAACCGCACATGGTTCACTTGGGGGAGCTTTAAAAACTACAATTTCACCGCGCTGTGGGCCGCGTCTTTTATAAGAAATTTTTTCTGTAAGAATAAACTCCTGGTGATCAAAGTTTGGTTCCATTGAATAACCATTTACTTGGTTTGGTTGAGCAACAAACAAATAAAGTAGAACAAAAACTGATAAGGCCAAAACTAGGGCCTGAATAGAATCTAGTAAAAATTTAAATACTTTTTGAACCATACTCGTTAAGTTTATACCCTTTGATATAATATGACAAGAGGGTATTTCGGGTCTATAGCTCAGTTGGTTTAGAGCGCGTCGTTCACATCGACGAGGTCAGTGGTTCGAGTCCACTTAGACCCACACAAGTCAAAAAGGCTGCATACCTAATCAACCTTAAAGGTTGGTGTACTTTTTAAACCTTCTTGAGCAAATATTTTAGCCAAATAACTTTCTGGCTCAATTAAAAAATAAGCATTTTTCATCTCATTATTAGATAAATAGTTTAAGATTTCTTCAGCTTGCCTAATCGACAAAAGAGTAAAAGATATCGGTTTAAAACCTAGTTCGTTTAATTTAGTTTGTTTTTTAATAGCAGCCGAGAGCATCTTTTCCGCTTGCATTTGTTGAATTCTGGAAAAAATTTTATTTGACAAATTTTGATAGAAAAGAATATCCTGCCAGGAATAATTTAGTTGTTTCATTGCTTCACTAGTTTGATTGTAAATTTCGAATTGATCATCACCTAAATTTTTTCTGCATTGTGAAACATGTCTCGTCGTATTTTTTATATAATTAATCGCCAAACGCCAACGTTTTTTATTTATCATATCTGCAGATTTATTAATAAATCTACTTGCCCGGGGACAATCAAAATCTCTTAACAAATATTGGGCCTGAATTAAATGTAAATGACCATCTTCACTGACAAGAGAATCAGGTGTTATTGAACTAGGATCAAAGTTGTAGATTACAGTCTCGTCTTTATTAATTTCCCCTCTATAAGTCTGCCAAAAATAATTATCTTTTGTATACTGGCCAACATACAATTTATATTCACCATTGTCTGTTCCAGTTAAATTTACTTGATATTCTTGAGAATCATTAGTGTATTCCATGAATACCATTTGCAGTTCTGGCAAGCTGGGAGTATGTGTTTGTCCAGTTCCTAAATTGACAACATTTAATTCAGCCGGAGAAGCAAGATAAAAAACTAACATATTTTCTGCATCAGGAAGAGGATAACTGTCAGCTAATTCTGGCTCATTTATTCCAATTTTTTCTAAAATGTCTTTTAGCGGTTCGTCTTCAAAAACTAATTCTTTATGTTCCAGTGAATATTGATATGGTTCGTCTGAACCCAAGTAACTGCTCTTTTTTAAAACAGTTTCATCTCCAGTTCCAAATATAGTTTCAATTGGCTTGCCGTCAGGCCATAATCCGAGTAATTCATCAATTAATTTTGTTTCACCCAGGTTTAAGACTTCTGGAGTAGATTCAGTCATATTTCCGGCAATAAAAGTTGCATTATTGGCAAAATCAACAGATGAATCAGAAGCATTTAAGGTTTTTAAATATTGATTACAAAAATCAGAAGAAACATAAGTATTATCTTTTTTAAGAAAATCAAAAGTTGGCAATAAATCATTTAAAACCGGGGCAATACTTTTAACTACCTCGGCATTTGTTTTAAAGCCATGTCGGTTAATGTGAACCAATAATTGCATCCCAATCCACTCTAAATCTCTTTGTTCGCCTATCTTTCCCCCGGCCAAAGCTTGATAAGCTTG
>CAZJMH010000008.1:0-20836 GCA_964547295.1 uncultured Gammaproteobacteria bacterium | reverse complement strand
GAGATGATTTTTTGTCTTTTAAATTTTCTAAATATTCATTAAAAAGTTGAAAAGGATAATTATGAATTGGAGGTTTATAACCGCGGCAAAAATCACATCCATGGATATTAATATCAACAAACAAGAGTAAACCTAATATAATTGAGTCTTTAAAAGAAATTGAAGAATACCATCGAGGAAGTTTTATTTTATTTTTCATTAAAAAATATACTACCACAAGTATTAATTAATTCCCCAAATGCGCGATCGCGCAACAAGAGAATTAATTAAGTTCTTAGTTAGTAATGTAATGTATAATTTGTTAATTTGATGAATATAAAGCCGCCAGATTATAAATATTGTCCGTTTTGTGGTCAGCAATTTTTTCCAGCCGGGTTTATTGATTTTGCAGAGCATCCTGAAGAAGCATTAGCAAGGAAGGTTAAGGAGGAAGCCGGCTTAGATATAAAGCAAATTGGTTGGAAAATTCATCAGCAATTAGCTGAAACTTTTTTAAAATAAAAATAATTGTCGTAAATTATTTTATTCCTAGGTCTTTGGCCTTTTTCGGGATTTGTTTTAATAAATATTGGCGGTTGTTTTTGTCTTTTTTATCTTTAACTTCTTCAAATAAAGCCTTTAGTATTTTGCCTACTTCAGGTCCGGGTGGAATATTTAATTTTTTCATTACATCATCACCATCAACTTTTAAATCTGTAACTGAAAAAGGCCTTTTCTGGACCTCCTTAAGTCTTTTTATAAATAACTCTGTTCGCCAGGAAGAAGCTGGAACGCCCGAGCCTAACCGATCACCAGTTCTAAGATCAATCATGTCATCAAGATTATCTTTTCCGACGCGGCGGATAAAACGTCTAATTGCAGAATCGGTTAAATTTTCATCAGGAGAAAAAAGATGCCAGCGGACTAGACGCCATAAGCGGTCAATTTGTTCATTTGATAAACGAAGCCGATGGCCGATTTTTTTAGCCATTCTTGCGCCGACCACTTCGTGATTATAAAAAGTCCTATTTTCACCGCTGCCTTCAGCTGTTGGCGGTTTACCAACATCGTGTATAAGTGCAGCTAGGCGGACAATAGGGTCTTCTGAGGGGCAATATCTTAAACTGTCTATTGAATGTTTCCATACCGTGCTGATATGATGTTTAGGCTGGGTCATCCCTTTACCGGCGATTAGTTCTGGCAAGATATGTTCTAATAAATTAGTGTTATAAAGCAGAATTATTCCATCGGCCGCGTGATTACTAACCAGTAATTTAAGTAATTCGTCTCGGATTCTTTCCCAGGCGATATTTTTGATTAAGTGGGCGTTGTTTTTAATAGAAGAAAAAGTTTTCTCTTCAATAATAAAGCCTAATTGGGTAGCGATTCTGACTGCCCTTATTAAACGAAGTGCGTCTTCCTGAAAGCGTTGATCAGGTTGACCAACAGCTCGAATAATTTTATTTTTTAAATCTTCTTGCCCAAGATATGGATCTATTATATTATCAATTCTTGCCCTGAACCGTTTCGCCTTCGGCGAATCTGGTTCGGGGTTGCATTTGACGGAGAGAGCAATAGCATTAATGGTAAAGTCCCGCCGGGATAGATCCTCTTCAATTGTTTTGCCCCATTCCACTTTGCCGGGACGACGGAAATCCTGGTATTCTTTTTCAGTTCGGTAAGTGGTTACTTCAAAAACATTATTTTTGTTGTTTCCGATAACAATGCTTACAGTTCCAAACTGATTATTATAAAAATGGTTTATAGGAAACATTTTTTGCATTTCTTTTGGAGTTGCGTCAGTGGCAAAGTCCCAATCTGCAATTGGGTAATCAGTTAATATGCCCCTACTTGTTCCTCCAACGATAAAAATCTCATATTGATTATCCTTAAATTTCCTCATCATCTCGACCACTTTTTCTGGTAAGTCAATATTATCTCCTGGTTTGTATTTGGTTTTTAAATCGGTTTTTTTTGTCATGATAAACTATTCTATTATAGCAATGAAATATAAATGGGTAAGTAGATATTCTACAAAGTTAACCAAAAAGTCTAAACCTAGTGAAATTTTATCAATATTGGCTGAAAATAGGAATGTAAACAAAAGTGAAATAGAAACTTTTTTAAATCCACCAAAACCGTCAAAATTAAGGCCGGAGGTTTTTGGGATTGACATTAAAAAATTGAAAAAAGCAGTTAAATTAATAAACAAAAATAAACAAAGAAAAATTATAATTTTTGGCGACTTTGATGTTGACGGGCTTTCTTCTTGCGCACTTTTATGGGAAGCACTTTGGAAAAAGGGTTATGATGTTTTGCCTTATATCCCAAAACGTGAAAGTGGTTACGGCTTAAAAAAAGAATCGGTTGTCAAGCTATTGAAGAAATATCCTCAATTAGGTTTAATTATTACTGTCGACAACGGCATTGTTGCCTATCAGGCTGTTGATTATGCCAAGCGTCAAGGGTTGGATGTAATTATTACTGACCATCATTTAAAGGGTGATGAGCGGCTTAAAGCTGATGCAGTGATTCATAGTTCTCAAATTGCTGGATGTGGTGTTGCCTGGTTTTTAGCTAATCAATTTGGTTATCAAAAGACAGATTTAGCTGCTTTAGGGACAATTACTGATTTGCTTCCTTTGATTGGCCCCAATAGAAGTTTTGTTAAACAGGGATTAAAAGAATTAGGTTCATCTAAAAGAATTGGTATTCGTGCTCTTAAAAAGGTTTCCGGCCTAAAAGTAGATGATAGTTTGGCTCCTTGGCAGATTTCTTTTATTTTAGGGCCAAGGTTCAATGCTGCTGGGCGTATTGCAGACCCAATGGACGGTTTAAGGCTTATGTGCACTAATAATCGTTCTCAGGCTCTAAAATTAGCTCAAAAGTTAAACAATCTTAATCACCAAAGGCAGGAAATGACTAGTTTCGGGTTTGATATAGCTAAAGAATTGGTTGATGATAAAAAGAAACTGCTTTTGGTTTCTGCAGATGAGTTTCATCCAGGTATAATTGGTTTAATTGCCAGTAAGCTAACTGAAGAATTTAATCGTCCAGCAATTGTAATTTCGCAAGGTGAAAAGTTTTCAAAAGGGTCAGCCCGATCAATACCAGGAATTAATATTGTTGATTTAATCCGCCAAGGTGAAGATTTATTAGAGGATGTCGGTGGCCATGCTATGGCGGCTGGATTTACTGTTCAAACAAAAAAAATAAAACTTTTATCTAAAAAGCTAGATGCAGCTTCCGAAAAAAAAATTAGAAAAAAGGATTTAGTTATTAAGAAGGAATTAGATTTTGAAATTGATTTTTCACTAATTAATTTTTCTTTTTATCGGCTGATCGATAAATTATCTCCATTCGGAATTGGCAATCCAGACCCGGTATTTTTTCTGAATAACGTTCGAATAACTGACCTGAAAACAGTTGGCAATGGCCAGGCGCATTTAAAACTTTGGCTTGATGATCCAAAAACACCGAAAATTGAGCGTATTGTAGCTGAAGCGATTGGTTTTGGTTGGGGAGAGTGGCAAAATAAAATTATACCCGGAGACATTGTCAATCTTGTTTTTAGTTTAAATATAAATCATTGGAACGGTAGAAAAAGGCTTCAATTAAAGATAAGGGATATTGATTTGTGTTAAAATAATATTGATGAATCGAACATTAATTAGTAAAACGAACGATAAAATTGGAGAAAAAGTTTTGGTTTGTGGATGGGTAAATTCAATCCGGCAGCATGGTAGTGTCAGTTTTATAGATTTACGTGACCGGTCTGGCCTTTTACAAATTGTTGGCCGGAAAGACCAGTTATCAAACTTAGGCCGTGAAGATGTGGTTCGGGTGGTTGGAAAAATAGTAGAACGGGATAAAAAGGCTTTTAATCCTGATTTGTCTACTGGCCAAATAGAATTACAGTTAGAGGAAAGTAAGCTTTTATCAAAATCAGGCGTTCCTCCAATTGGTGTTCGCGGTCAAGGTTATCAGTTTAATGAAGAGGCAAGGTTAAAGTATCGTTATTTAGATCTTCGCCGACCACGGCTTCAAAAAAATATCCGTCTTCGATCAGAGATTGCTCAGGGATTTCGGCGTCAATTAATAAAGTTAGATTTTACTGAAATTGAAACTCCCTTATTGACTAAGTCAACACCAGAAGGGGCAAGAGATTTTTTAGTTCCTTCACGGCTCCAGCCAGGTAGCTTTTATGCTTTACCCCAATCCCCCCAGCAATATAAGCAACTGTTGATGGTTGCCGGGTTTGAACGTTATTTTCAATTAGCTCGGTGTTTAAGAGATGAAGATTTACGGGCAAATAGAAGCAACGAATTTACCCAGGTTGATATTGAAATGTCGTTTATGGATCGAGACGAAATTTTGCAATTAATCGAAGAGGTAACTATTAAAGTTTATCAAAACTTGGGATTTAAGTTTAAAGAAATACCTTTTCCGAAAATAAAACATCACCATGCATTAGAGAAATACGGTGACGATAAGTTTGACTTAAGGACAGAAAAGGAAAAGAAAAAAGGAATTTTGTCTTTTGCCTGGGTAGTTGATTTTCCTTTATTTAAAAAGACTGAAACTAGAGATTTAAATCCAATGCATCACCCTTTCACTTCTCCTAATCCAGATGATTTAAATTTACTTGATAAGAATCCAGAAAAAGTAAGATCGTGGCAGTATGATTTGGTTTGTAATGGTCAAGAAGTTGGCGGCGGTAGTGTAAGAATTACTGATCCGGAAATTCAAAAAAAGATTTTTCAAATCCTTGGTCATAGTCAGAATGAGATTGAAGAAAAATTTGGCCATTTGCTTGAGGCGTTTAGTTACGGTGTTCCCCCTCATGGAGGTATTGCTCTTGGTTTATCGCGGCTGGTTATGGTGGCCGCTGGTGAAAAGTCATTAAGAGAAGTAGTTGCTTTCCCTCCTTTAGCCTCAGGAAGAACAGCGGTTATGGATGCGCCAAGTCAGGTTAGTTCTCAACAATTGAAGGAGTTAGGCATTCAGCTTCATCCCGACTTGCGTAAAAATGAAAGTTAAAAAAATTATTTTGACTTGGTTATCATTGGTTTTCTTTTTTTTATTTATATGGGCATTGCGTTTGGATTTTATACGCCGCAGGTCATTAGCTCTAAACTATAGCCCTCGTTTGATGCCCCAAATTAGCAGCGAGGTTAGTTTGCCTGAATTATCAGCAAAATCTTATTTAGTCATTGATTTAGACAGTGGTCTTGTTTTGACTTCCAAAAACCCCCACCTTAGGCTTCATCCTGCTTCGATAACAAAAATGGCAACTGCAATTACTGTTTTAGAAAGTTATCCCTTGGATGAGGTAATTACAGTCCGTCAAGAATATTTAATTGGCAAAAACATGGGGTTGGAGGTTGGAGAGAGGATCACGGTGAAAAATTTAATTTATGGTTTATTGGTTCATTCTGCCAATGATGCTGGTTTTGTTTTGGCCGGCCAAAGTGAAGAAAAAATCAACCAGTTTATAGAAAGAATGAATAATTTTATTCAACAACTCGGTTTAGAAGACACACATTTTGTTAATTTTGACGGCCTTGAAGATGTTAATCATTATTCAACTTCATTTGATTTAGCCCACTTGGCAAGATTTGCGTTAAAGAATAAAGTATTTGCTCAATCAATAAAAATTAAACAAATGAAGGTTAGTGACATTAATGATCAAGTTGTTCATCATTTAGAAACTACCAATGAGTTATTAATTCAAATACCGGAAGTTAAAGGAATTAAGACTGGCTGGACGCCTCAATCAGGCGAGTGCTTTATTGGTTTAATTGAGATTAATGACAAAAGATTAATAACAGTTATTTTGGGCAGTGAAGACAGATTTGGTGAAACGGTTGAGTTGATTAACTGGATTAAAAAAAGTATTGATTTTTAGATTATTCCTGCCATTCTGGCGGGACGGCAGGATAATAACCAACAAATTCCCCATCACCTTCAAAAACAAAAATTGGCTGTAGAAATTGCGTTGGTAGTTGCGGGTCATAGTATGCTAAATATATGTTTCGTATTTTAATTGGCGTTTGAGCATTTCCTTCAAAAGAAGCAAGATAATAATTGCCGCTTTTAAGGTTTTCCCAGGCGTTTTCTATTGGTAAAAGGGGATATTCAGCAAACTCTTCCCGGTCACTTTCAAAGTGGGTATATTTAGCCTCGACTACATTACTACCCTGAACACTTCGGCTGGTTATTAAAAGCGAAACTAGAGCTTGTGGATAAGTCGGCGGCATAATCGGGTATTGTTCATCAATTTGTTGTCTAAATAAGTTGATTCGAATAAAATCAGCTTCTGAAGCGGATATTGAGGGGGCAAGTTGTTCCCCTCTAATTTGCCAATAGCTGACTTCTTTATGTCCATTTTCAAGTTCTGTGGTTAATTTGTTAATCTTTCCTAGAAAGCCGTGAGCAGTGCGGACTGCCCCGTCTTTTGAGGGAAGCGGCGGTGGATTTATTAAAGTTTGATCATATAAATAATTATAAGAATAAGTAAAATTTTGGGTAAGAACATTAATTTCAAGCTCAGTTTTATTTGTTGGGTTGGTGTAACGGTAGATGTTCTCGGTTATTTTTTTTCGGTTTGTATTTAATTTTAAGTTATTGGCAATTTGATTTGCTTGGTCCAAAGATAAAAATTTACCACCTACTTTAGGAAGATAATAAACAAAACCCCTAGTTGGCAAATTTGTTGGCAACTGATTTTCAACTGTTTGCAATTGGAAATTTACCGGTATTTTTTCTTTTTTATCAGGAAAATTAATTTTCGGCAATTTTCCATAGGCAGTATTGGGAGGTGGTTCAGGCGGCGGGTTTAATTTTAACCAATAAGCGTGTAAGACAGTGTATCCGGTTTTAAGAATAATAAACGAAAGAAGAGAAATTATGCCAATTTTTATACCTTTTCTGACGTAAAAAGATGTTATGGTTAGTTGTGACATGAATAAAAATAAAAGTTAAAATTTAAATTAAACTAATTCCAAAAAATAAATTTTATTAAGTTCAGTATAGCAGGGGTTTATGATAAAATTCAAATATGGCAAAAATAAGAACTCGGTTTGCTCCTAGCCCAACTGGTTTTGTTCATGTTGGCAATCTATATGGGGCTTATTTAGGTTATGCACATGCTAAAGCTAATCAGGGTAAATTTATTTTGAGGATAGAAGACACTGATCAAAAAAGAGGGGTAGAAGGGGCAATAGGGGCAATATACAAGGCTCTAAATTGGTTCGGAATTAAAATTGATGAAGGCCCTCGTCAGGGTGGCCGACATCAACCATATATCCAATCAAAAAGATTGCATTTATATCAAAATTACGCTGAAAAACTAATTGCTAAAAACAAAGCTTATTATTGTTTTTGTTCACCGGAAAGATTAAGGGATGTTCGCCGGCAACAAAAAAATAGCGGTAAACCGCCAATGTATGATCGCCGTTGCCGAGATATTAATTTAACTGAAGCCCAAAAAAGAATTGACCAGGGTGAAAAAGCGGTTATTAGAATGAAAGTTCCGAAAGATAAGACAATTATTGTTAATGATTTAGTTAGGGGTTCAATTAAATTTGATTCAAATTTAATTGATGATCAAGTATTACTCAAATCTGATGGATATCCGACTTACCACTTAGCAGTCGTTGTTGATGATCATTTGATGAATATTACACATGTTGTAAGGGGGGAAGAATGGCTGCCTTCTTTTCCTAAACACAAACTCTTATATCAATATTTAGAATGGAAGATGCCGGAATTCTTTCATAATCCACTATTTCGCAATCCAGACGGAAGCAAGATGAGCAAACGTCAAGGAGATATATCTGTATCTTGGTATCGGGACCAAGGCTTTTTACCCGAAGCATTAAAAAATTATATTTCATTAATGGGATGGTCACATCCAGACCAAAAAGAAATATTTTCAGAAGAAGAGTTTTTTAAGCACTTTGATTTAAAAGATGTTGATCCAGTTGCCCCGATTTTTGACCTTGAAAAATTGGAATGGATGAATGGTGTTTATATCCGTCAAAAACCTGATGCAGAATTGGCGGAGTTACTTCGACAGTTTTTACCAAAAATGTCAGTAGACGAAATTAAAATGGCCGTGCCTTTAATTAAGGACAGAATTAAGCGTCTGTCAGAGGCAAAAGACATGCTGGAGTTTGTTTGGCACTGTTCAGATTTACGTTGTCAAACTATGCTCCAGAATAAGATTGATCAAACGCAGGCAAAATTAATGCTTGTTTCTGCCCGGCGGTTAATAAATCAAATCGGCATAATAGATACTGAAAAACTTCAGAAGGAAATGATTGCTAAAATTAAAGCTGAGGGCTGGAAAACCGGCGATTTCTTCATGGTTTTAAGAGTAGCGGTTTGTTCAAAAAGAATAACCCCGCCGATTCTGCCGGCTTTAAAACTTATTGGCAAAGAAGAAACCCTACGAAGGATTGATTTGGCGGTTGAAAGACTTTCTCTTAATAAATAAAAGTGCCCGGCCTTGACCTATTTTCGCGTACCGTTGCCGATAGACTATCATCAGCGCTGAGGAGTTTCACTTCTGTGTTCGAAATGGGAACAGGTGGTTCCACCTCGCTCTAAAGACCGGGCAAACATATTTTAACACTTCTATACCTCATTTGTAAATAAGCCCGCACCTCTAAGGTGCATTTATACCTGCACCTAGGGTAAGGAGCACCCGACGTCGGTTCCTTTCGGTATCAGCAGGATTTATCCTGTGTTAAAATTTAGTATATCAAAAATGGAGTTAGGAAAGGAAAGCAATCAATCGCAAAATAGAAAGTTTACCAGAAGGGAATTTCTTGGTTTACTTGCCGGCGGGGTTGGAGGGGCGCTTGCTGCGTATTATGGTTTAGATGATTCCGCTGGTTTAGCAATAAATGCTGGACTTTCTAGATTAAAAGAAACGACGCGATTAAACGATGAAGAACATGAACCGTCTGAAGAGATTTTAGAGGATACATGGAGAAATTATTTTCAAACAAAAGTGAATAATCAAATGACGTTTGAAGCATGGAGGGTAATTGGAAAATCAATGGGGGTTTTTGCCAATCTTTCATATAATGTAACTAAAGAAAAACGAGGCTACGATGAGTATTATGGAGAATATATTTCAACAATGGAAAAGGCTTGCGAGGTTGTAGGATTAGATTTGGAGCTATTGACAGTCTCACTGGATTATTCTGCAAATGCTTTAATAAAAGACGTCCGAAGCCAACGGGGAGATGTTGTAATTGGTCTAGTTCAAAGTATTTTGGGGCCGTTATCAAATGATTTGCGAATTGAAGATTTTGTTTCTGAAAAGTTTGGGGTTGAAACACTTGGCTTGCCGATTGAGGGATCTCAAATGCCTTTGTCTTACGGTAGGGCGGCACAGTTATTGAGTGCGAATATAACTACAGGAATTATGGATTATGAGTTAAGTGAAAAAGCAAGAGCCATTTTTGAAGATGAAGACGGTAAGGCTTCAAAATATTTTAAGGAAAAATACCCACAACTTTCAGACAGTTTTGAAAATTTATATAAATCATACTTACTTCGGAAACTTGCCCGGGTTCGACTTGGTAAATTCCTTGAGGATAATTCCGAAAAATTAGCGGTATTGTTGGAACCCTTTTTTGATGAGGATGCTCAAAGTGAAGCATTTGCCGATATTGGTATTGGTAAATCACTATCACGGTGGCAGAAAATCCAGCCAACCCGAACGTGGCAAAAGATATATTACCCAGGCACGAAAAAGCCAGACGCCGAAATAAGTAGAGAAGTTATTGAGGATTATAGAAGGGTGTATAAAAGTGACCGAAAGAGAGCCGTTTTGGCTTTGGCAAAAGAACAAATTAGAAACCCAAGATTTATAGAATACATAGATCAAAGAGGAGTTGAGGAGGGCACTATAAGTCAACTTAAAAAATTAGTTGAAGAACTAGCTGTATCTAAGAAGCGTATGGTTCAATCGTTATATAATTCACAGCGATTAGAGGCTGAATATGAATATGATCCTGAGTATCAGTGTTTAAGTGCAGCGGCGCTGACAAAGATGCTGCTAGAGGTTTCAGAGGCTCGTTTGGGTGAATTTAAAAAAGGGAGTAAGGACGAAGTTGCTTTATATTCTTATGCTATTTCATCAGTCAGGGAAATGCCTAAACCACATTTTTTAGTGGATACCAGGTGGCCGGGTCTGGATTTGCGAGTTGATGCGCCGTATCAGCGCCAGGCTACTATGGCAGATTTTGCTGTCTTTGTTGAGAAGGTGGAAAATTTTTCAGGAAAGAGCTTGAGGAATGATGTGAGTTTTGCGGATTGGTATGTTCTAGAAAAGCGTGGTGCTTCAAAGTCATTGGTTGATTTAGCAATGTATTGGAATTGGCGCAATTCTGTCAATATGGGGGCAGTTAAATATTACTCTGAAAAAGAAGACTGGCTTTCATTTCCCCAATTGTGAAACCATTATTTGTGATAAAGTGGAAAAAAGGCAATTGGGAATACAGCCGGTTTGCGGCTGAACAGGCTTTAGAACCAATTGCCGCCAGACTCAACAAAACGACTACTTAGTCAGCCTTTATTTCTACTCTTCATCCTGAAGTCGATGTATCAACTGAAGATTCCCCTGAGATTCTTCGTCTCTTTGTTCCTCAGAATGACGCTGATTGCAGAAAAGTTAATCCCAACCAGAAATTTTAATTTGAATATTGAAATGGTAAAATAAGTAATATTTGCCGGGTCGTCTAATGGTAGGACGGCACGCTCTGAACGTGTTAATCGTGGTTCGAATCCACGCCCGGCAACCAAAAAATTGGGCAAAGAGCATAGGGTTGTTTTTTGATCATTAATGTTCTAAAATAAAAGTGTATTAAAATGATTAAGAATAAAAAGGTTCGATTGTTTGCTATCGTTTTACTTATCCTTGTTGTTGGTTATATGTTGTATTCAGTTTTATAAAATGGCTGTTCCTAAATTTAAACCACTAGAAAATTTAAGCGAAAGCGCTAAGAAAAAAATTAAGCCGATTTTGATCGCCTTATTGGCTTTGCTTTTAGGTGCCTTTGGTCTTGAAGCAACAAATACAGATTGGGATCTGGGTAAATTATTGTCCGGATCTTCTTTTGAAGAGGCAAGAGTGAGGCGGGATAAAGATGGGAATGTAGTTACTTCTGGAGGCAAGTTTACTGATGAGTACAACTGCGATGACTTTGAAACCCAGGAAGAGGCGCAGCGTTTTTTTATCAATGCCGGCGGTCCGAGTGAAGATGTAAATCGGCTTGACGGCGATAATGACGGTGTTGCCTGCGAGTCCCTTCCCAAAGAAAAATTGTGATATTATTTTTCGATTTTCATCCTTCCTCTTTCAAATTATTAAAAAAATCTAAATTTTGATATGTAGATTGTAAGACGAATGAATTTTTGATAAAGTGAATATTGAAGCTATGGCATTTTGGAATCAATTTGATCTATTTAAAAAAATTAAAATTGATAACTTATATCAAGAGCTGGTTAATAAATCAAAGCTTGATTTTGAGTTTGTTTTTCAGTCTTTTGCTGGTTTAGCCACTTGTGTTTTAGGACTTTCTATAAATTCCATTCCAATTATTATTGGTTCGATGATTATTTCTCCAATTATTTATGCTCTCCTAGTTCTGCCGGCGGCGATTGTTTGGCGGGATAAAAAAATGTTTTTAAGAAGTTTAATAAACTTGCTGGCGCAAATTTTTATTGGGGTAGCAATTTGTTTTGTTCTGTCGTTTATTTTTAATGTCAATGTTGTTCAAATAAATTTAATTAATAAAATGGAAGAGAATACGATGATTTATTTTCTTGTTGCCCTAGTTGCCGGCGCATCGGCGGCTTTAAGTTTTTTTGGACCGGAAGTTTCAGCAAAATTGACTGGAGTAGCTGTTTCTGTTGCCTTAGTTCCGCCAATTGCGATAATTGGAATCGCTCTTGATAACTTTAGTTTACCTGTTTTTATAAATACCATCCTGTATTTATTTTTAAATTTAATTGGAATAATAATTGGCGCTTTTTTTATCTTTACCATGGTTAAAAAACATCAAGCAGTTAATTTTGATTAGTAAAAATCAAAATGAAAAAAAGAATAATTTATTTTTTACCAATATTTTTAATTTTATTTTTTTTATTTCTGAAAGTTTTTTATCCAACTACTTATGATTATCACATTCAAGAGGATAGAGTTGTTGAGAATTTGCAGTTTGTCGCATTTTTCTTGTCCTCTTTAATATTTTTTAAATTAGCGGTTGAGAATGTCAAAAAAGATAAGTTGTTTGGTTTATTTTATTTTATTGGTTTTTTAAGTCTTTTTTTTGTTGCCGGAGAAGAGATTAGCTGGGGGCAGAGAATACTTGGATTTGAAACACCAGAACAGTTAGCAGAACGCAACTACCAGAAGGAATTTACTTTTCATAATGTTGATTTTATTCATAAACTGTTGCATTATATTTATATTTTAATTGGTCTAATTGGCGGCGGAGCCTGGATTTTAATCCCCAAAAAAATTATTAAAAAAAATAGAATTTTAAAACGGTTTATACCACCTTGGCCGTTGACTTTTTATTTTCTTTTAACCGCTTTTGTTTATTTTTTGGTCTGGGTTGTTGATATTAGACGTGATTTTAGGTTTATTTACTGGAAAGATCAAGAACCGGCTGAATTGCTTTTGAGCTTTGGCTTTTTATTCTATGGTTTATTTATATGGAAGAAACCACTATTACTGTCAAAGAATAGTCAGGATGATAAATAGTTTCAACACACCCTTTAGTTATCTCTTCTCCTTGATGGTTTGTAGTTACAAGAATGTCATTTTGGTCAAGTGACTGCTGCCACCAAAAAAGGACTTGGTTTTCATTAGCAACGTTTTTAATATAATTAAAAGCGTAAAAGCCTCTTTGTTCATTTTCGGCTTCTAAGAATTGACCACTGCCGCCGATTTCAACTCCAGGGGTTTTAGTTTCTGACAATTGATAAAGTTTTTCTTTAGCAATCTGACAGCTGAATTCTGATTTTGTTAAAGGTTGTTTTTCCTGCTGGCTGAATCTGTATTCATTGACAAGATTAAAAATTTTATCTTCATTCAAAACCGGAAAAAGTTTTTGAGGATTTTTCCAGATAAGATAAGAAAAAAATAAACCGCCGACAAAAAATATAAAATAAAAATGGGCAATAAAACGTAATTTATTAGAATTAATTTTAAAATTAAATTTTTTACCACTGAATTTTTTTTCTCCTAATTCAGCTAATTTAATTGCAATTAAGAAAAAAATAGAAAGAGTAAAAACAGACAAGTTGAAGACAAAAAAATTAAATAATTGGGGCGGAGAAAAAAGGATTTTACCGGTTTGGCTGATTTCAATTCCCAGTCTAAGAATATAAAGCCGGCCTATAAAATAATAAAAAATAATAAAAGAAATAAAAACCAAAATTGATGAAAAAAAAAGCCTTAAAAGTAATTTTTTGAAAGTTAACTTCTTCATAATTTAAATTTTAGTAAACTTTAACTAATTAATCTAGGTTTTTTTATTAATTAAATTTTCAAATTCTTTCTCATTAATTATTTTGATACCTAAATTTTCAGCTTTGTTTAATTTGGAGCCCGGATTTCTGCCGACAACAAGGTAGTCTGTCTGAGAACTGACCGAGGTTGTCCCGCGTCCGCCCAATTTTTCAACTGCACTTTCAGCTTCTAGCCTTGTCCAATTATTTAAGTTACCAGTAAAAACAAATTTTGTTTCTGATAAATGGTTGTTCTTATTTTCAAAGAAAGGATTAGACAATTTTAATCCCTGATTAAACATCGACTCTATCATTTCAAGATTATCAGGGTCATTAAAATAATAAACAATGTTCTTGGCAATTTGCGGGCCGATTTCATGAATTGCTTCTAAATTTTCACGGTCAGCTTTTGACAAATCCTTTATTTTTTTGAAGTTTTCAGCCAAAACTTTAGCAATGTGTTCACCTACCTGCGGAATACCAAGCCCGAAAATAAATCTATCAAAAGCTTGTTTTTTACTTTCTTCTATCTCATTAATTAAATTTTGAGCTGATTTTTCAGCCAATCTTTCTAAATTAAGAAGGTTTTCTTTGGTTAATTGGTAAATATCAGCCAGGTTTTTAACCAAACCCTGATCAACCAGTTGTTTAGCAATTTTATCTCCTAAACCTTGAATATTCATTGCCTGGCGGGAGCAAAAATGGGTTAAACTTTGTTTTAATTTAGCTTGACAATTAGTATCCGGACATTGAATTGTTTTTTTGTCATCACTAATAATTACCCTTGAATTACAAACAGGACATTTTTCCGGCGGTTGAATATCTTTTTCAGAACCATCCCGGTTGTCTTTAATTGGTTTAACAACATAAGGAATAACATCACCAGCTCTTTCCACTATCACTGTGTCACCGATGCGTATATCTTTTCGATCAATTTCATTCGGGTTGTGTAAAGAGGCATTTTTAATAGTTACTCCGCCGATTTTAACTGGTTTTAATTTAGCAACCGGAGTTAATTTGCCGGTTCGGCCCACCTGCCAAACAACATTTTTGATAGTTGTTGTGCCGCTTCGAGGTTCAAATTTGTAGGCCAGCGCCCATTTGGGATTTCGTGTTCTTGTTCCCAGTTTCCTTTGGAAAGACAAATCATTTACTTTATAAACAACACCGTCTATTTCATAAGCCAGCTCGTCTCTATTTCTCTCTAAATTATAGTGGAATTCAAACATTTCTTTAAGCTGATGACACAACTTGGTTTGATCGAGGTTAGCCCTGAATCCCCAGGCAGGGAGAGATTTTATTGCCTCAAAGTGGGTTTTAAAGCCGTGTTTTTCTGGTCTGGCAATTTCATAAATAAAAATATGAAGCGGACGGCTATAGGTGATTTTAGGATCAAGTTGACGAAGTGATCCAGCAGCGGCATTTCTTGGGTTGGCAAAAGCATCTTCTCCCTTTTCTAGTCGTTGCTGGTTGAATTCTTTAAATTCATCCTTTTCCATATAAACCTCACCCCTGACTATTAGTTTTTTGGGATATTCTTTTTCGGACGCGGAAATTAAGTTTAGAGGCACCTCATTAATAGTTTTAATATTTTCCGTTATTTCCTCGCCGGTTTGTCCGTCGCCCCGGGTTGATGCTTGAACCAGCTTTCCATTTTCATAAATTAATTCTACGGCCAATCCGTCGTATTTTGGCTCGGCAGCAAATTCAACCTTATTTTTATCCAAATTATCAAGAACATTGTTATAAAAACTATTTACTTCACTTTTCTCTCTTACGCTTTGAAGAGAAAGCATTGGCTTTGGATGTTTAACTTTCTCTAAACCATCTGATGGTTCACCGCCAACACGTTGAGTAGGAGAAGTAGTAGTAATTAAGCTGGGAAATCTATTTTCTAATTTCCTTAGCTGTTCAAACAAATGGTCATATTCTGAGTCAGTGATTACTGGGTCATTAAGGATGTAGTATTGATAATCATGATAATTAATTGCCTGCCGAAGAGTTTTTATTGCCATTTCGGCCTCATCTTTATTGTTAATGGTTTTTAAATTAATTTCAGGTTTATTTATTTTATTTTCGTTTAATTGTTTTAAATAGTTCATCAATTGGCAGACAATTTATAATATTATTTGGTTCCAGCCAGCCGCGCCGAGCCTGGTAAACGCCAAAACGGATATAATCAAGTTCCTCCGGGCTGTGGGCGTCAGTATTAATAGCAATTTTAACACCTATCTCTTTTGCTCTTTTTGCATAAACATCGTTGAGGTCAAGCCGACTGGGGTGGGCGTTGATTTCCAGGATGCAGTTTCTTTCTTTGGCAGCTTGCAATAATCTCTCCATTTCTAGTTTGTATGGTTCACGTTTGCCAATTATTCTGCCGGTAGGATGCCCGATAATATTAACGTAAGGATTATCCATTGCTTTAATAATTCGATCAGTTTGTTTTTTGGCTGTTAAATTAAATTTTGTATGAACAGAAGCAGTAACAATATCCAGCTGGCTTAAAACTTCGTCTTTCATGTCTAGATTTCCATTTTCTAAAATATCAACTTCAATACTTTTTAAAATCTTTATCTTTTTTATTTTCTTATTAATTTTCTCAATTTTTCCAATTTGGCTTTTAAGTTCTTTATTATTTAGTCCGTGGGTTATTCCCAAGTGGGCCGAATGATCGGTTATTGCAATATACTTTCGACCTAAACTTCTGGCTGTTTCTGCCATTTCCTCAATAGTTGCTTTACCGTCGGAATAAGTAGTGTGCATTTGTAAATCGCCTTGGATATCTTTTTCTTTGACTAAATTGGGCAGATTTTTGTTTTTAGCAGCCTCAATTTCTCCCCGGTTTTCACGTAATTCAGGAGGGATAAAATCAAGACCTAATATTTGATAAACTGCGTTTTCCGTTTTCCCGGCCGCTTTTTTTTCGTTTTTAAAAACACCGTATTCACTCAGCTTATATCCTTGGTTTATTGCCAGACTTCTTAATTTAATATTGTGATTTTTAGACCCAGTAAAATAAATTAACGCGGCGCCATAACTTTCGTTCTTAACTACCCTTAAATCGACTTGTGTATCAGTTTCCAAGTTAATTGACGACTTTGTTTCTCCTTGGGAAATAACCTCCTTAACTCCGGAATAATTAACAAAACGTTTAATGACCTTTCTCCCTTTTGATGAAGAGGCTAAAATATCAAAATCACCGATGGTTTCCTGGCGCCGCCGATAACTGCCGGCGATTTCTAGTCGGTTAATGTTTTCATCTTGATTTAAAAATTCTATTAAGGGCTCAATTATTCTTTGGGCAGTGATTAACAATGTTCTTTGACTGCGGTTTTCTAGCTTTTTAATTCCCTCAATGATGTTTAAGGCAGTTTTTTCTCCAAATCCTTCTAAATTTTGGACTTGTTTATTATTTATTGCTTTTTTCAAGTCGGCAATCGATTTTATATTTAAGCGCTGATATAATTTTTTGACCCTTTTTGGCCCCAAGCCTTCTATTTCAAGCATCTCAAGCAGACCAGAAGGAAACTCTTTTTTGAGTTCCTCCAACTGCTGGAGTTTTCCGGTAGAAACAATCTCTTTAATTTTATCACTTAAATCTTTTCCAATACCTGTCAGTTGAGTTAAATCTTCATCGTTTTCAACCATTTCTTCCAGCCGGGTAGACAAACGGTTGATAGTTTGAGCTGCGTTGCGGTAAGCACGGATTCGGAATTGATTTTCGCCTTTAATGTCAAGCAGGTCAGCTTTTTTTTCAAAAATTTTAGCTATTTGGGAATTATAAACTACCATTTACCTATTATAGATTATTTTTTGACACTATAAAATATAGTCTGATATACTGATTTTAATGTCCAATAAAATAAGTCTTTTTTTAATAGCTGCGTTAGGCGTAGTTGTTTTTTTAGGGATAAAATCCTTTTTTTCACAAATAGAATATCTAAGTCAAGTAAGACAGGCAGATTTCAGCAAACAAGAGTTAATTCTTGCTGGTAAAGAAGAATCACTTATTCTAGAAAGCACTGCTTTCTTGAACGGTGATTTTATTCCTCAGGAGTATACATGTGATGGTGCAGATATAAACCCGAGGCTGGAAATATCTAATGTTCCAGAAAAAACCAAAAGCTTAGTTTTAATTTTTGATGATATTGATGCAGTTGGAGGCCCGTGGAATCATTGGTTAGTATGGAATATTTCCCCGGATACAGAAACTATTGGGTTTCGGTCAATTCCAAAAGGGGCAAGGGTGGGTATGAATGATTTTGGTGAGTTTGGTTATAGTGGTCCGTGTCCGCCTTCTGGAGAGCACCGATATATGTTTCAAATTTATGCTTTAGATAAAGATGTTAGTCTTCAATCGAGTGCCAGTCGGGGCCAACTGGAAGCAGAAATGGAAAATCATGTTATCGCAAAAACAGGTTTAATGGGCAGATACTACAGGGAAGATTAAACCGGTATTCCAGCCATATACTAAAGATTTTTTACCCAGTGTGGATTAACAGTTACATTTAAATCAAGATAGACTTTTTTATTAGTAATCAATTCAAATTCTTTTCTTGCTAAAGTGCCGATTTCTTTAATTGTTTTTCCCTTTTTTCCTATGATAATCGGCTTGTGGTCTTCATTGGTGGTGACTATCTCCGCTTTGATGTAATAGATATTATCT
This sequence comes from uncultured Gammaproteobacteria bacterium, assembly GCA_964547295.1. Lineage (GTDB taxonomy): Bacteria > Patescibacteriota > Microgenomatia > UBA12405 > JAHJSD01 > CAYSLZ01. The sequence goes on along the minus strand of CAZJMH010000008.1, from coordinate 2,655 downwards.
CTTTCTTCTATTTGGTTGACATTAACTCCTAGACGGTAGGGAACTTCATGATAAAGAACCATAAACGCTTTTTCTCGAATTATTTCACTAACAAAGTCTTCGGGGGTTATATTAATTGCTGGGAAAGCCTGATAATTTTCTGGATTGAATAAAGGCTTGCCTTCTGGTAAATATTCAAAAACTTTGTCCATTAGAATGTTAAGGTTTAGTTTTTTTAAAGCTGATATTTCCAGCCACTGGTCAAATTCATCTTCCAAAAATTTATATTGATAAGTGTAGTCGGGTTTTTTAATGTCTATTTTATTGATTGCCAGAATCTTTGGTATATCAGCTTGTCGGACTAATCCAAGGACTCGGTTTTCTTCATCTCCCCGGTGGCGCGTATGGTCAACCAAGTAGAGGATAAGATCAGCTATTTGCATTTGTTTTCCGGCCTGAGGATTAATTTTTTTACTAACCGGCCCTTTGATTTTGGCAAAAATTCCTGGGGTGTCTGAGAAGATTATTTGACCGCGTTCATCCCAGTAAATAGCTTGGACAACTTTTCTTGTTGTTTGCGGTCGGTCAGTTACAATTGATATTTTTTGGCCGACTAAATTATTGATTAAAGTTGATTTGCCGGCATTTGGCCGTCCAACTACAGCTACTCTTCCTGATTTCATATTCTTATTATATATTATATCTGTTACTACTTTACAATTAGCAAATTATTTGCTAGACTGCTAATTGAAATGACAGTTCTATTACCAAGCAGATCAGATAAAAATATAAATAAAATCGATGAAGAAATACTTCCCTTGATTCCAGTCAGGAATTTAGTTCCTTTCCCAAATGTTGAATTTCCAGTAATTTTTGGGAGAAATAAATCTATTACTGCTTTAAGGGAAGTTTATAATCCTGACCAAGAAGAGAATTGGATTGTTGTTGCGGCGCAAAAAGAACCGGAAATTGATAATCCAAAACCAGAAGATATATATTCAATTGGTGTTTTATGTCAGGTTGAACATGTTGTTCAAGTTGACGGCACAGTTCATGCCGCCTTTGTTGGTTTGCGCCGGGTAAAAATTGAAGAATATTTAGATGAAAAAGAGTTTATTAAGGTTAGAGTTAGTGATTGGCAAACTAATATTAAAGAAAAAGTAAAAGTTAGAGTAGCAGTTGATCAAATGCTTAACTTAGTTCGTAAAGCATTTAATCTTGGCAAGGGTTTTGACCCGGAGGTATTGAAAAAATTAAGTATTGGAGAAAAGGTTAATTTGGTTGAGTTAACCGACCAAATTTCGTTCGCCCTTAATTCCCCTGTAGATGAAAAACAATTAATTTTAAAAGACCAGAATTTAGAAACGAGAATCAAAAAGGTCAGTGAAGCCCTTGCCCATGAAATAAAAGTTCTAAAACTTGATCAATCAATTGAAAAAAAGACTAAAGATAAATTTGAAAAGAAAATGAAGCAATCTGTTTTAGAAGAGAGAAAAAAAGCAATCGATAGGGAATTAAAGAAAATGGGTGTTGGGACTGGACAAAGGAGTGAAATTGCGGAATTAAAAAAGAAAATTAAGGCATCTAATATGCCTGGGGAAGTTGAAAAAAAAGCTTTTAAAGAACTTGATAGCTTATCGAAAATGTCTTCTTTTGCTCCTGGAGCAAGTTATATTCGGACTTATTTAGATACTCTTATTGGAATGCCCTGGCAAGTAAAGGATGATAGAAGTGTAAAGATTAAAAAAGCCAGGAAAATTCTTGATCAAGACCATTATGGTTTGGAAAAAGTTAAAGAGCGAATAATCGAGCATTTAGCAGTAATGAAACTTAGAAACGGAAAAATTAAAGCCAATAGAAAATCAGAAAAAAAATTAATAACTGATTCAACTCCGAACATTATTTGCTTTATTGGTCCGCCAGGTGTTGGTAAAACTTCTTTAGGTAAGTCAATTGCCAGAGCGTTGGAAAGAAAATTTGTCAGAGTGTCTTTGGGTGGAATTCGCGATGAAGCTGAAATTAGAGGCCACCGCCGAACTTATGTTGGCGCCTTGCCGGGACGGATAATTCAGGGGATCAAAGATGCCGAAGCAAAAGACCCGGTTTTTATGCTAGATGAAATTGATAAAGTTGGAACTGATTTTCGAGGTGATCCAAGTTCAGCTTTATTAGAAGCCTTAGACCCGGAGCAAAATAAACGATTTTCAGATCACTATTTAGATGTTCCTTATGACTTATCAAAGGTTTTCTTTATTCTTACCGGAAATATAACTGATACAATTCCAGCACCATTACAAGACAGGCTGGAGATTATCAGATTTCCAGGCTATACAGAAGAAGAAAAATTGAATATTGCTAAAAAATATCTTTTTCCCCGCCAGTTAGTCAATCATGGTTTATCTGAAGATGATTTGGTTTTAGGCGACAAACTAATTAAAGATTTAATAAGAAAATATACCCAGGAAGCAGGGGTTCGTGAACTGGAGAGGGCGATTGCCAAATTATGCAGAAAAGTTGCTTTACGAATTGCGGAGGGTAAGGAAATCAAGCCGAAAATGAATATCCAAACTGCTCATCGGTTTCTTGGTCCGCCTAAATTTAGTCATCAAATAAAAGGTAAAGAAGATGAAAAAGGAGTTTCTACTGGTTTGGCTTGGACCCAGGCCGGAGGAGAGA
>CAZJMH010000007.1:0-21805 GCA_964547295.1 uncultured Gammaproteobacteria bacterium | reverse complement strand
ACCTGTGTCGGTTGTGCGGTACGGGCACAACTATTTCTCCTTACGAAGCTTTTCTCGGCACCAGAAATCAGCCGGGTTTTTCTAACCCGAAGGTTAGAAATCCCGTTCAACCTCGCCTTAATCGAGTAAACTCGACTTTGCGTCTCGACGGATTTGCCTGTCGAGACTAACTTGGTTGACCAATAGAGCAATTTCACTACTCCATCCAACTTATCCTAATGCGTCACTCCCTAAGTAATAACGAAATAATTATGGGGTCAGAATATTAACTGACTGTCCATCGGCTACCCCGCCTGAAACGGCGGACTTACCTTAGGCCCCGCCTAACCCAACGCTGACGAACATTGCGTTGGAAACCTTAGGCTTTCGGCGTTCTGGATTCTCACCAGAATTCTAGTTACTTATGCCGGCATTCTCACTTCCCAGCGCTCCACCAAACCTTACAGTTTGACTTCACTGCCCTGGGAACGCTCCCCTACCAACTTGCTCGCAGAGCGAGCACACTGAAAAGACACGGAAATGACACAGAAAAAACACAGAAACTGAGTTCCGTGTAATTCCGTGGTTTTTAATCCGTGTAATTCTGTGCGCTTGTTCTGCGAACAAGCTCTCCGTCTTCGGTGGTTTGCTTTAGCCCCGTTAAATTTTGGGCGCGACCCACCATCGACCAGTGAGCTGTTACGCTTTCTTTAAAGGATGGCTGCTTCTAGGCCAACCTCCTGGCTGTCTGTGGCGAATCACTTCCTTTGCCACTTAGCAAACACTTAGGGACCTTAAACGGGAGTCTGGGTTCTTTCCCTTTCGCCTGACCAGCTTAGCCCGGTCAGACCGACTTGTTCTATTTAATTTTCCAGTATTCAGAGTTTGGTTGAGCACAAGGTATTTCTACCCTGCGCCCATCCAGTGGCTTTACCCCTGGAAAAAAACATAGAACGCTATACCTAAATATATTTCGGGGAGAGCCAGCTATCTCCGAGTACGATTAGCATATTACTCCAAACCACAGGTCATCCAAAGGGTTTGCATCCCCTACTGGTTCGGGCCTCCCGGTCGATTTCTCGACCGCTCACCCTGCCCATGGTTAGTTCACTCGATTTCGGGTCTTACGCTAACTGCTATCGCTCTATTCAAACTTGGTTTCCCTCTGCCTACCCGAGTCAGACTCGGTTAAACTTGCAGTCAACGAAAACTCGCCGGCTCGTTCTCCAAAAAGCACGAGATAACTCCGATGTAACATCGGAGCGTTCTCTGTTTGTTAGCAAATGGTTTCAAGATACTATTTCACTCCCCTCCCGGGGTACTTTTCACCTTTCCCTCACGGTACTAGTTCACTATCGGTCAACAAGAGTATTTAGCCTTGGAGGAATGGTTCCCCCAGATTCACCCAAAATTAATCGGGATACTCAGGAATCCGCCTAAATAATTCTTGCTTTCGCATACGGGCCTTTCACCCTCTCTGGAAACCTATTCCAAGGTTTTCTGCTAACTAGAATTATTTTTTGGCTGGACCCTACAACCCCCCGCAACTGCGGGGTTTAGGCTTTTCCCTTTTCGCTCACCGCTACTAAGGGAATCATTTTAATTTTATTTTCCTCTGGGTACTAAGATGTTTCAGTTCCCCAGCTTACCTCACATCGCAAAGCGATGCGTAGCATTGCTTACACAATGCCGGGTTGCCCCATTCGGACACCGCCGGATCAAAGGTTGTTTGGCACCTCCCCGACGTGTTTCGCCGCCTACCGCGTCCTTCTTCGGCCCTTGTTACCAAGGTATCCACCATTTGCCTTACTACTAGAATTTTAATTTACCCGCCTAAATACATAAAGATTTCGGCGGGTCCGGCCGTATACCACAAAGTGGCACACGGTTGTGATGCACGGTATTGTACGTCATCAATAACTTGTTAAAGTGCTCAATTAAAAAAACCGGGATTTTTATCCCGGTTTGCCAGATACATCAATAAACTAATTTAAGCTACAATAGTCTCCATTGAAAAGCTTGATAGTTTAAATTTTTTCTCATTATTCTTATGATATATCCAAAAAACCGAAATAAACTCCGGTCCAGCTTTTAATTGCTGGTGTTTATATTATATGAATAGTATAGATTGAAGTCAAGAGGGACAAATTACAGTTTAATTACTTTGGCCTGGAAGGGAACAGCAATGTCCTCGGTAAGAGTTAAAAAGGTTTGGTAATGGGAAAGAAGAGAAATAACCAATTCTTGATTTGATTGATCCAGTTCAGAAAAAATATCATCCAAAAGCAAGGCTGGCTTTTTATCCTGCTGGTCTTCAATAAAAGCAAGTTGTGCTAACTTTAAAGCCAGAGTAGCTAAACGCTGCTGCCCTCTTGAGCCCCAAATGGCAATATCCATCGGTTCATCACCAAACTCTGAACTAAAAACAACAAAATTGTCTCGTTGCGGACCAATAGTTGTCACCCCCATACCAAAATCTTTTTGGTAATTCTCTTCAAGTAAATCCACAGTTATTGGACTTGACTGATAATCAACTTTCAAATGTGAAAACTCTTTCCTATAATTTTGCCAATAATAATTAACAAAATCTAAAAACTGGTCTCTTTTTTGACGAATTACTTCGCCATTTTTTTCTAATGTTTGAGACCAAAAATATAGTTCTTCTTTTTTAGCCCCACCTTCTCTTATTTTTTTTAAAACTTGATTGCGGCGAATAAGCGCCTTATTATATGTCAACAACGGCTGGTAATATTCCCAACTCCAACTAGACCAAACATCATCCAAAAAATTACGCCTTCTTGATGGCGAACCCTGAATCATCCGAATATCTTCCGGTCGGAAAATAACCGCACTAAAATGTTTAATAAAATGTGACTTTTTCTTTTCAACTTTATCTAGCCAAAACTGCTTAACTACTTTGTTTTCCTTAATCTGAACAGCAATTTTTAAATGTTTCTCATTAACTTGACCATCAATCAATGCCAAATCACATCCCCACCGAATCATTTCTTTGTTAGTATTGGCACGAAAACTTTCTCCTGATGCTAACAAATAAAGCGCTTCGAGTAAGTTTGTTTTTCCGGCTGTATTCGGTCCAACTATTAAATTTAAATCAGTAGAGAAAAGAAATTGATTTGAATAGTTACGAAAGTCAACTAAATTAAGATTTTTTATTTTCATTCTCAGCAGCTTTTTCTTGTTCTTCTTTTTTGGGCCTAGTTTCACCTTTTTCACCTGCTTCAGCCTCTGGCAAGGTTTGCTCGCCTGCTTGTTCATCTTGAGGCGCAGCTTCACCCTCAACCATTTCTTCCTCACCAACCAAAAGTTCTTCTTCTGGAGTAACCGGCTCTTCAATTTCCTCAAGCAAGGGTTCAATTTTAGCTAAAATTTGGTCTTTTTCTGCTTTAATATCAACCTCTTTTGAAAAATCCTCCAAGTCAGAAATTGTTACTGAATCATCAATTTCTTTTAGTTCGCTAACGTCAACAATAAATTTTTCTGGCAGTTTAGTCGGCAGGGCCTCAACTTCCAGCTCATCAATTAACTGGACTAAAACTCCTTCGCCAGATTCTGCGGCAGGAGATTTTCCAACCAACTCTACCGGCACCTCAGCAGTAACTGTCTGGGTTAAATCAACCTGGTGAAAATCAATGTGAAGAAGATTATCAGAAACTGGATCATATTGAGGATTTTTTAAAAGAACTGTCCGTTTTTTCTTTTCACCTTTGATATCTAAGTCAACCAAGCTTGTCTCACCAACCTTGCTGAAAATCTCTTTTATATTATCAAGCTTAGTTTTTAAACTTAGTGACTCTATTTCTCTTCCATAAACACTGGCTGGAAGAAAACCTTGATCACGTAAGTTTTTTACTTTTCGACCAGTAACCTCACGTTTTTCAACCTTGAGAACGGGACGGTTGGTTTCGGCCTTAGGCGTTGAGCCTTTGGCCTTTTGTTTTGTTGTTTTCTTTGCTTTTTTCGCCATTATTTAAAAATAGATGATTAATGATTGATGATTAATGACTAATATTTTAATCATTAGCCATTAACAATTAGTCATTGCTTGGTGGAGATGCCGCGGAGTGACCGCGGGTCCAGAAAAATACATTAAAAACGTCTACAAGCTTAGTCAATTTTAAGTTTTGTTGATAATTAGATAACTGACAAAACTTTTATCAACCTTGGCCAATTATTTCTTTTCTTACTTGGGCCAAAAGTAAGAAAATAAGTCCGGATAATTGTCACTCGGCAAAATTCCCCGAACAAGAATTAAGCGAATGCTAGATTACGCAAAAGCGTAATTTAGAGCCATTTCGTTAGAGTTGGCATATTTGTTTTTGGTCTGTTTTTCCTCTTTTACCAAAGAGTGCTTGCTGTTTTTAAACGTGCTTTTTCCGTCGAATCTTAGACATCCCCGAAAATAAACTTCAATTTTCAAATGCTCAATGTTCAAATTTAGTCTTTCTTTTGAATATTTGAATATTTGAACTTTTGAATATTTCTGTCTATTTCTCTTTCTATCAATTCCTGTTTTCTTTTTTGCTTAGTCTTTCTCTTTCCTATACCTAAAAGAACCTTTATCCAGCGGTCCTTAGTATAACACGCTAAAGGCACAATCGTCAATTTTTGGCCTTTTTTTTCAATCAATTTCTTTATTTGCTTTTCTTCTAATAAAAGTTTTCTTTTTCGATCCGGCTCAATACCTTCATGTCGAGCAAAAGGGTAGGGATGAATATAGGCGTTGACCAAAAATGGCTCGCCATTAATAATTTTAACGAAAGCATCTTTTAGCTGAATACCTCTAGTCCTAATTGCTTTAACTTCAGCACCAGTTAAAACAATACCGGCTTCAACTTTATCCTTAATTTCATACTCTCGATAAGCATTCTTATTAACAATCTTTTTCATATACTATTATATATAAGAATTAAAAATTATAAATTATGAATTTAATTCCAATTGCAATATCTTATGTGGTTTTTGGAGTAATTACCACGTAGCGGTGGGGCGGTTCACCTTCAGATGCAGTAGTCACATTTGGGTCATCATTCAAAGACATATGAATAATACGTCGCTCAAAAGGCGTCATTGGTGACAGGGCAACCGGACGACCGGAAAGTTTTGCTCTTCTAGCTGAATTTAAGGCAATATTTTTTAATCTTTCTGTTTGTTCTTTGCGATACTCGTCAACATCGACAATAATTTGCTGCCACTCACCAAACTGCTGAAAAACCATTAAACCTAAAATTAGCTGTATTGAAGATAATGTTTTGCCATGAAAGCCAATTAACGGCCCGGGCTCATCAGTATTAATATTTATTTTTATTGCCTCATCTTCTTGGCTTATTTCCAAATTTACTTTCTGATCAAGCTTATCAAAAAGCTTCTCTGCCAATTCTTGAACTAGTTCTGTTTTTTTTATATTTTTTTTCTTACTCATATATTGCCCCTATTTTCTTCGCTTAATTATAAACTGCTGAACTAAATTAAACAAACTAAAAACAAACCAATAAAGAACCAGGCCGGACGGAAAACGCATTCCAACAAATAAAGTCATTAGTGGAAATAAATACATTGACTGTGTTCTCATCATTGAAGCAAAATCATCACTTTTATCTTCAGTTTCCTTAGCCGCTTGGCGCTCTTTTTTAGCCGTTGGCATCATTACTTTTGCTGATAAAAACTGGGTTGCTGCCGCGGCAATTAAAAATAGGCCCGGAACATTTCGTCCAAACAAATTAATTGTGTCAGGCTCAGAGAGCTTAAGATAAAAAAATTTTAAACTTATCTGGGCATCAGCAGGTAATCTTAAAAATGAATATAATAATTGATTCAACTTCTCAATTCCGCCATTATTTCCCAATACCTCCCTGAAGGCTTGAAATAAAGCAATTAAAATAATAATTTGGATTATCTGAGGAAGAAAGCCGGCAAAAGGCCTAATACCCTCTTTTTTGTATAGCGCCATTTGAGCTTTGGCCAAGGCCTCTTTATCATCTTTATGCTTTTTTTTCAATTTTTCTAATTTCGGGGCAATATCCTTCATTTTTTGAGCTGTTTTTAATGAAGGCAAAGTTAAAGGTAAAAGTAAAACTCGAATGCTTAGGGTTAAGCTAATAATTGCTGCCCCTAAATTACCAAACAAATGATAAAAGGCAATCAGGGCATTTAGTAATGGTTGAAATAATAATGTATTCCACATATTTTATTTACCGCATATTCTCCGAATATTTATCGCGCGCTATTTTATTGGAATAATTGGTATATTTTACTAATTTCCTTTTTAATTTGATTAAATTCTAAATTTTTTATTTCTTTTTTAACAAAAAAAACAGCATAGACATCTTTTTTCAACTGCGGCATTAATATTCTAATTGCTTCGCTTAAATAACGCCTTATTTTATTTCTAACTACTGCTTTTTTATCAATTTTTTTTGATACCACAAATGCAAACTTTGGTCCATCTTTTTGCCCATCAAGGATAGAAGCAAAAAAAAATGGCGTTTGAACAACTTGGCCATGCCGCTTTACTTTATCAAAATTATTTTTTTTCTTCAAACGAAAATTTTTAGGCAAAGCCATGGATTTAATTATAACACAAACTCCCTCTTGCCAACTGTGGACAAAAACTTTACAATGTGTATAACCCTCGCCGATTAGTGATTAGTAATCGGCTCCAAACACGAAATACGAAGTGCGAAACAATTATCAAATTAAAAATTATTAAATTCAAAACTTTTCGAATTTCGGTACTCGGATTTCGAAATTAAATTTTGTGGATACAAAATTATCTGACCTCTGGTCCAGTGTTATCGCCGAACTAAAACTTTCATTGTCAAAAACAATATTTACTACTTTATTTGCTAATACTAAACTAAAAAGTTATAAAAATAAAACCGCAACCATTCTTTGTCCAAACTCTTATCTGGCCGATTTAATTAAAAAGCGTTATTCCAGCCTCGTAAAAGCAGCTTTAGACCGTCAAACTGGAGAAGAATCAATTCTAGTTTTTGAAGTTGAAAAGCAAAAAGCAAAAAAAGAATCTAGGCCCGGACCACTATTCGATAATCCTTCAAATAAAGCTCCGGAAACAGACAAGGTCCCTTTAACCACTAATCAAAAAAACTTAGCTTCTAACAATGTTTTTAATAAAAAATCTGGTCTTAGCCCAATATTTAATTTTGATAATTTTGTTGTCGGTGATACCAACCATTTTGCTTTTGCTGCTGCACAAGGAATTGTTAAACAGCCCGGCAATTCTTACAATCCTTTATTCATCTGGGGAGGGGTTGGGGTAGGCAAAACTCATTTACTTCATGCTGTCGGCAACCGGGTTTGTCAAGATCATTCGGACTGGAAAGTTTTATGCATTAGTGCTGAGACTTTTGGTAATGAACTAGTTGCTTCACTTAAAGAACAAACAACTAATAAATTTAAACATAAATACCGAAATGTTGATGTTTTTCTTGTTGACGATGTTCAATTTATTGCCGGAAAAGAATATATTCAAGACGAGTTTTTCCACACCTTTAATGATCTATATCTTAACCAAAAACAAGTAGTTTTAACTTCTGATCGAAAACCAGAAGAAATCCAGCCGTTAAAAGATAGGTTAACTTCTCGGTTTATGGGCGGCTTAACAGTAGATGTTCAACCGCCGGATTTTGAAATGAGGGTAGCAATTTTAAAACAAAAAAGTGAACAAAGAAATATTAACATTTCAGAAGATGCCATCACTTTTATTGCTGAAACAATTGAATCAAATGCCCGAGAACTAGAAGGGAAATTAACTCAAATTAGTGCCGCCGCTTTAGCTGATAAACAACAAGCCGACTTAGATTATGTGAAAAACTTCTTCGGGATAAAAAAGGACTCGAAAAAAAGGAGAAGTATCTCTTACCGGAGAATTTTATCAGTTGTCGCCAAACATTATGGCTTAAAAACCAAAGAAGTTAAAGGGCGATCTAGAAAAAAAGAAATTGCTATTGCTCGACATATCGCCGCATATCTTTTGCGTAAAGAACTGGAATACCCATTAAAAAGGGTTGGTGAAATTCTCGGCGGTCGTGACCATACAACAATTATGCACTCTGAAGAAAAAATTGACCGATTGTTTTCCACCAATCAAGAAATAAGACATGACATTTTGGAAATGAGAAAAAAAATATTTTCATAGTAATTCACAATTTTAAATTATTTATCCACAATTTAATCCCCAAATTTTGTAAAATTTCCACCTCCTATAGTCTTTAAGAAGTATAAAACTATCGGACTAAATTATTATTTATTTTTGTTCTTTTGGTTAAAAAGCTATTTTTAATCAGTTTTCAACCGAAGATTTCAACTTAACCAACACTTAACTTTCCACTTTTACACTGACTATACTAATACTAATACTATATTAAATACTAAAATATCTATTAACAATTTTATAAACTTCAAATGGGGAAAAGGTTTTAAAAATGGCATTGACAGAAAAGAATTAGTCGTTTAAGATTGGACATAATGAAACTTGAAGTTTTACAAGAAGATTTAAATCAAGGTTTATCAATAGTATCAAGATTTATTGCTTCTCGTCCACAGCTCCCTGTTTTAGCTAATATTTTATTTTCTGGTGAAAAAAATAACCGATTAAAATTATCAGCAACTAACCTAGATATTGGAATTCAATATTGGTTGGATGCCAAAGTTGGAAGACCGGGTAATTTAACTATTCCGGCAAAAGAAATTTCTGAATTTGTTTCTTATTTGTCACCAGGAAAACTAGATCTAGAAATAGTTAAAGAAAACCAAGTAAAAATTTCTTCGAAACAAGGGGAAACTACTTTTACTGGAATGGATGCGGAGGAATTCCCAGAAATTCCGGTAATTGACAAAAAAAAGACTTTTTCTTTGCCTTTAAAAAACTTGGAAAAAGCAGTTAATTTAGTTGGCTTTGCTGCTGCCGAAGATGATACTAGACCGGTTTTAGCGGCAATTAACTGGGAATTTACTAATCAAGGTTATCGGATGGTATCAACAGACGGATACCGGCTGTCTTTAAAAGATGTGTCTCAAAAAAAGGTTGATATTGAAAAAAAACAAAATGCAGGTAATTTTCTTATACCAGCAAGGAGTTTGATAGAAATTGTTCGGCTTGCTGGCGGTAAAAATAAATTAGAACTTGGATTAACAGAAGATGAAAATCAAGTTATATTTTTATTACCGGATTTACAATTAACCTCTCGATTAATTGAAGGAGAATTTCCAGAATATGAAAAAATTATCCCTCAGGAATCAGAAACAAAAATTATTGTTGACAAAGAGGAATTTCATCAGTCAATTCGGATGGCTTCTGTTTTTGCACGTGAGTCAGCCAATGTGGTTAAATTTAAAATTAGTAAAGGAAAAATTCAAATTTCTTCAAATGCTCCGAGTGTTGGAGAAAACAAAACTGAAGTTGGGGCTAAAATTGATGGGAAAGATTTAGAAATTGCTTTTAATTATCGTTTTTTGCTTGACTTCCTAAAAGTTTTACCGGCTGACGAGCAGCAAGTTGAAATGGAATTTAAACAGGCGCTGACTCCAGGATTATTTAAAATTCCTTCTGATGAAACTTGGTTTCATATTATTATGCCGGTGAAAGTCGATCTCTAATTTTCATTTTCCATTTCCATGAGGTATTGAAAAAGTTTGCCAACATCTTCCATTGATGGATTGTCAGGATCAACATTAAGTTCTTTCATAATTTGATTGACTTCTTCTTCGCTTAAATCAAAATTAGGTGAAGAGGTTGGTTTTAGAGTGGGATTTGGTTGTTGAACAAAGGTTGTCGTTGGTTCCAAAACTTTTGTTTCTGGTAAAGGAACTTCTTCTGAAATTTTATTTTCGGTGTCCCCGAATATTTTAAATCCAATAAAAAAACCAGCAATGATTGCTAAAAACAAAACCAGAGAATATTTTTTAAAGAATTTGATCATTTTTTATTTTACTTCCCAAGTTATTTGGTGAGTATCGGGTCTAATTCCTTGATCACTAATCCATTGTAAAATTTCTTCCTTATCTTCTGCAGTGATTGAACCTTCTTTGATTATTTCTAGCGTTAACGTGTCTGTATATTTAATATTGATTCCTTTTTTTTCTTCATAGGGTAAATAAGGTAGCAATGGATATTTCTCTAGTGCTTGTTCAACAAATTCCTCCTCCTTAATTCCTCTACCGTATGTTGGCGGAGGAGAAGGTGTGAGATAAGATGGTTCGATTGGTATTTCTGTTGGTGACACTGGAATTGTTGCCGAAGGAATAGTTAAGGGCGGTGTAGGGGTAATTTTTTCTGGTTTTTCCTGAATTGGAGCAATTAAGGCTTTAAAACTAAGTAGTAATCCGGCAAGTGCGGAAAGAAAGATAATTAGTTGATATTTTTTAATAAATTTAATTGTTTTATTCATTATCGGCATCGAATATAACCTGATGGATCAAAGTTGGGTATTTTGGTAAAATTAACTGCACCGGAACCGCCCCAAGCTTGAGATAAATAAACTAAATTATTTTCTTTGTCCACACCTATAACTATAGCAATATGTCCCCAGGGATCAGTAGGGGTGTATTTTATCCAAACGGCATTGTCACCAGGCCGGACATCTGAAGCAGATATGGCTTTGCAGTTACCACATCCATTAGGGTAGTAATGTTTTGCATCACCACAGCCAGGAAGGGCTGGTTCAACTGCAATTTTATATCCAACACACTGTAAAACCTCATACTTATTAGCAGAGTAACTAAAATTATTAACAATATGATTTAAGTGGGCTGATAGAATGTTATTTATATTTTCATCTTTTTCCATTGCTTTTTCAAAACAACCTCTAACTGCCCCTACATTTTTTTCAGTTACTTTTCCTTGAGTTGCGTTGCATCCTTGGATAACAATCGTGACTATACACGCCCTTTGTGCACTTCCTTCTAATTCTAAACATTCTTCTATGTCAATGTCTACAACCTCGATGTCACTAAAATCCTCAATAGGAACGCCTGCACCCCCTTGTTCAGTCACCGGTGGAGCCATGGTTAACATGTCTTGGGAATGGCGAGATGTTTGGATAAAAAGTAAAAGGACAAATGTGATTCCAACGGCGAAAATAATAAGGGGGATCCCCATTATGGTAATTGTTATTGGTTCTGAGACATTAATGAACGATTTAATGAATCCCCTTATTCCTTGAGGAATAATTTTAATTTTATCGACAAATTTATTTATTTGGGTAGCAATACCGAATCCAAAAGCTTGATTAAATTTTTTGGCCAGTTTTTCCGGGTCAATGCCGATTTTTTTTAATCCTGTTTTAATTAGTTTAACTCCAGCCTTTACTGCTTCCCATCCAGCCATAAGGGCCAAGCTGACACCGCCCGTTGAAACGCCAAGAGCGGCGGCAATTGCTGCAGATACTCCTTTGCCTACGGCAACAGAAACTCCCTTTTCGGCTAGTTTTTGGCCGATTTTTTCAAAAGTCCATTTTTTAATTGGGTCAAAGATTTTTTCTTTTAGGAACCCTTTTCCTTTATTCCAAACAGCCTTTATTCCTTTGCCAACGGCAGTAATGTCAAATAAATTTTTAATTTGTGGTTGAATTTTTTTGGAAACAAAATTAGTTATTGGAGAAAAAACTTGGCGGATGCCATGATAAGTTTGATAAAGCTGACTAGAATAGACTTTTTCACCGACGCCTTCTTTTCCGTACCAGGATTGAAAAGTAGCTAAAAGTTTATCTTGGTGAATTATTTCTGGTTGGTCAGATTTTTCTACTTTAGCGACAAATTGCTGCCAGGCCAAAATTTGTTCTTGAAGTTTTTCAGGGGGAATTGATGCCATTTGTGCTGCAATAGCAGCAGCCATAAAAGCATCTTGGTCAGCATTAAAATGGGACATAATCTCTATCGGGTCGCCACTAGGAAGCGCTTTTAAAGTGTGGCTAAATGGCACTTCTCCTTTTATTTTAAGTTCAAAAAAGTTATCACCTGCTTGCGTTGGTTCTTTTGCCCAAAATTCGGCCATTATACTGATTGCTTTCTCACTAACCTTGTCAGACATGTCAAAAACTCGATATGTGCCATCCGGCTTTTTTATAAAACTTTGTTTACCAAGATAGGATTGAGTTTGTTCTTTAAGTTGAGTTAAAATTGAAGTTTCTATTTGTCCGGTGATTTTTTTTGCCTTAAGCTCAATCATTTTTAGGGTAGTATTATCCAGTCCGGAAATTATTTGATCAATTGCTTTTTCTTCACCTTTTTCTACCGGCATTTTGTTGGCACTCATCGAGATTGCAGTTGGAGCAGTAATAGTAAATGAAATTTTATCCTTTGGCACTCCTTGGGAGGCGCGGGTAACGACTAGCCCGGCAATCGTATTTACAACCTGAGGATGTTGATTGAGTTTCTTTATAAAACTATCAGGGATGACAGCCTTAGCTTTTACTGACGGGTTTTTAATTTTATCAGCAACTGCTTCCCGGTCGGCAATAAATTGGTTGGAGATAATTATTTCATTAAAAACCTTCTTTTTTGTTGTCTCGGGAACATTTTTTAGTTTTTTTAATGATTTTTTAGCTTGTTGATAATCGTCTGCCAGACAGGCGGAAATTATTTTTATTTTTGCTTCTGGTTTTATTTCGGGGAGAGTAGTGTTAATTTTTGCTTTAATAGTTTGTTTTTTTTCTTCAATTGCTTTTTTGGCGATATTTTCAGCTCTTTCTTCTGGGATCCGAAAATTAATCAGCCTTTTTTTTATGTCAATTTCCGCTGGTATTTGGCTGATTAAAATGTTTTTTTTGGTTTCTTTCAATCCTTCATCAATAGTTTCTAGTCGGCTTATAATTTCAACCGCTATAGCTGTTGATGTAGGTATGCCGCGGTAATTTTGCGGTAATTTTGCGGTAATATCCTCAATTGTTTTTATTTTTTGGTTTAAATCTTCTAGAGTTGGAATAGAAATGGCTTCAATAATTTGATTAGGGAGACCGATTTTTTCTGTAAATTTTGGCAATTTACTTTCCTTATCAACAAGTTTTTTTAAAACTTCTAAGACAAGATTTTCCCTGTCATGAGATGAAAAAGTTTTTTCTGTGGTTTTTTTAATTATTTTGCCAAGTTGATTTTTTTGGATAATTAGCAGGCGTTGAATAAACTGTTCTGCTTCAGTTGGATTAAGCCCAAGCCGGTCTTTAATCTTAGTTTTAATTGCCTCTAATATTTCCTTTTTTCTATTTTCAAAAGCTTCTTTTTCAGTAATTAAATTTTCCAGCTGTTCCTGGGCCGGCTGTTGACTGTCAATTGCAATTTCCTCATTTTCTATTTGGTTGTCTTCAGCAAAAAACAAGCTTATTTGATGAAAAAATTCTGCCCAGTTTTGATCTGCCTCTTTTTCAATGCCATAGTTTTCTTTTAAAAATTTTATTAAATTTTTAAACTGTTGTGGAGAAATTTTTAATTTTTCCAAGACTTCTTTTTGGGAAGGTTTTTTACCTAAATTATCAGTTAAGTCTTCAATAGTTACGGCCCAGTTATAAAAAAACTTTGACGGGGTTAGGTGATTATTTTCAACCATACTTATAATTTATCACATTAGATTGGATAACGAAACCAGCTGAGGTTTAAATGTTTTTATCCGGGGAGTTTTTTTCATCATCCTTTAATGTTGTTTTGGCGGGTTGAGTTTTTAACTCTTCTCCTTTTTTCATTGCAATAATGTCTTCAGGGCTGGACGTGATTAATTTATGTTCGTCAGGCGAGGCGATTACTCGGATAGCAACATGGTTTTGGCCGGCAAAGAAGATTCCTTCCCCGATTGCTGCTCCAAGAAGTAATTGTCTTTCGCCTTCAGATAAATAAAAAGTTTCAGCTACTTGGTCGATTGCGGCAGGGTGCTGTTTAAGTAAAATCTGTATTGAGGAGTTGTTAATAATTGCCTTGCCATAATCAGAACCCAAAAAGTCTTGAACATCTTGAGTAATAGTAGTTAGACCGAGGTAATATTTCCTTGCGCGCTTGGCAAAATTATAAAGATATTTTGAAGTATCAGCGTATTGCATTAAATACCACGCCTCATCAACAACTAATATTCTTTTTTTAAGGTTCCTTCTTATTTTGTTCCAGATAAAGTCTAAAACTATGTGCATGGCAATTGGCCGCAATTCTTCCTCTAAGTCGCGAATACCAAAAACAATGAACTCGTTATCTAATTTAATATTGGTTTGAGAATTAAATAGTCCAGCAAAAGAGCCTTTAATAAACTTTTCAAGCCGGGCGGCTAAGGAAGCAGCTTGTTCTTCTTCTCTTCCTAAAAGAACTTTATATAAGTCTTCAACTAGCGGCATTTCAGTATCCGGGCCGGGAGGGTTGGCCAAAGTTATTCCCCGCATTTTATATGTTTGCATTAAGGCGCGGTCAAGCAAATTGCTTTCCTTTGCATCCAGCTCTCCCATTACCAATTTAAATAAGGCGTGTAGGGCCATAATTTTTCTGCTGAGTTGATTTTTCTTATCCTCGTCAGGGGTTATATCTAAGTCAAAAGGATTAATTTTAGATTCTGAATCGAACCCAAATGTAATAAATTGGCCACCAACGGCATCGGCTAAATTTTTATATTCGTTTTCTGGGTCAATAACCATTACTTCGGTTCCAAACATTAAAGACCGCAGAGCTTCTAGTTTGACTAAGTAACTTTTTCCGGCGCCGCTTTTGGCAAATAAAATTGAGTTTGCATTTTCCATTGTAAATCGGTCAAAAACAACTAAAGAGCCATTATGCTCATTTAAACCATACATAACTCCTTTATCATCAGATAAATCTGATGAAACAAAAGGGAAGGTGGATGCCAAAGAAGTAGTATCCATGTTTCTGGTGACATTAAGCAAATCTTCAGCTAGGGGAAGGGAAGTAATAAATCCTTTCTCCATTTGCAGAGTAGCATGTTTTGGAATAATAAGGAGTGAACCAAGGTTAGATTCCAGTTCTTTAGTTATCTGGTTTAATTGTTTGACTGATTCTGCTCCAATAGTAATGTATAAACCAAACTGAAAAAATCTTTCAATACCTTTAACGAGCTCTTCTTGTAGGCTTAGTGCATCTTCAAGTTTTGCCTTGGTTGACGGGTCAACCACTTTGCCTCTTTGAATATCAGAGGAAATCTCAGCTTCCATTTCGGCAACTTTTCTTCTTAGATTAGATAAAATTTCTTTGCCTTCAGAGGGAAAAATGTTCATTGAAATATCTAAAGAGTGGTCAAAATTAATAAGTGAAGACAGCCAATTAGCTGACACAAAACGGGGGTAATTAACTACAAACAGGGTTCGATAATAATGATTGTTTATTCTTATCCAATCAAAGTCAACCTCGATTGCAGACGGAGCAATAATGTCTTTAGCTGAGACTAGCCCCTCGCCAAAATCTTTTAAGCCGGCTTCAAGCGGTGCCGGGCTGCTTTGGTCAGACGAGGTTTTTTGGTCATCTTCTTTATTTTTACCTGGTTTTATGGTTTGAATAATTTTGTTCAACATTTTATTCGGTTTTCCTTTGCTGAGGACCATGAATCATTACTCCCTGCTGGTTTAGGGCCTCAATATTTTCGCCGATTGTTGACTCCGGGTTGTAAATTTTATAAAAGAGTCTGACTAGTTCTTTAGTTTCTAATCTTTTTATAGTTAATCCGAGTCGGTTAAAAAGGCGGCTTAAGTGTTCTTTTTTCGGCTCGAGGGCGGCTTTTGCTTTTTCAATTATCTTTTCCTGACTAATTGGTGATGTTTTTTTCTTTGGTTTTAAAAATGGCAGAATGCTGGGCATTGATGTTTGGGCTGCCGCTGCCGCGCCCATTTCAGCTGGATAAAAAGGAACGGCAACATAAAAGCTTTTGGTCAAAACATTATTTTTTTCTACTACGTTTTTGATAAAATTGTGGTATGACCTGATTTGATTTTTCAAGAGCTCATTAGGCGCTTTTTCTTTTTGACGGTCAATTTTTTTTAAATAATTAGTCACGTTTTTGGCAGTAGAGCGGATGAGAATCTCAATAGAGTAGGTAAGTGAGTTTAGTAGTGCCGCATAAGCATAAATCATTGCCTCCTGTTCTCTTTCAGAAAGTAAATCAAAATTTACCGAAGAAGTTTGTAAAACCATGACTGCCGTTCCATTTTTTAAAATTACTAAATCATCTTGGATATCTTCTATTGGTAGGTGGTCTTGACTGGTGCCTTTAATGGCAATATTTAATAAATCCATAAACTTGATTTATGAATCAAAAATCATGATTCTTGATTTTGCTTCGCCTTGATAACTAAGGGCTGAATAATTTTTCCTTTTACTTCTAAATTCAGTATATCAAAGTTATGACCTTCTTTTTCAATTGTAACCAGATAGCTGCCATTAGACAAGGGGGTTGCTGTTTCAAATTGGCCTAAACGGTTGGTCCGCAAAGCTCTTACTGCATGGCCATTGCTGTCCTGAATTTCTATAATTGCATTTTCAACTATTTTTCCTTCTTGGCTAAAAACCATGCCAACTACCTTGTTTGGTGTTTTTGGCGGTTCTGGTATTGGAATTTCACCAAACTCGGCTTCAGCTGTTGCCTTTGGTCGTTTTTGAGGTGGTAATTCAATTTCAGGTTCAGGTTCTGGCTCTGGCTCTGGTTCAGGTTCTGGCTCTGGCTCTGGTTCAGGTTCTGGTTCAGGTTCTGGCTCTGGCTCTGGCTCATCTTCGTCTATTGAAGAAATATACGATTTTAATTTTTTTTCTTTTTCTTCAGCTTCAGGAAGGTCAAAATCATCGCTTGCATCCGGCTGTTTAAATTTTCGGTCTTCAAACTCAAGGCTTTTAAGTTCCTTTTCCCAGGTGTAGATAGTTGGAGAATAAACGCTTTGAAAAAATGCAGCAATCCATTTTTCTAGAGGCTGCTCATTTACAGGTAAAAATGCAAGTGCTGCGCCTAAACTGGCAAAGCTGATTACCAGCGGCCATTTAATTAAAAAAAACAGCTGGGTATGGTAGATTATAAAAGCAATGATTAAACCTCCAGCCAGTCTGATAAATTGCTTAAGTGTCATACTGCCGACAAGCCGAAATTCATAAGAGCTAATTTGCTGTGGTACTGGATGATGTTTCATACTTATTCAGTATAGACCAAGTATGAATAATGGGCAAGTAGGGACAGGCCGCGCCCGCAGCGCATACGCGCAAGCGTTTCGGGCGGAGATTCGCCTTGAAACTATATTCTTCGGTTGAAGTTTCGACCTCAGAATGACGAGGATTAGTTGTTATATATTTATGTGTCGAAACTGGTGATTTTTGATACTTGTGCCTTGTATTCCATTAATTGTCAAATTCGAGAGATGAAAGAATTTGATCAGAGATGGTTTGGGGAATTTTGGTTTTTCCGGATTCACGTGAACCAGCCGTGTGATTGGTGATTTCTAGCAATAAATTTGAAGAGGGTTTTTTGGTTATTGTGTATTTGTCCCCGCCGCTGACGCCCCAGGTAAAATATTCTAGAGCCCGAAGATTACTGCCGACGAAAGTTTCACTTGGAGTTCGGCTGACGCAATGTACAGAACAATTTTCGTCAAATGAAGCATAACCTGAAGAGAGTTTTTGGTTAATTTTTTCGTTGACCCAGCCGTCGATCGTTTTTTTTGTCTTAACAACGTTTACACTTAAATAAGGATGATTTAATGTGCTGTTTTTCCACTCAGAGGGAATTATTCTTATTTTACTTTGATCGGAGTCTGTAACAAGGTAATCACGCGGATACTTTATTTGAAGGCCAAAGGTTTCGTTTTTGTATGTTTTCCAACTTTTATTCTCTAAAACTTTGTTTTTGTTGATTAAATATACTGCTAAAAAGGTCAAAAATAATAAGACAAGGATTAGTGCGATGATTTTGATTGAGGTTTTGTTCTTTTTGTCAGCCACACTCACATTCATTATAGCAGTTACAAAGAGCATTCTCCAAATAAGTTAGGCAAATTTGTTTTCAGTTGGTCGTTGATAAGGGAATTTGTTGTTTGAGGCAGTGCGTTGGTTACTTAAACTGGACGTTTGTTCAAATCCGTTTTAAATATTGTATATAATAGTATATGTCGAAACTAGTAATTATTGATTCCCACGCCTTGCTTCATCGGGCTTATCACGCTCTGCCAAAAGATAGTTTGACTCAAAGAGGTAAGTCGGTAAATGCTGTTTATGGTTTTTTTTCAATGCTTCTTTCAGCGATAGATGAACTCAGGCCGAAATTTTTAGTTGCTTGTTTTGATGCCCCTGGGCCTACTTTTCGACACGAGAACTTTATTGGATATCAAGCTCATCGGCCAAAAATGGACGAGGAATTGAAAAGCCAGATTAATTTAACCAGAGAAACAGTTGAAGAGGCAAAAATTTCAATGAAAATGATTGAAGGTTACGAGGCAGATGATTTGGCGGGGACGATTGCTCTAAAAGCTAACAGCTCACAGCTAAAAGCTAATTCAATAATTGTAACCGGGGATAAGGATTTGATGCAATTGGTTGATGATAAGACTACCCTGTATTTGCTCGGCCGGGGTATTACCGGCGGAGAGTTAGTTGGGTCAGCGGAAGTGGAAGAAAAATTGGGAGTGAAGCCGGATCAAGTAGTTGATTACAAAGCGTTAGTTGGTGATGCTTCAGATAATTATCCCGGCGTTTACGGCATCGGGCCGAAAACCGCTGAAAAGCTTTTTGAAAAATATGACTCTTATCAAGAAATATATGCCAATCTTGATGAAATTGCTGGATCAGTTAGGGATAAATTAAAAAAAGGGCAAGAATCAGCTCAGTTGTCTTATGAATTAGCCAGAATTGTTACTGATGCCCCGGTAGATGTTGATTGGGAAAAAGCTGAGTTTACTGACCAAAAGTTGATTAGACTAAAAAATTCTTTAGAAAATTTAAATTTTCGGTCACTCGTCCGCCGGATTGAAGACAAATTTGATTCCGGTAGGACAGAGAATCAGTTGTCGCTGATTTAGCGAAGTTACACCTCCGAGGCGTGTGGAGTACTCCTCGGATGGTGTGACGAATCAATAAAAAGATGAAAAATTTACGCGTAGCGCTCGTTCACGACTATCTTAATGAATTCGGCGGAGCCGAGCGTGTTTTGCTGGCTCTTTCTGAAATTTGGCCGGAAGCCCCGATTTATACTGCTTTTTATAAACAAGATTCATCTGCGTATCAGCGGTTTAAAAACAAAGATGTTCGACCGTCTTGGGCTCAAAAAATTCCCGGCTTTGCTTCTGGTAAACTGCATAGTCCTTTGCGTTTTTTAACTCCATTAATTTGGAATAGTTTTGACTTTTCAAGCTATGACTTGGTTATTTCGTCCGCCAGTTGGTATATCACCAAAGGATTTAAAAATAAGGGCAAGGCGGTTGAAATTTGTTACTGCCACACGCCGCCAAGATGGTTGTATGGATATCCGACTTCGGTTGAACTCCAAAAGTATTTGACGGTCAGAATTTACGCTGCCTTAGTTGGCCACTTTTTACGCCTATATGATTTTCGAGCTGCCCAAAGAGTTGATTATTTTGTTGCCAATTCTAAAAATGTTGCCAGCCGGATAAAGAAATTTTACCGGCGTCAATCGGCTGTAATTTATCCGCCAATTGAAAAGCTGGATTACCCGGACGTGCCAAAAGAGGATTTTTATTTAATCATCGGCCGTATTGTTGGCGGAAAAGGATTTGAGCTGGCAATTAAAGCAGTTAATCAGTTAGGCTTAAACTTAAAAATTGCCGGCCAGCCGGCTGGATGGAACCAAGAAGAAAAAAGATTGCGTCAGATGGCTGGAGATAAAGTCGAGTTTTTGGGTTATGTTTCTGACCAAAAACTGGCTGAGCTTTATACTCAGGCAAAAGGCTTTTTTGTTTTGGCGACTGACGAGGATTTTGGCATGACACCGGTTGAGGCGATGATGGCTGGAACGCCGGTAATTGCCTACCGGGGTGGAGGTTATTTAGAGACGGTGGTTGAAGAGAAGACTGGTGTCTTTTTTGACCAACCGACAGTCGATTCATTAATAAAGGCAATCAAAAAATTTGAAAAAACTATTTTTTCATCAGCAGACTGCCGTCAATGGGCAGAAAAGTTTTCCAAAGACAGATTTAAAAAAGAAATTAAGGATTTTGTTAGGAATAAAATTTGACTTATGAAATTTTTTGATAGGCGTCTTCTAGTTTTTCAGCGGTTTTAATTAATGAAAACCTGCTGACTAATTGCCGAGACTTCCGGCCCATTTTTTTGGCTAATTCTGGTGACTTAATCAATTGGTTGGCGTATTTGACAACTTCTTTTAGCTTATCCGGCTGAGCCAAGAAGCCGTTTTTCTGATGGCCAATAAGTTCGCTCATTCCTAAGGCGTCAACGCCGATGATTGGCAAACCGAAGGCCATGGCCTCAATAACACTCACCGGCTGATTTTCAGTTTTGCTGGTGGTGATAAAAACATCAGCTGAAGAAATTAAATTAGAACTAATCAGTTGGTCATGGGGGATAGGGCCGGTAAAAATAATGCTTCCAGCTAAATTTAGTTGATTGGTTAACTTTCTTAAGTCGGGCAACTCCGGTCCGTCGCCAATAATGGTTAATTTTGTTTTTGGATGTTTTTGATGAATACTTTTAAATGCTTCAATTAAAACATCAAGACTTTTTTCAACTGCAATTCTCCCAACGTAAATAAATTCAAAATTATCATTCTTATTTTTATTTAAATTTTTATTTTTATATTTATATTTCTCCTGGTCAATCCCATTGGCAATAATTTTTGTTTTAGCTTCCAGGCCGTTTTTAACCGCTTCCTCTTGCATTGCTTTTGACGGACAAATAACTAATTCCGCTTGATTGTGAATCATCAAAATGTATTTCCAGCCGATTTTTTGAAAGGTTTCTAAGTTGCCAAGTTTGATATTTTTAAGATACTCTTGGTGGGCAAGAAAGGTGTGAAGTGTAGTTGCAATTGGTATTTTTCGAATTTTAGCGCAAATTAGTCCTTCCCAGCCGACACCTCCCTCAGTATGAATGTGAACAACCTCCGGCTTAAATTTTTTAATTTGGTTAAGAGATTTGGTTACCGTTGGAATAGAGATAAAGAGAGTTGAATAGCCGGCAAAAGGCAGATTTGCCGGCAGTCGGACAACATCAACGTTTTTTGTTGGTTTAATCGGATCTGCTGAAATTTTTTTAAATTTTGGGCAAAAAATTTTAATTTTATGTCCTCTTTGACCAAGAATTTTTGCCTGTTGGTGGACAGTAGTGGTTACTCCTGATATATGCGGATAATAAGAATCAGTAAAAATAGCAATTTTCATGACCTTATTCTACTATAATATTTTTAAAGGTAATTGTTGAATGGTTATATTGTTATATTGTCAAAATATATTTATAACAGTATAGCAATATGGCAATATAGCAATGAGTGAGCCCGCAAGTGCGGGGGAGCGGCCCCGCCGTTGCAGGATTGACTTTTAGGTAGAAGATGATATTATAATAATGCACTTTAACAAGTTGGTCAGCAATCAGCCGCGTATCATTTTATTGGTACACGGTTAAGTCAATAGTGAACCAGAACAAGCACGGTTCACTACTTTATCAGGATTGGTTGTGACAGGAGCTAGAGAAAATTTATTTGAGAGTTTGATCGTAGCTCAGGGTGAATGCTAGCGGTGTGCCTAAGGCATGCAAGTCGAATGACGTACCAGGCGCTTGCGCTTGGAACATCATGGCAGACGGGTGAGTAATGCGTACGAATCTACCCTTTTCTGGAGAATAACCCCAAGAAATTGGGGCTAATACT
>CAZJMH010000006.1:0-23072 GCA_964547295.1 uncultured Gammaproteobacteria bacterium | reverse complement strand
GTCAGTCCCACAGGCGACTTTCCAACTTTTAGGATCACAGTCACAGGAAGGTGAACCTGTCGGCGTTGCTGTCGGCGTCGGTGTGTCTGGCACTGGCGTCGGTGTGTCTGGCACCGGCGTCGGCGTGTCCGGCACTGGCGTCGGGGTGTCCGCCGCTGATGTCGGCGTCGGGGTGTCTGGCACTGGCGTCGGTGTGTCTGGCACCGGCGTCGGTGTGTCTGGCACCGGCGTCGGTGTGTCTGGCACCGGCGTCGGTGTTGGGGTAGGACAAACGCAAGAAGCGTCGATATTACACCTAGCTGAAAATCCAGATGTTTCACAAGGCGCATAATCATTATCATCTTCACATAGCTTTGCTTTTTTTTGACACATTTCATCGCAATCACAAACCAGTGTGGCAACGCCAGCACACTTTGACACACCATCCCCACAACCCAGATTCTGCCAATTACTCTCCCATACACAAAGTGGGCAACAGACTTCTCCGTCAGGGCAATAACCAGTAACAGAACCGCAATTACAAAGTATTGTATCGTCAAGGCAAGTATATGGACAAGGCGTTACGCAATCTCCGTCTACACAAACTTTACTCCCAGCACAGTCAACTTCTACTTTTACACGGCAATCGTTTTCATCAGGCGGGTTTCCACAATACCAACGAGTGTCACTATCTACACAACCCTTTTCACCAACGTCACACTCATGAACACACGGCGTCGGGGTCGCCGTCGGCCCAGGCGTGGGAGTTTTAGTCGGCTTGGGAGTGTCTGTTGGATCTTCAGGCGGGGGTGGATCTTCTCCCCCTTGACAGCAGGTAGTGCTATTGCCCTCATTACAAGTGCTACAAGTCACTGTGCACCCCGAAGTCTCCCCAGAACAATCAGATGGACAACTTGGGTCACATAAATAAGTTTTCATCTTACACTGACCATCCTCGCATTTACACGCTGTTGCCCCCGGTCCGCAACTCCCCCCAGAACATGTTCCCCCCTTACCACAATCTATAGAACAACTGCTACAACCACAATCAGGACTACTTCTATTCGCACATATGTACGTACCGTCATCTATAAGCGTGTATATACATTCTTGACACTCACTACAGGTGCCACCACCACATCCTAGGTCAGAAGAGCTACTACATCCATAAACTGGACTACTAATAATTAAAATAAGACCAATAAAGAAAGCAATATTTAAAAAAACAAATGAATTAAAGAATTTACTTGTCTTTTTTATTATCCTAGTTATTTTATTTATCCAAAATTAAACCAATAATTAACCCATTTTCTCGAATTGGGTAAAAATAAGAATATTCTTGATTATTTTTATGGATATCATAAAAAGCACCTTGTCCACTTCTATACCCATAATCAGGGTGGTCAAAATTAACCCTTAAAAGACTACCAATAAAATCTTTTTTTATTTGGTTATATTCCTCATCCTGTGTTAGATCATAAAGTTCTGACGCAAATAATCCACAAGTTGCTTTTTCACGAAGAAAATTAGCACAGTAGCCGTATGAATAACCATTTTTCAATAAACAAACATCTTCAATTTTTTCATTTTCAAAAAGCGACTCCGCAAAAGCCAAATACTTCTTTTTATTAGTGGCCCGATACAAATCTAAGGCAGATATACCGAAAACACATTTGCCCTCTAAATATTTTGTATTTTCAGTCCGATTATATATATCCAAAGCAAATTGGAAATAAGTCTTGGACTTTTTTAAATCATCATCTTTACTTTTCCATAGATATCTGGATGCAAAATCTGAAGCAAAAAATGAAGAATACCTAAATTGTTTTTCCTTTTCTTCAGTTACTCTTTCCTTTATAGTTTGACTTGGATTTCTTTTATTTTTAATGGTCTCAATTAAACGTTTCTCATTTAATTTGCCTTCATCCAAAAGTAACTCCGATTTTTCCACAAATGATGGATAATAACCCTCCACGAAAAAAAGATAGGGCAAATTATTTTTAAACCTAACTTCAGGATAATAATAACTATTCAGAAAAACTTCTTCAAATTTTTCTTCGGAAATACTTGTTAAGGAAGAGTTATCATGCATTTTAAACAGCCATTTTGAAGTCCAAAAATCAACTGGAATATTGTCAACTTCCTCTTCATTAGCATATAAACTTAAAAGGCGATTTATTTTCTCTAAGCTTTCTTGGTTTTTATTTAATTTATAATAATTAAAATTGGCCCATAAAACCCCAAGGCCTGACCGTCCATCCGTTACCGGCTCTTCACAATTACCACTGCGGTCACAGCGATAACCAAAGTAGTAATAACTATACGGACCATCTGAATATAATTGTTTATCCATCCAGTCTAAAACTTCTTCGGCGATTTCGAGATTGGAAAGTTTTGTTTCTTCTTCACTTTCCGAGGGAACAGACGGTTCCGAAGTGGTTAATTGTGTTTTATCTTTTGGAAAAGGAAGAAAATCAGTGATTTTCTTGTTTTTCAGTTTAAGAAAATACCAGCCCTCAACTACTAAAACAATAATAATTACCCCTAAAATAAATAAAGAAACTTTGAGTATTTTGTTAATTTTTTGTTCTTTCATTAATTATAAAACCCCCTAAAGTAAGATTAGATAAAAGAACAACCAATGTCAAGAAGAATAAATAATATTTGCTTTAAGGCTTGGGGTCATAATCACTGGAGTAGGGTCTAATTCGCTCTCTACCTTCATAAACCACTCTTTGCTGCACTTCTGATTTTCGCGAACCGTTTTCATATTCCTGATTATAAACTGTTTTCAACTCTATTTTTTGATAAGGGGACTGAAAAGGGGACAAAATACTTATTTCTAAAAGCTGTTGCTCTTCATTGATTTCTGATTTTATCTGAACAGGAAAATCATACAAGTTCCGAAAGGTAAAATCTACAATAGAGCTGATAGTTGCATCCCAGGGGCCATACCGGTCGGAGTAAAACTGATGAGAATATCTTTCCACCACCAGCATCCCTGCTTCAGCGGCTGATTTGAACAATGTAGAAGGTATTTGACAAACCCCGCCACCCTCCATCGGAACTTCTTCACCTTCTGAATAACCCCAACCCATAACATAACCGCCTTCTAACGTAGTCGGTCCAATAGCTTTTTTAATTGAAAAAAGCTGATAAGGTTCAACAATTGTGCCATCAAGCCTCTCAGCGCCCAATTTGATATTAAAAAGTCTTTTTTCGCTTGAGCCCGATAAGCTGGTAGCATGGATACCCAAATTGTGTTCCCACCGTTCCGGTGAAACTGTTATTTCAGACAATTTTGGAGGTTCTAAATTAGGATTAGGAATAGTTAAAACAGTCCCGGCTGGAATCGCTAAAGGTTCAAAAAGTTTTTTTCCGCCATTCCAGCGATACCATTGATAATAAGGGTCAGAGTTATCGGAGAAATAGTATTCTTCTGCAATTTTAACGATGCTGGCTGTTTCTTTTAATTGAATATTCTCTAAGGTCGAAATTTCAGAGGTCATCACTCGAGTAGGGAACAAGTTAGGCTGACTTAAATTTTCACCAATTGGAGTTAAGGGGGGAACCTCTGTTTCAGGAATCTCTGTTGAAGATAAGTCAATTGTTTCTTCCTGTTGACTAGTTTCCGGGAGATTATAAGAAACGCATCCGCCTGTTGTGGTTAAAATCATAGAAGCGGCAATAACTGCCCGAATAGATTCAGAAGACACTTTACTCACCAGCAACAATACTCATGTTGCCAAAAACATTCCAGTTGGGAAATCCCCAAACCCAAAATTGCCTTCCTTTCCAAGGATCATTAATTCTAAAACGATAACTCCCATTGCCGCCATCAACACCACTCACCACCCATAAATGTTGACCTAATAACAAAACATATTCTTCTCCAGTTTCCGGGTCAGTTTCATATTCTGGTTGAACATCCCTTCCAGACATCCAGACAACGACCGGCCGGTCAGCCTTAACTTGTTCTGCTACCCAATCGTAACTAACCCCATAATGAACTTCTGCCGGAACACCTAACCGCTGTAATGCTTCCGCAACCGGTTCGGCATAAACTCCATAGCCAAGACCAGCTTCAGCGTTACAACTTGTTGATAAAGCACCTGAAATTAAACCTCGGAATCCTTTATGAGGGTTACAGTGTTTAGGTATTGTCTTGATGAAATAATCTTCTAATGAAGCATACCCTTCCGGGATCGGAACCCCAAAATATGCGGCAACCATCGCCGATGCGCCTGATTCACAACTTAATGACAAATCCTGTGCATCTAAAGGGATCTCTAATAATCTTAATGAGCTTTGTTCTACCGTTTCTTCATTATCAAGACTATCCTCAGTTGGAACCGGTGTCGGCTCTTTAGTTGGTGACATGGTTGGTTGCAAGGTTGGTTGTAAAGTTTCGGTTGGTTCTGGGGTAGGGGTTGGCTGTTCAACTATCTGCCAACTACCGGTCTCGAGATTTATTTCACCGACAGTTTCTCCTTCTGGATTAACCATAATCCAGTTACCGTTTTTAACTGCCAAAACTGAATCGTCAGGCAAATTTATCCCCTCAGGCGAGCCTGAAAGACCTAAAAACAAGGGGATTTTAGCCATTTCATCCCTTGGATCGAATGAAGTTGGCTCGGTGTCAAATACTTGTTCACCTAATTCCTGACTTAATTCCAAATCTAATGGATAATAAATTATTTGATTTAAATAATCTTCACTTTCTAAACCTATAATTATTTTTTCTGTTTCCAAATCCTGGAAATATTTAAAAGAAATACTTTCTGTTTCCGGGTGGAAAATGCCCAATTCAGCCCAAGGCCCATCGACCCAAGACTTTAATAATTCTTCCTGGTCTTTAAATTCACCGGATTCTACCCGCTGTTCAAATTCTGGGTTTGGCCCTCCAGCCCCAAATAATTCTGGTGTTTCCGGTCTGATAACTTGAGGGGTGGGAATCGGCGTTTCAGTTGGAAAAGGAGTTTCGGTTGGAATTGGTGTTTCAGTTGGCTGGGAGGTAGGAGTGAGTTCGTCAATTGATTCCGGTGTTTGAGTTGCCGATACCGGCGTCGGCTGAACTTCTAGTGTGCAACCGGCACCGCCGGTTAATAAACTAGCCGCCAAAACTCCACCGGCTACTCGCCTGGAAATTCTTTTTCTAAGAGGTACTTTTCCAATTTCTTCCAAATTATCAACTTTTTGGTTTACTGCCTCTATTTCCTGCCGAGATGGTCCAATTACCCCCTCTTTTGGATTCATAATGGTATCTTATAATAATATAGTATGCTTGTCAACTCCGTACCACGCAGGGATAAACCGCATCGGGTTCATCCTTTCAGGTACATGGCGGGCTGTATATTTTTAAATTCTGTCAATTAGGATACACACGCTGAAGCGTGTGGATGCAGGTAAATCTCTACCTAAAAGTGGCAAGCGGGTAACTGGTCGGATAAACCTGCTTGGCTTTATTAACAAAACGTTCGTCGGCAGAAACAAATGGAGCACCGCTCTCTATCGCTAAAGCGAGATATAAACAATCATAAATTACTAATTCTTCTAATTCCACTGCTAAATCATACGCATCCTTAAAAAGGGTTTCATCTTCATAAACAAATGACAAATTAAGACCATTAAATAATTTTATTCCTCTCTTGACAATATCAGATGACAAATGATTAATTGATTCTTTTTTTCTGACTAAAGAATAAAATTCTACCCGAGAAAATGAGGGAAGTAAAACTTCAGAACCTTGGTCTAATAATTTACCAACCAAAGCTTCGGCAACTTGAGAATGTTTTTCTTTGAAAAACAACTTAGCAATTACATTAATATCAAATACAACTTTTTCAAGTTTCACTAATCTTGTCTCATCTCTCTTAACAAATCAACAGAATCAGAGGTTTCAGGCATTGAGTTCCTTAATTTATTAATCTGGCTTAACAACTGGGGTTGATTTTTATCCCTGACTTTGTTTACAGGAATTATGTAAACCATCGGTATATCTCTTTTTTCAACCAAAAAAGACTTTCCTTTTAAGTAACTTTGCTTAATTAAATTAAAAAAATCATTTCTGGCGGTGGTAGCACTGATTACTTTTGCTTGATCCATAATATATGAAGAATACCACTAACGTCAGTTATTGTCAATTAACTGACACTCCGCAATTACTATGTTTTATACCACAATTCCGGATCAAGTCAAATTGAGCGCAGGTGAACACACACTGAAGCAAATGAACACAAAAAGGGGAGGATTCCGGATTAAGTAAAGGAAAATTATTTTACGGTAATGGTGGTGGCAAGGGGAGTGTCGTCTTCAAGAGTATCTCCGTCCAGATTAATATTTACCTCCTGGCCGACGGCTAAATCAGACAAGCTTATCGCTTGAGTTTGCCTTCTTTTGGCATCTGGTTCGTGAGGTAAAAATTTTAGATAGCGGGTTGACTGGCTGATTTTCAACCGGTAAGCACTGCCGTCTTGACCTTCAACGGCGACTATTTCATCTTCTATTCCGGTTATTGTCGCCTGCAAAAACCTTGATTTTCTTTCTTCAACCTCTTCCTCTGTCAATGTCGGCTTTGTTTCAATAACTTCTTCGATTACTTCCAGGCTGGAAATGCCGTTAGTGCCGTCAAACTTGGACTCCTGCCATAAAGAATAGCCATACCAACCTCCAAAGCCGATTACAAGGGCAATTATACCGTAGATTATTATATCTCTGTTTCCTTTTTCTTCCATTGAGCTAAAATCAGATTACACTAAAAAAAAAGTGGTGTCAAATTTTGACGCAAATAACACCTCCGAGGAGTCCATACGAACACCTCGGAGGTAAATACAATTACAAGTTTCGGGCGGTAACGGTAGTTTGAAATTTCATTGACGTCCGCTGGAAGGGCAGGGGATCACTTCCACCCTGACTGAGAATAAAGTTAATATCAACCTGAGGCAAATCACAGTTAAAGTTAAAATCGCCGCAATTTATTGAATCAATTAAAACTGCGCTGTTAGAGGCAAGCTGAGAAGAAGAACAAGAGAAAACGGTTTCTTGACCGTCTTTATAAATAAGAGTTAAATTGTTTGGCGAACAATCATTTATTTCATATGCCTGACGAATCATCCGCTCCATTACAGTTAAGGCGTAATCACCTTTTTGTTTGAGGTTGGTTGATATTTGTGTTTTGGTATTGGTGCGAAGAGTTGAAAAGAAAACATTACTAGAAGAAATAACTACCAAGCCAACAATGCTTATTACCACCAGCATTTCGATTATTGTAAAACCAGAATTAGAATTTATTGCTTTTTTCACACTAAATATTTGATACACAATTAGTATTGACTAAAATAAGTTTTAACTGCTGCAGTTTTAATCTGGTCCTGTTCCCGCCAGCTTATCACTACTTCAACTTGGACTTTCCGATTTTCACCTGCCGGCGTTAAATCAGTGTAAGTTGTAATCCGCTGGTATTTTCCTCCATCTAAATCTTCTGATATGGGAGAATTGGGAAGATAGTTATTATCCATATTCTGCCAAAAATCGGCGGGTGAATTATTTTTTTCTGCCCTTAAATGCTCAATTTTTTCTTGTGCTAATTGAGTAGCTTTACTTCCGCTTTCAGATACTTGTCCGGTTTTTGAAAAATATACAATCGCTGAAACAAACCCGGCTAAAAGTAAACCAACAATCGAGATTGCAAAAACTAACTCCAGTAAGGATTGACCCTGTTTTTGGTTTTTTAAGTTTAATTTCTCTGCCATTCAATTGAGGCTCCTAAATTGGAAATAGTAACTTCTCCCTGATTATTACGATAATTTAGCTCAATAGTAACATTAGTATCACTCTCAGTTTGGCCGGTTCTTTTAAAGACAAAGTTTCTTGACAGGCTCCAACTTATATCTGAATTGATTTTAAGTATTCTCTGGCAATCAGAACCAAGCTCTGTTCCATTACAAATAGGTCTTGATACCAATTGGCCAGAGTCAGTCCTTACCTGATAACCGTCTAAACCCTGGCAATCACAACTAGCAGTCACTGGCTTTTTACCGTTTAATGCTCGTGATCTGACTGCCCGTATCTGACTGACTAGTTCAAGTCCAGCTTCGTCTAATCTTCTTGTGTCTCGGTAATTTGTCCATGCGGCCATTCCAAAAGCCATAATTATTCCCATCAAAGCCAAAACGACCAAAATTTCAATTAAGGAATAACCGCGGTTCATAACTTAGGGATTGTTAACCTGATAATTGCAATTCCCTGGAGCTGAACCACAATTGCTTCCACAATCATCTGGGCCACCTCCTTCAAGATAAGCACAAAGCGAATAAGTATAATAATCAGGATCAGGGCCAGGACTTGGGTTGTAATAATAATCATAATATTTTGGGTCAATAGGTTTTGAATCAATATAGCCCTCGGTTTTTAATTTATCTAAATCCGGCGGATAAACATCATTATCATCCCGATACATTTCTAAAGCTGACCTTAACTGTTCTAAGTCGGCTTTTCTTTTGCTGTTTCTAGCATTGCGCTGGGCGCCTGTATAAGAAACAACTCCAATGCCGGACATAACTAAAATAATGGTAATTACAACCAGCAGTTCAATTAAAGTAAAACCTTTTTTCATTGTCTTTGGCTGACACAATAATAATCAGTTCCGCCGGTTGAACAATCAGGTCCGGAGGAATTCCCTTCAGCCGATTCCAAATTAGCGCAGTAGCAGTAAGTGGTATCGGACAAATTATCAAATTGGTAAACAAAACCACCGTCGTTTTTCGGGTCAGTCGGGAAACTGGCCATTAAAGTTTCTCCACCGCAGGTTAAAGAACCGCTTGTCCATCCAGGTGAAGGATATGAGCCGTTGTTAATGCTGTAGCACAGTTCCATTGCCGACTGGATTTCACGCATATCTTCCATCCGCCTGGCATCTCTTGCCCGCTGTTGTGCTCCTGAATAGGCAACCGTCCCAAATCCAATTAAAATTCCGATTATGGAAATAACAACTAAAAGCTCAAAAAGAGTAAAACCCCGCTTAGAATTGATTATTTTTTTCATTTTTTTATATTAAATAATAGTTAATAAATAATAATCACTAGTTACCGCATACATAATAACATTTATCTGCTGAACAAGCCAAATTACATAAACTGGATGGGCAACCGCTGTCAGACTGAGTTTCTGCTGCCTCTCTGTCACCGGGATTCTCCATTTCAGCCATTAAAACAAATTTATCTCCGTCAAGGCTAACACAATAATTATAAGCGCCGCCATTGGGGTCCTGGGGAATAGAAGTAATATAAGCAGTGTCCAGGGTGGTATAGTCAGCCGGGTATGACTGGTTGTCATTATAATACAACCGCAGGGCAGTTTTTATATCAGCCAAATCTTGTTTACGACGGGCATCACGTGCCCGCTGGCGAGAACCAACAAAATTTGGAAGAATAATCGCTGTTAAGGTTCCAATAATAAAAATAACAACCAGCAGTTCAATTAAAGTAAAACCGGAACTAAGTTCATTGTTAAATTGTTTCATTGTTAAATTGTTTTTCTTGTTAACCATCTAGCAATCTAGCCATTTAATTATTTAAATTTATAAACTTGCATTCGAACTGGCAACGCCGTAACGGTATTCATTATCACCATTACATGAATAACCAATTTCATAATAATCACTATCATTTTCATTTTCCAGTTTAGCATAAAGTTGAAAATAAGTTCCGTCAGTGCTTTGATAACAATAGTCATAATCATCTGCCGGATCTTCCGGAAGGGATTTCATGTAAATAACATCGGGCGTGGAAAACTCACCGCCCCAATCAAGGTTGTCTAGAGTTCCATCGCCGTCAGTGTCCACTTGCATCAAACCATTAGATGATAGGGGATAGGATTGAAAATCGTTGTAATACATTTCCAGTGCCCGGGCAGTATTATCCAAATCTCCCTTTCTTTGGGCATCTCTAGCTTTTATCTGGCTGGTTCTATACTGACCGAAACCAACTGTTGCCAAAATACCTAAAATCATCATTACTACTAAGAGCTCAATTAAAGTTAGTCCCTGTTTAGTATTGATTATTTTATTCATCATTTATAATAGTATATAGCATATATTTGATACTAGAAAATCCCCCCAAAACCAGCCAATAAAGGTTCCGAAAACTAAAAATGGTCCAAAAGCTATATGTTGGCCGAATTTCTTTTTATTCATTAAAATAAGTATGACACCAACAACCGCTCCAGTCAAGAAGGCAGTATATAAGCCAACTAAAATCCTCGGCCAGCCAAGAAAAAATCCCATAAAAAAAGCATATTTAACATCACCCAAACCCATACCCCGGCCGCGGGTAATTAAATGAAGGAGAAGAAAAAAAGCGCTGGTGACTAGTCCAGTTACCACCAG
This sequence comes from uncultured Gammaproteobacteria bacterium, assembly GCA_964547295.1. Taxonomy (GTDB): domain Bacteria; phylum Patescibacteriota; class Microgenomatia; order UBA12405; family JAHJSD01; genus CAYSLZ01. The sequence goes on along the minus strand of CAZJMH010000006.1, from coordinate 12,709 downwards.
CGACAAAACACCTCGGATGGTGTGCGAATCTACTCCTCCGAGGTGAATTACAAATGCCAGCCCAACTAATCCCAAAACTGTCCAGTCAGGAATTATTTGATAGTGAAAATCGTATAAAAATACAAGAATCAAAAAAGTAACTAGTAATAAGTAAACAGTAATAAGTAAATATAATGAAATGTTATTTAGTTGCGAGTTTCGTGTTGCGTGTTGCAATGTAATAAAAAATAAAATACCGGTAGATAATTCCACGAGCGGATATTCAATAGAAATAGGGGAGTGGCAGGTGCGGCAACGGCCTTTAAGAATAAGATAGGAAACTATTGGTATATTTTCCCACCAACTTAGCCGACGGCGGCAGCGGTCGCAAAACGACCGCCCCTGCCACCATTTTCTTTCTTTTCTAAATCTTGATATCAGGACATTAACAAAACTCCCGATAACAGTTCCTAGAATAAAAATTATTATTCCAGGCACATTAAGTTCCGCCCGTTCCTAACGCCTCACCTATTTCTGGAGCACACATATAACACGAGTCAAGAGCATTCCAGGGGCTTGGCTCAGCCGAACAATTAACCGGTGCTTGGTAATCAGTCCCTTTATGTATGGTTACTAAAGGGGCATTTCTGCGGTTTGTTCCAGCTTGGGGAATAAAACAAACATAAACTGAATCACTATCCGCACCTTTAACTACATGTAAAAGCTCCTCCGGTTGACTTGTCGGATCAGCAGTAAACTGATTCTTCCTCGCAAATGAATCTTTTAACTCGCCAGTATCAATTAAACTACCGTCAAGAGAACAATCTCCTCCAGAACAAACGCCAACACCCGCTGCTTGACAATGAGAGCCCCAGGCTTCATCGTTACTACCGGCTTCACCGGCACTTACCCAAGGATATTCTAAGTTAGAAGCATAATAACGTTCAATTGCTGCCAATAATTCAGCGGCGTCATTTTTATAACGGGCATCTCTGGCCTTATTGATTTGCTCAATCGGGTTAAGCGTGGCTACCAAAGCAACTGCCAAAACACCAATTAAAGCAATAACAATAAGCAACTCAACTAATGTAAAACCTTTTTCAATTTTCAATTTATTCACCTCCTTTCATTTTTATATTATCTAAATTTAATATTATTGTCTTAAAACTGTGATGTTAAATTATATAACGGCATAATAATCGCAATAACCAAAAATCCTACCCCAATACCCAACACTATCATAATAAGTGGCTCGATTGCACTTGTCAACCCTTTAACTTTTTCTTCAGCCTGAACCTCAAAATATCGGGACACTTTACCTAAAATATCATCTAATTGTCCGGTTTCCTCGCCAGTAGATGCCATTTGAGTCATAATTGGTGGAAAAACCCCGGTTTCCTTCCACGAATCAGAAAGTAACATTCCCCTTTCTACCTGTTCAGATGAATATATAAGGGCATCTTCATAAATTTCGTTCCCTGCTGTTTGACCAACGATGTCTAAAGCTTCAATTAATGAAACCCCGGCTCCTAATAATATTGACATTGTTCGATTAATTTCAGCCAACTTGATCGCCTTATTCATTGGGCCGATAATCGGTAATTCCAACTTGAGTTGATCAAGTTTTTTCCGATATTTTTTTTGACCAATTAAAATTTTATAAGCCAAAAAGCCAAGAATAATTAGAATCGGAAAAATCCAGATATTAGTTGAGAAAAAAGTGGCTAAACCCATTAATATTTTTGTCGGCAAGGGCAGCTCAGCGTCAAATTCCTCATACAAAGTCATCATTTTGGGAATAACAAAAACCATCATAATAAAACTGACGATTATCATTCCAATGATGACAATTATCGGATAAATCATCGCCCCCTTTACCTTACTTATGAACTCTTTTCTGCCTTCCAAATTGTTGGCTAAACGCTCTAACACCTCGTCAATTACCCCACCCTCTTCACCGGCTTTTACTGAAGCCAAATAAACTTGATCAAACGCTCCCTTCTCTTCTGCCAAGGACTCTGCTAAAGTACTGCCGCCCTCCACTTTTGTCAGCACTTTACCGATTATTTCTGACATTCGACCGTCATATTGCTCTTGAAGCAAACCTAGAGCCTCACTTAAGGGCAACCCAGTATTAACCATCGTTGATAACTGGCGAGTAAAAGTGCTTAAATTGCCGATACTAATGCGTTGAAAAAAGCTTGATGATAATTCGTCAATAAGAGTTTTTTTTCTCTCCTTTATATCTAAAATAAATAATTTTTTACCTCGAAGAAGTTTTATTGCTCCCTGCCGCGTCCTTGCTTCAACCATACCAGTGATTTTTTTACCCTGGTGATTCCTAGCTTTATAAGTAAATCTTTTAGTCATCTCGTTTAATGTCCAAGCATCCGATTAAACTTTTCTCGATCCATTGCATATGAATAAGCAACCTCTTTATCAACCCGATTCTTTTTAACCCAATGAGTTAAAGACCGTTCAAGCGGCATCATTCCGGCCTCAGCAGAAGTTTGTATTATGTTGTCAATCATATGGGTTTTGCCTTCTCTAATTGAACTTTTAACAGCTGAATTAGTCAACAAAATTTCTGTTGCTGGAACTTGATCGTGGTCAACAGTTGGAATTAAACGTTGAGAGACAACCGCCTTTAAAGTGTTAGCCAACTGTGTTTTTACTTGTTCTTTTGAACCTTTTGGAAAAGCATCTACTATCCGGTCAACAGTTTCAGAAGCAGAGTTGGTATGAAGTGTGGAAAAAACTAAATGACCGGTTTCGGCAATAGATAAAACCATTTCTATCGATTCTAAGTCCCGCATTTCACCTACAAATATAACATCCGGGTCTTCTCTGAGAACTGACCTCAAAGCTCTTTTCCAGTCCAAACTATCACGGCCAATTTCACGCTGAGAAATTATTGATTTTTTTGGTTCAATAAAAAACTCGATCGGGTCTTCTACAGTTATCAAGTGTAATGCCCGAGATGAATTTATTTCATCTAAAATAGAAGCGGTAGTAGTTGACTTTCCATGACCTGCTGGTCCAGTAATTAAAACTAAGCCCTGACGCCAATCAACAAATTGGTGAAGCACATTAGGCAAATTCAATTCCTCTATAGTTGGTATTCTAGCTGGAATTGTCCTGAAAGCAGCTGCTAATGCTCCTTTACTATGATAAGCATTAACCCGAAACCGACTTTTATTGGCAATTGAATAAGAAAAATCAATTTCTTTTTTAGTTAATAATTCTTCCTTTTTTCCTTCGTCTAAAATGCTTAATATAAGTTGTTCAAGACGTTCTTTTGTAAGAACCGGCTGATTAACTAACGGCTCTAAAACACTGTTTACTCTTAACGTCGGTCGGACACCTAAAATTAAGTGCAAATCTGATGCCTTATTTTTTGAGGCTAATTTTAATAATTCGTTTATATCCATTTTAAAATTCAGCAACCCTTAATACTTCTTCTATAGTAGTAATTCCTTCCATCGCTTTCAAGTAGCCATCTTGTTTCATGGTAATCATTCCCTGTTTTCTAGCTATTTTTTCCATCTCACTGGCCGCCGATTTTTCAACAATTAACTTGGCAATTTGGTCAGTAATTGGCATTACCTCAAAAATTCCGACTCGGCCCCGGTAGCCGGTTCCATCACAGCTTTCACATCCTTTACCCTTCCAAAGAGTCAATTTTTCTTCCTTGGTTTTTTTCTTTTGTTCTTCAAGTGCTGAGGGATAGATTACTCCTAAAACCCTTTTAAAATCATCTTCCATTTCTTTATCTGGTATTAATCTCTCTTTACAATCAGGACATACACGTCTTAAAACACGTTGAGCAACAACTAAGGTCAACGATGAAACAAGTAAAAACGGTTCAGCGCCCATATCAATTAAACGCGGTGGGGCTCCGGCTGCACTATTAGTGTGTAAAGTAGAAAAAACCAAATGGCCGGTTAGTGAGGCGTGGATAGACAAACTAGTCGTCTCTTCATCCCTTATTTCTCCGACCATAATAATGTCCGGGTCTTGTCTAAGAAATGACCTTAAAGCAGAAGAAAAGGTTAAACCAGCCTGTGGATTAACCTGAACTTGGTTTACACCTTCAATTTGGTATTCTACCGGGTCTTCTACCGTCATTGTATTTACTTTTACAGTATTAATTTCATTTATGGCAGAATAAAGTGTAGTAGTCTTACCTGAACCGGTTGGTCCGCAGACAACAATCATCCCCTGGGGATTATCTATTGAATTTTGGAGATTTTGAAGCGCTTTTCCTCTTAGGCCCAACTCTGGCAAAGTTGGTATTTTTTCTTCTTTTTTAAGTAACCGCATGACTACTTTTTCACCGTAAACAGTTGGTGCTGTTGATACACGCAAGTCAACTGTTTCCTCATCAGCAGTAAAACTAAAACGGCCATCCTGGGGGACCCGTTTTTCATCAATTTTTAAATCAGCTAAAATTTTAATTCGGGAAACAACTGCTTCATGAATTTTTTTTGGTAAAACCAATTTTTCTTGTAAAATACCGTCAATTCGATAACGAACTCGAGTATCATTTTCCATCGGTTCAATATGAACGTCGGAAGCCCGTGAACGCATAGCAAATTGTAAAATAGTTGAAACTACCTTTGTTATTGGCGCTTCCCGGATAACCTTTTCTAGATGATTTAAGTCTGGCAAATCTTTTTTGGACTTTTTAGAAGTTTCACCAAGGGCTTCTTTTACTTGTGAAGTTAACTCTTGTTCATAATAAGTAGCAATCATTTGCTTTATTTGATCAGGCAAACCAAAATAAGCCTTAATTTTCATTTCACTTTTTTTCTCCAAAAACTCAATTGTTTCCAAATCTAAAGGGTCAGACATGGCAACACTAAGCTGATTATTTTTTTTATCTATTTCAAATGGAATTAAGTTGTAGCGCTCAGCTACACTTCTAGGCACAAAAGTAACACTAACCGGAGAAAAGCCTTCATTTTCTAAATCAACGAACGGTATATCGTAGAGCTTTGATTTTGCTTGATATATTTGTTTTTTGGTTGCTAAATCTTTTTTCTCTAATATTTCCTCAACCGATTGTGCTGATTGCAAATGTAAAAGCTCAACCTGCTTAGCCTGCTCGTCAGAAATTATTCCTTCATTTTTCAATATTGAAGTTAAATTTTTCTCATTCATGATTACTACAATCATCTTGGCATATTTAAATTACAAATTCAAGCCAGAGATGTTAAAATTAATCATGGCTTATCTAATAATTGGCGGAACACCTAGAGAACAAAAGAATAAAGTCAATCAATTAGCTCCTCAAAGAAAAATTGAAGAAAAAATTAATGACCCGGATTTATTATTAATTTCTAATCAAAAATCAATTGGCATAGACCAAATAAGAAATATCAAGAGCTTCCTCTCTAAAAAAAGCTGGCAAGCTAAAAAAACAAAAACAGTAATCATTTTTCAAGCTGAAGCAATGACTAATCAGGCCCAAAATGCTTTTTTAAAAACTTTAGAAGAACCACCTGCTAATTCTAAAATAATTATCACCACCAACCACAAAAATGCTCTTCTGCCGACTATTTTATCGCGATGTCAAATAATTCAACTAGCCAGCTTTAAAAAATTAAATAATTCCCAATCAGAAGATTACTGGCAAAAATGGAGAAAGTTGGTTGAGAGTAATTTGGATCAACGTTTAAAAACGGCTAAAAAAATAAATATCGATGAACTAGATAAATTTGTTTATGCCCTTCACCAAAAATTAATTAATAATCAAGAAAATAAGTTGATAATAAAAAATTGGCTTGTAAATTTAATAGTTGCTAAAGAAATGATTAATGATAATGTCAATCACCAGCGGGCAGTTGATTGGCTGATGTTAAAATTATAAAATTAGCATTGTTCCTGATTACATATTACTTATTACTAACCTATGTTTAATCCAAAATTCTCAATCAACGGCTCAATATTAAATAATATTTCACAAATAGAAAGCTCAAAAGCAATAATTGACGCTTCGCCAATTATCCCTGCTTATGAGAAGCAATTTCAAGAAGAAGCAATTGTTAATGCGGTTCATTATGGAACCAAACTTGAAGGAAATGATCTTAGTTTTAATCAAGTAGCCAAAGTTATTGAGGGAAAACAGGTTTATGCAGCTAAGCGAGACATCCAGGAAGTAATCAATTACAGAGAAGTAATGGATTATCTTGAAAATTTATCTCAGGAAAAAAAATCAGACAAAAATCTTTATAATAAAGAAACCCTGCTTGATATCCATAAAAAAACCGTTGAAGGGATTGTTCCTGAGGATCAAGCCGAAGGTTTTAGGGATCTTCAGGTTACCGTTAGGAATAGTGTTACTAATGAAATCTTTTTTCGGCCGCCACCGCCGGTTGAAGTTAAATACTTAGTTGAAGATTTTTTTAATTGGCTAATTAGTGACTCAGCTAATCAAACCCACCCGGTTTTGAAAGCAGGAATTACTCATTACGTCTTAGTCGCAATTCATCCTTTTACTGAAGGAAACGGAAGAACAGCAAGAGCAATGACAACACTTATTCTAATGCAGGAAAATTACAATATTCGGCGTCTTTTTGCTTTAGAAGAATATTTCGACCGACACGCAGAAAACTATTATAACTCTTTGCAGGCAGTTTCATTACAAAAAGGAGAAATTAATGACCGGGATCAAACTCCATGGTTAGAGTTTTTTACTACCGCTTTGGCGACGGAATTAAAAAAAGTCGAAGAAAAAGTCAGGCACATATCTTCAGATATTCATTTAAAGAAAAAGTTAGGCAACAAACAAATACCACTTAATAGAAGACAAGTAAAATTAGTTGAATACATGCGCGAATATAACGCGCTGAGAATGTCTGATGCTAGGGAAATTATCCCAATGGTTTCTGACGATACTATCTGGCGTGATTTAAGAAAATTAATTAAAGCTGGAATTGTTGAAAAAAAAGGAAGCACAAAAGGAGCTTACTACCGTTTAGTTTCTTAAGCAATGAAAATCTACGCCGACTTACACTTTCACTCCAAATATTCAAGAGCAGTCAGCCCAAAGATGGAGCTTGAAAATATCAATCAATGGGCAACTAAGAAAGGACTCGATTTAGTTACTACATCTGATTTCACTCATCCCTTATGGATTAAAAATTTAAAAAATAAACTGGTTTCAGTTAATAGAGGTATTTATCAACTTAAAAATAATCCTCGATCGACAAAATTTATTGTCAACACTGAATTATCTTTTATTTATGACCAACACAAAATTCATTTGTTGGTCTTTGTGCCAAACTTAGAAATTGCTGAAGAAATTAACCGCTTGCTAACTAAAGAAAATTTTAATCTTTTATCAGACGGCCGGCCAATTCTTGGTATTCCACCTCAAAAATTTATCAAAATGTCCCAAAAAATTAATAAAAATATATTTTATCTTCCGGCCCATATTTGGACTCCTTGGTTTTCTTTATTTGGGTCAAAATCTGGATACGACTCAATTAAGGCCTGTTTTGGCAAATACACTAGTTTGATTAGTGCAATTGAAAGTGGACTTTCTTCCGATCCATTAATGAACTGGCAAATTAAAGAATTGGACGATAAAGTTATTACTAGTTTTTCCGATGCCCACAGCCCTAGTAATCTTGGACGAGAAATAACTATTTTTGATCTACCAAAAAACTTTACCTACCAGGATGTGATTAGTTGTCTTAAAAAGAAGAATAATCACCACCCCAGAATTCGTTCAACGGTTGAATTTTACCCCGAAGAAGGAAAATATCATTATACTGGCCACCGAAAATGTAAGGTTTGCCACTCACCCGAAAAAACAAAAAAGCTGGGAACAACTTGCCCTGTTTGCGGTAAACCACTAACCGTCGGAGTAATCCATCGAGTCAACCAACTCAGCCGGAAAATTAAAATAAAACCAATAATTAAAGTCGCCAATGGTTTAAAACTTATTTGCCACCCCGAAAACACCCACCCGCCTTTTATCCGCCTGATTCCGCTTCAAGAAATCATTGCTGAAGCAGAAGACGTTGGACCAAAAACTAAAACAGTCAGTAAAAAATACCAATTGGCCGTAAACCATTTTAAAAACGAACTAAATCTTTTAATTAATGTCCCGATAGAAAAAATACAACCGGTATTAGGCAAAAAAATCAGCCAGGGGATAAAGAAAAACCGCTTAGGTGAATTGTCAATCAAGCCAGGATATGACGGTCTTTACGGCCAGGTAAAAATATGGGATGATAGACGGGGTAGAGAAGACCAAAAGCAAAAATCTCTATTTTAAATTATGTTCAAAAATCGGCTTGATGCCGCCAAACAACTGAAAGAAAAACTAGAGCCAGATTTAGGCCCGAAAAAAGAGATAAAAATTATTGCTCTCACTTCAGGGGGTAAAAAAATCGCCGCTTATCTCAAAAAATTATTAAAAAATTCTTACTCATCAACTATTAGTCACCAATCATCAATCATTATCGTCGATGACGGCAGTATATCAGTTGACAAGTTAATTCACGCTGTCAAGCTCTACCGTAAAGAAAATGCCCAAAAAATAATTGCCGCTATCCCAGTTTATAAATTAGAAAATATTTTAAAATTACAAGAAATTGCCGATGCGGTTTACGCTATTTACCAGCCAAAAGCCTTTATCTCCCCCGAAGAGTTTTACCAAGATTTAGAATAATATACACCTCCGAGGTGGATTACTATTGACACCTCGGTAATGTGGACCTGCCGGGAATCGAACCCGGAACACACCCATGCGAAGGGTGCAGTATACCGTTTACCTACAGGCCCGCAATTTAATTTTATCATGTTAAAATTAATTATGGTTAAAAAAATTGGTGATTCTAAAGCCTTTAGCCAAATACTAGATAAACTCGACCAACGTAAAAAATACGTTAAAAATGAATTCCAAGCTTATGGCCTGGAGTTAGCAGAAGAATTAAATGACTGGAAAAATAAATCTCTCTATATCAAGTTGGCCAAGGAAACCCCCCGACGTCTTTTGGAAAAAGCACTTAATTTTGTTAAAGACCAACCAAAAGGGGAAGTCAAGAGCCGGGCAAGATTATTTATGTGGAAACTTAAACAGCTTCGTGATGAAAAAGATGAAAAATAATTTAAAAATAATTTTTCACCCCAAATACCTTGAATATAATTTTGGGCGCAAACATCCATTTTGGCCAGAGCGGGCTAAAGTATTTTTAAATAAAATTGAACAGACTGACCTTAATTATGAAATAATTCAACCCCAAAAAGCAACAGACAATGATATATTACTAGCTCACAGCCAAGCGTATCTGAACAGAATCAAAAAGCTGGCTAAACAAAGAGGCTCGCTGTCCGTTGATACTCCGGTAAATCCAAAAGTTTTGGAGGCGGCTTACTATTCTGCCGGTGGTTCGATACTAAGCTTAAAACTAGGCCTTAAAAATAAATTAGCCGTCAATCTCCTAGGCGGGCTCCACCATGCGGGAATTAATAATTCTTCCGGTTTTTGTATTTTCAACGACCATTCAATCGCTATTAAAAAATTACAAACGGAAAATGAAATTAATCAAGCAATTATCTATGACCTGGATGTTCATGCCGCGCAGGGAACCCAAGAAATATTCTATGACGACCCAACCGTGCTTACCATTTCACTTCACCAAAATCCTTTAACCTTGTATCCGGGAACAGGATTTCCACATCAAATAGGGAGTGGAGCAGGAAAATGGTGCAATAAAAATATAATTTTATCTCCTGGAACAAAAGAAAAAGAATATTTAAATGCACTTGATTCCGTTCTACCAATAAGAAAAAGATATAATTATGATATCGCTGTTTTAGTTCTCGGAACTGACACTTTTAAAAAAGATCCACTTGCTCAACTGAAATTAGAAAAAGATACTTACTATAAAATAGGGCAGAGGTTTAAAAAATTTGATAAGCTGGCAGTTATGTTTGCAGGCGGATACAACCAACAAACTCCAAAATTATGGATAAGATTTTTACAAGGTTTACTTACCTAACCATATCGCTAATTATTGGATTGAGCTTAATAACAGGGATAATAATTTATGCTTTTTTGTCAACCCGGCCCAAAAATACTAAAATTAATCACCAGCCAATGGATAAAATAGAAATTGAAAATCAAATCCAACTTCCACAACCAAATCAAAAAGGTGATTTATCAGTTGAAGAAGCAATCAGCCAGCGACGGTCTCAACGCCAGTTTAAAAACCAAGCCCTAGAATTAGACCAAATTTCACAACTAGTTTGGGCAACTCAAGGAATTACCAATCAAAACAGCGGTTTTCGGTCAGCACCTTCTGCTGGCGCACTTTATCCGCTGGAAATATATTTAGTTGTCGGTGAAAAGGGAGTAAATAACCTCAACAGTGGAGCTTATCATTACCAGCCGGAATCGCATTCTTTAACCCCAACAATAGACCAAAACTTAAAATCAAAATTAAGCCAAATTTGTCTCGGCCAAGGTTCAATTAATCAGGCGCCAATATCAATAATAATCACCGGCGTTTTTAAAAGAACACAAGATAAATACAGCAATCGGGGAGAAAGATATGTTTATATGGAAGCTGGACATGCAGCTCAAAATGCTTATCTGCAGGCAGAATCCTTAAACTTAGGAATGGTAGTTATCGGCGCCTTTAATGACCAAAACTTAATTGATACTTTTCAATTACCTAATAATCATCAACCAATTTACGTTATCCCAATCGGATATCCAAAATAAAAATTAGGCTATATTTTGACCATGATCCGAAAAGCAAAACAAACAGATGCCAAGCAAATCAGCCGATTAATAAAAAAAAATTATTTGGGCCAAAAAAAAGATAAAAAACAAGGTTTTCTTCGTTATAAGAGAAGTCCACAAAAAGTAAAAAAGATTATTAATAATTCCTTGGCAGCTCTAGTTTATGTTAAAAACAATAAAATTATTGGTTTTATGAACGCTTATCCCCAGAAAAAACCAACAAAGAAAAAAATTAAATGGAAAAATGAAAAATTAAAAAACCTTTATTTTGACAAAAAAAAGTCAGCTACTGCTTATTTAGGAGTTATTGACCCTGAATATCTTCATCAAGGCATCGGTTCGAAATTATTTAACCAGTTGGTTGGCCAACTTCGGCATCATGGATACAAAAACTTATTTGCTTCAGTTACTACTAAGCCAATTACCAACAAGGCCTCATTAAACTTTCTTAAAAATAAGAATTTTAAAAAAGCCGCCAGAGCAAAAATTAAAAACAAGACAAATACAGAAACAGCAATTTATATGAAAAAAATATAAATTGGCTACCAGTGTCCAGGGGGTAGGATTCGAACCTACGTAGGGAAACCCGACGGTTTTACAGACCGTTCCATTTGTCCACTCTGGCACCCCTGGTAGATATATTTTATAATTTAAACCCCTTCCTTGCAAACTAAATCCAAAATGTGGTAATCTGTATCTAATGTCACCAGCTCAAATTAAAGATACTAGTAGTGGTCATTTCTTTCTATCCGGTTTAGGTGTGGCAGAAGTTAAAAATAGAGTCAGCCTCTTTTACACAACAAAAAAAGATTATCCCTTTAATATTGCCGTATCTGACAAAAACGGTCTTAATTTTCGGCCGATAAAAGAAAAGCTTTCCTTTCCGCCCAACTGGCCCTGGTTTGGAAAAAAACCAAAAACAAAAGATTTTCGGCTCAGTCGAACTAAAAAAAACTATATTTTAACCTTTTTAGAGCAGGACAATGACCAATATCAGCTAAAATATCGCCAATCTCCTAATTTATTAAAATGGTCAGAGCCTAAAAAAATTGACTCTGTCCATGAAGCCGGAATGATAATCCCAACCCAAAAAAGGTTAAAAAAATTAGTTTTTGGCAGAAAAAAAATCGATTTATCCGTTTATAAAAATCTATCTCGCCAACCTCAAAAAAAAACTAAAACTATTTTTCAGCCAAAAGAAGAAATTTTAGGCCAAACAAATCTTAAAATATGCCAAATTTTTAATCTTGACCAGGGAATATTAATTTTACTTTACCGCTACCAAGACCCGACCATCTGGTCTGAATATTCATGGGAATTATTACTTGTTGATAAAGATAATCCTCAACAAATTACTTGGTCTAAACAATTACCCATAAGCGCCTCAATACCAGGTTCAAAAGACAAGCCAATTAACCCGATCGGAGCGGTTAAATTAAATGATAACTTAATTTCTTATTGGCAAATTGGCAATAAAAACATCTATGCTTTAACCCAACCTTTTTTTGAAATTAAACCATCAGCTGGACCCTCTCCATTTCCTTATCTGGAAAAATTAAAAAGGCATAAAAAAAACCCGATTTTAGAGCCTAAACCTGAAAATAAATGGGAGTCAAAACTAGTTTTTAACCCAGCAGCAGTTAATATTGACGATGAAATTCATTTAATTTACAGAGCTGTCGGCAAAAATGACTTGTCAGTTTTTGGCTATGCTAAAACTAAAGATGGATTAGAAATAGATTACCGATCAGATAAGCCAGCCTATATTCCTCGAGAAAAGTTTGAAGTTAACCGTCAGGCGCCAAAAGCAACTTATAACTACACTTCAGGGTGGGGATGCGGTGGTTGTGAAGACCCAAAATTAACCAAAATTGGTGATACAATTTTTATGACTTATACTGCTTGGAATGGAACTGAGCCACCAGGTGTAGCTCTAACTTCAATAAAAATCAGTGATTTAAAAAATCA
>CAZJMH010000005.1:0-29861 GCA_964547295.1 uncultured Gammaproteobacteria bacterium | reverse complement strand
ATAATTTGTTTTGCCATTTTTATTTTTTAACTGCGAGGATGTCCTCAAATTTAACAAATAATAATTCTTTATCGCTTCCTTGCGGCTGATATTCATTTCCTGCCCATTTTTTATAAACGATTATTGTTCCTTTTTTTACTTTATTCCACAATTCTTTTTTATTACCGCTGTCTGTTACTTCTGCCTCTCCAAGAGCAACAATTTTGCCTAATAAAGGTTTTTTTTCAACACTTTCTGGAAGAACAATACCAGAGTCAGTTTCTTTCTCCCCCTCTAAAGGGTCAACAAGAACATAGCCCGGAGCCGGTATTAAATCCGTTTTTATTGTCATTTGTCTTCGCTTACTATTTTAATTATCTTAATAATTTTGTCAAGGGGGAATTTAGTTTGCTAATCCGTACTGATTTAAAATCTGGTCTACTCCATTTTGTAAATTAACCAGCACCTGATCAGGTGAGCCTCTTTGCCCAATTTCATTAATCGCATTTTCATAATAATTAATTATCCGGTCATTAATCCCGGCGTCACGGGTAAATGAACATAAATACCAATTTTTTGAATTTTTAGTTTCCTCAACAAATGGTTGAACCAACGGGTCCTGAATTTGTTCTGCTAAACTAACCCGAGGGTATATTTCCCCAAATTGTCTTATTTGCGACTGGGCAGTATAAAGTTTTTGCATTGTTTCACTTGAGCTTAAAAAAGACAAAAATTCCCAAGCCTCTTTTTGATTAGCACTTTTATTCCAAACTCCTTCTGCCCAAAAAGAGCTCCAACCAATATTGGTTAACTCTTCTTGACCAGCTTCAGCTTTCTCCCAATCAGCCCCCTCTACTTTCGGCAGCTGCGGCACCCTGGTTATACCAAAATTTAAATTAGGGTTAGCTTCTTTAATATTAAATACCCGCCATGACGGCCCAAAATAAAAAGCAACTTTACCGGTAGCAAAAGCTAAGGTTGAATTAGGCATAGACTCATTCCAAACCCGGTTAACATTTTTGAATTTTAAATAATATCTAAAAACGTCTTCTGTTAAAGCACTAGGCTTAGCCGGGTCACCACCATTTTGGTAAATCATTAAGCCAATAATATCGCTCCAGTGGTCGACATTGGTAGTTGAACCTAAGGCAACACCAGCCGTAGTTATTCTTCCTTGAGGTTGAACAGTCAATTTTTTTGATACTTCCTCCAGCCCCCACCAAGTTCGAGGCGGGGAGAGATTAGCGGCAGTAAGTATATCTTTATTATAGTATAGAGCTAAACTATCAACCATTAAGGGAAGGCCGTAATATTCACCCGCCTGCGACAAGGACTCCTTGACTATGGAAAAATATTCTTCTTCTACTCCCAATTGACTGATTATTGGTTGAGGAACAGGGGCCAAATCTTCATTTAACATTGGTAGCCAAGTTTGATGAAAACGAAAGATATCTGGGCCTTCATTACGCGAAAAAGCTGACTGCAATCGTGCTCGATAATCCTCCTTATCTTGCTTTACATAACGAATTTTAATATGAGGATTTTCTCTTTCCCATTGGCTAATTATGCCATCTATTACTGTCTCCGGTTCCCAAAGACCCCAATAGGTTAAAGTTACTTCTTTTTTTGACCGGCCTTTACCTAAATTAAAATAAAAATAAGCACCTAAGCCGCCGGCAATTAAAACAAGAGCTATTGGAATAATTAAAACTAATGGCGGCTTAAATTTCTTCTTTTCTTTTTTTGTTTCCGGCTGTTGAGAAAAAACCTCTGATTGAATTTGATCCATAAGCAAATAATAACATATTCTAATTTCCATTTGCTATTTACTATTTACTACACTTTTGGTATTCTAAATTATGTTAATGACAAAAATCTTAGCTCAAGGAGACACAGGAGTTGCAATCGGCGAAAGTTATTTATTGGACGGAGAAGGAATTAGTAAAATTTTTAAATCATTCGGCGATTTTTTTCAACATATACTCTCTCCAATTTATGTTCTTGCTGGGATAATCATGTTATTTCTCTTGATTTTCGGTGGGCTGAGCGTTATTATGGGAGCAGGAAAACAAGAAAGCGGTCAAATCCAAAAAGGTCAAAAAGCAATTACCGCCGCTGTCATCGGTTTTATTATAATAGTCGGCAGTTATTTTATTATTCAGTTAATCGAGGTAGTTACCGGTGTTAACATTCTTAAACCAAATATTTAAACAACCAGTTTTTGCAGAAATCGGCGAAATTGAACAGCCAGAACCCTTAAAGCGCTATATCAGCCCTGAAGGGGAAGGTTTATTTATTCTTCTAAATAATATTATGAAATTACTTATCGTCGGCGCTGGTCTATTTGCCTTATTTAATTTTATTTTTGCTGGCTATCAATTTATATCCGCTGGCGGGGACAGTCAGAAAATTAATGATGCTTGGAGCAAAATCTGGCAAAGCATGTTAGGTGTTTTAATTGCTGCCGGGTCATTTACAATTGCCGGACTGCTTGGTAAATTAATATTTGGGGAGTGGACGTCAATTATCAGCCCGACAATTACCGGACCAAATTAATAAAAATAAAAATGAATTTAATTAAAAAAGCTTATGCACTAAGTTTCAATTTCCGTGGATTTGGCCGTATTGGCTTGGAAAATACAGATGAAGCAGGCAGTGTTTTAACTGATGTAATTTCTAATCTGATTGGAATTTTAACCATTTTTGGTTTAATTTGGTTTTTAATCCAAATTATTATTGCCGGCTATCAATTCATATCCGCCGGCGGGGACAGTCAGAAAATTAAAGAGGCGCAGCAAAAACTTCAAAATAATTTTATCGGCGCAGTCATTGTTATTTCAGCAATATTTTTATTTATGCTTTTAGGTGAATTACTTGGAATTCCCGGACTTTTGAATCTTGAAGAAATGATTAACAAATTATCGCCTGGGTATTTAGGCCCAATGCCGCCAAACGCACCATGAAAATTTATGCTCAATTACATAACCCGATTTTTAATGATAATCCACCCGCCGACAGCGGGACAGATTTTGTCAACAAGCTGATTTCTCTTTTAGTGAATATTTTTCTAGTCGGAGCAGTGTTGTTTTTTTTATTCAATTTTATCCTTGGCGGTTATGCTTGGATTACCAGCAAAGGAGATAAAAATAAGCTCCAGGAGGCACAACAAAAAATAAGTTCGGCGATAATTGGGCTGATAATTGTATTCTTAGTCTTTGTTGTTCTCAAACTTTTTGGAACAATGTTTGGCATTGAAGGGCTAGAAAATTTACGTTTGATAATCCCAACGTTATAGTTATAATAATGATTAAAATTAAAAATGAAAGGAGGTGAATAATGAACAAACTGTATACCCTTTTACCAAAATTATCGGCTTATGCTCAAGATGATATAGTTTTAAACCCACCCGGACAATGGTCTGCCTTGAAAAGCTTAACTATTCCCACTATTATATCTGGATTAATCAGACTATCATTAGTTATTGTCGCTTTGGTTTTTTTCGCCATGTTAATTATGGGCGGCATCCGGTGGATTACATCTCGAGGCGATAAAACTGAAGTAGAAAACGCCCGTAATCAAATCACCCATGCTTTAATTGGTTTAGCAATTGTTTTTGTTGCCTGGGCAATTATTCAATTAATTAATACTTTATTTGGAATTGATATTTTTACACTAGAAATTCCAAATTTACATACTAGTCCGGCAGATTAATCAATAAAAATTTATGTGGTTCAAATGGCTAGTTAAACCGATCAGTGCGCAAGGCTGGGGGAATGATTGTGTTTTAGAAGATGATGTAGCTACTTTGCAAGGTTTTGAATGCCTATTTAGAAACCTAATTGGAGCAATCACTACCCTAGCGGGTATTGTTTTTGCTGTTATGCTGGTTTTTGGTGGTTTTAAACTGATTTTTGCCGGGGGCGATAAGCAAAAAATTAGTTCGGCTAAAAACACTTTTACTTATGCGGTTATTGGTTTAGGCTTAATGATTATTACCTGGTTTATTTTATTGCTTATTGAAGAATTCACCGGCATCACCGTCACTCGATTTGTCATCCCCAGACCAGAATGACCATTATCAGCATACTGGCTTGACTAACCCCTGCTAGGTATGATTAGATGTAAATAGGTAAAGATGAAAAAACTCGCTATTTTTAATTTATTTGCTATTTTTATTTTATTTTTTTTCCCCTCTTCGTCTTATGCCCAGGCAAATATTATTAGCGACCCGACCCACGCTGATTATGCTGTTTCTTACGACCTTAACCAAACAATAGTTTTTGCTGGAGATCCGGATAATCCCCAGCAAATTATTAAAGTTTGTAATCAGACAAATGTTTGTGTAATTAGGGGCCATGCCCACTGGATTTATGGAAACGAAATGTTAAAAAATCCAGAAAGCGCAGCCCAAAAATGGAGCAACGCATTAGAAAAAATTGCCGCTGACACTTCAGGTCAAGTTTATTTTGAACCGTGGAACGAACCAATGCGTTTAGACATGGAATGCGGAAATCTAGATACAACCGCCTGCGCTGACCGTATTCAAAGATTTATCAATAATTTGAACACTCATGGTATAACCTTAACCTCACCAGCTATTGACCCTTATCACCCAAATTCCGCGGCGATGATCTCTGCTTTAGGAAACATTCCCTATTCCGTCATCTCCATGCATATCTATTCTCCCCAAATGGCCCGCAATTACAGAAATGTTCTTTCATCTTTAGGCGTTCGAGGAGCCTCAAGCATGAAAGTCATCTTAACTGAAACTGGCGCCCTCAATGGTGACGGAGATAACATTCCCGACGAAGGTGGAACCCCAACTTACCGCGAAATGATACTTTGCAATATGTATTGCTACGAAATAAATGGGCAAACAACGGTTGATTTTTGGAAAAGCCAGGGCATCAATTATGCCCTTTTCTCACTTGGCCCGGATGGAATTCCCTGGAACCTGTGGGAAGCGGATTGTGTTATCGATGCCTTAAAAGGCAATTGTCATTGTGAAACCTGCGATGAAGACACAGAATCACCTAACGCTAAAAAAATTGCCAAAGAAATGTATGACCGAACCGGCGGAAGAAAACCCAGCTTAGAAAGTGAAACAGTAAGAGTTGGCCGGAATTGGCCCGGAGGCGGAACAACAATGGAAACCCACAACAACCTTTGGGATATTTTAATGTGGCTAATCAAAATAATATTCGGAGAAGTAAAAATTCTTTTTAGGATATTTCCTGGCCAAGGCCTTTTTGAATCTACGGCAATTATAAAACTTATTGAGGTTATAGAGATTCTTGCCGGACTATTTCCCAGCATAGAATTTTTAGGATATATATCTGATAACTTGGGCAGTCAACAACTAGTTCCAAGTGACCGCGGAGGGAGATTTCCCGGAGAAGACTATTACGTTGATAAAACAATAAAAGAGAATAAATTAGAACTGCCGGGGACAACCGCCCAAATATGTCTTCCAGACCGTGACATTGACTACACTTTCTTATTTTTCCCAGACCAGCACGAGGAAGAATTTGGTGTTGAATTATTAAACTTAACCTCAATACATAGACAACTGACTAACAGCCTTCAAGTATATCTTAAAATGCGCCAATGGATAAGCGGTTCAGCTTATAGTGACTACAAAGAATACATTGATATGACCACCAAAGAAGGAGAAAGAAAAATGGCTTTTCGAGGCTTTACTGAACAACTACAAGCAGGTTATATGGTCAGACGGCTGCCAGGAGTAGAATTTGTTATGGAGGGCGAAAACTGGGCCAACCAGAGATTACGCGACCTTCTTGCCACTGGCGACCCGAAAGATGAAAAAAGTCCGCTTTTCGACGCTGAAGATATTGAAAAAGGCATTGGTATCGCCGACAAACCAATATTGCGGGTTTGTGATGGACCAATAACTGAAAATGACTATACCCTGATTTTAGATGATAATCGTGTTAACCGAAAGGAAATCGAGGGGTGTAATGAACCCCGGGAAATAAAAATTTCTGAACTCTGCTGCAACCGGGAACATATAGAATATCTCGGCTTAGATTATAATGAAGTCTGTAAATACCATTCCGGGTGGATCTGTAAAGATGAAAATCCTGATGAACCAGAGGATTCATGGTTGCTTTACGGAAATAAATACTCCTTAGGAAAATTTGCCTCTGATTCTGGAATCAGCGAAGCTGATTTGCCAATATATTTAGAACAATGTTTTGAAGTCCCCCAAACAGAGTGCAGTGAAAAAGAAAGCTATAACGGTCTATTTGTCGATCTTAATGACCAGGAAAGAGCCAGAGTTTTCCCGCCTTCAACCTGGAACGACACCAACCCAAGAAATACTTTTTTGACTAGGCACGAGGGTAAATGTTTATCATGCCAGGTGGTAAAATTATTTTTACCTCAAGGTTTAGGCGCTTTGGATGCCTGTCGTGAAATGACCGCCACCTACCTGCCCGACTCAATGTATCAAAAAGTGATTAATGAAGATTATCCGCAAAAAAAAGTCTTTGACTGCGATGTTGGCGAACTACCCAATACTGACGCGCCAGAAGGAAACAAGGCCAATGAGGATTTTGAAAACTTTCAAAATCCTTGGCATGAAAGGTTTCACGGCTTTATTACTCAAAGCAAAGTTATAAATAATTTTGAAACTAATTACACCGAGGAATCAATTCCAGCTGGAACTGGACCAGAAGGTGAACCTATAGAGCAAATCCAACTAGTCCCTGAATTTGCCGAAGTTAACGTTAAAGTTAAATCGCAAATGCGACTTTATATCCCCCATTACGAAAAATTACAATTATGCACAGAATTAATGTATGGTTTATTGCCAAAAGAATATGCTGAAGAATTAGAAAAAGAACTTGAAGAAATGAATGAACATAAACTAGAAGCAAAAGACTTATTGGTGAGAACAAAGGTTAATGACGCTGGGACAATTTATTCCGGCCTTGACACAATTGCTGACACAAACAAAAAATTATCAATAGACGACATCCAAGAAAAAGATAAACTAACATATCCATTAAATAGAATCCGTGCCTGGCTGGATAACCCCAAAAAAATCTGGGGCAGATCTAACATTAGTCAAGATGAGGACATATACCTTCCTGGCGGAGGAGCTGACGCTGGTTTAAGTGCCAGCCAAAATATGTATATACCAGCATCTTTACAGTCTGATTGGTTTTCTGGAAGTGGAGCAAACAGAACAGCATATGATCCAAGCGAATTTTCTCAAGTTTGGAATAACATACCTAATGAAATGATGAATATTCCGGCCTTTTTTAGAACTGAAATTGTATCTTTGAAAGATAAAATAATACAAATAGCCAAAGAAGTAGATGTTCCCCCAGAAGTGCCTTTTGTCCTCTGGCTTAAAGAAAATGGCGGCAAAAGACAAAACCCAGAAAATGGAGAAGGTATCTGCGGATTTTATAGTTTAGTTAACCAGGGAGAAGCTTTCCCTCCCGGACCAATTAGTGAAACTGAATTATTGCGTCAACTAAAACTTTGTGCTGAAGAATACAAAAAACGCGCCAGTTCGGTTAATTTTGATACAACCAGCCCATATACACTTGGTTGGGGATATGCCCACTACAATGGAAATATGGACTGCAGAGGCAGCCCATATCCAACCTGGCATGACCATCCATATGTGATGAACGGATATGACTCAGAACACATGAACATGGAAGCGAGAAAAAGCACTAATTATGATGACCCTGACAACTGCGTTAGATTATCAGTTATCGGTGCTTGGCCGGCACATTTAAGAATCAGTGAATTATTATCCTCTTATATTGATATTTAAAAATTAGATTTTGACAAGTTATTGCTTTTTGGTATATATTAAAATAATGAATGCGGATTTAAAATACTACACTTTTTTATTTTTCATTGGTTTAGCTGGCCTAGCGTCTATAATAATTCCCAAAACTAGTTTTGCAGCTACCAACTTAGAAGAACAAAAAAAAGCCAGAGATGGATTAACCCAAGAAGGTCTAGTCCGCCACCAATGGAGTTCAACAATTTTTGAAGGTTTGTTTACCCTTACCGGTATCGAAGCTGATCAGGGAGATCCAACTGCACAAGCCGAACCCGGCGCTTTACAATACGCAAGTGAACTAGCTGGATCAATTTATGCAAATCCTGCAGCTTCGGGTATTTATTACGCTCAAGACATCCTACAAAACTTGGGCGCAAAAACAGCTTATGCTCAAGGTGTTGGTTTCGAAGGCTTAAAACCGATTTTAAAAGCCTGGAAAGCTTTTCGAAATGTAACTTATGTTTTATTCACTATTGTCTTTGTCGGTGTAGGGTTAGCAATCATGTTAAGAATAAAAATTTCACCGCAAGCAGTTATCACCATTGAAAATGCAATTCCCAAAATTATCGGCACACTAATTTTAGTAACTTTTTCTTACGCTATTGCCGGATTCTTAATTGATTTAATGTATGTCATTATGGCACTTGGAATTTCAATCTTAACTTCGCAAGGAATTAACCCCACGTTTAGTGCAATTGAATGGCCTAATTGGCTGCCCTGGGTTCCATGGGAGGCGACAGTCGGGCCAAGAAAAGTAATTAACTGGGGATTTTTTGCCTTGATTCCAATGTTTTTTTCAAATAAAGCCGGAATTAAAATTATTGGAGGGGCAATTGGAGGAACAATTGGGATTATATCTGGAGCAATAAGCGGCGGTATTACAGCTATACCTGGAGGTCTCGGCGGTGCAGTAGTCGGTGTTGTTTTGGTTCAGCTTATTTGGTCTGTAATTGCCCTGATTCTATTATTCAAGCTTCTTTTTGGATTAATAAAAGCGTATATTAATATAATTATCTCAATAATTTTTTCTCCCTTTCATATTATGCTAGGAGCAATACCTGGGCTTCAGGTCGGCGGGTTTGGTAATTGGGCTAAAGGCTTGTTCACCGAATTAATGATTTTTCCGGCAGTGGCAATCATTGCAATTATCGGAAATTATATTTTGCAAATGCCAAAGCTAGGCAAAATGTGGGTAGCACCGCTAATCGGCCCCCCTCAACTGGATCTTGCTGGCGAATGGTTCCCGGACCTCAGCGGTAATTTAGCTAGCCTATTTATAAAAACAATCATCGGCATGGGATTTCTTTTAATTTTGGCTAGAATTCCTGATATAATCAGGCAAGCAATGAAAAAAGAAAGCCCATACGGCGCTGCCATCGGCGAAGCCCTCGGCCCACTAAAAATGGGCGGGAAAATTGCTGGACTAGCAGGTATAAGCTATGGTGAACAAAGAATTGCGGCAGGTAAGGGTATTAGAGACCCAACAAAAGGAAAATTTGTGGGAAGTGTAGCGGACATGCTACGAAATCAAATTGGAAAATCATAACCCTCTAGCCTCCTAAGAGTGATACTTTCTCTTAATTGGAGATTTACGCTTTTTTAATCCGCTAAAACTATCAATTATCATCCTATAATCATTGCCACTGATAAAACCAACTTCTCTTGCTGCCTCCAGAGCCTCGTATATTGATGGAGTTCTTAACTCACCCATTTGTGAAGCACTTAAATCAACTCGTTCTCCACTCATAGTTTCTCTTGGACTCGTATAGGAATAATAGGGATTATCTCTGGTCGTCGGCGGATCCAGTCTTGAGGCTAAAACATCCAAAAGCCAAACAGCGCGCGGATTTTCTTTTGATGGAGTATCAGGTTTAACCTTTTGTATTTTTTCCCAATTCCTTAACATTCCTTCATAAAAATGCGGGTCGATTAACTCTTCCTTTTTGGGAGTAGACCGGGCATAGTCAGAAATTAATTTAGCTCTAGCACGAGATAAAAACCATCCGCTAATCATTCCTGGCGGCACGCTATCAATGTCATCTGCTTCCGGTTGAACTTCAGTCCTTTCCCAGGGAAAAGCTTCATCTGCAAAAGAAACTCCTTCTTCCCACCAAATTTTCCACAGAGATTCTTTTTTAATATCCCCAGGGCTTTTAGGCCTTTTTACTTTTGCATATTTTAAATAACTACTACAAAGGTCTGTAATCATATTTATATTCGAACCTGGATGCCCAGAGTGTGTAATGAATCTAGCCGGCCTTACTCGTCGTTTGTCTGCATCTAAACCGAATTCCGTCCATCGTTTTTCTTTAGTCCACTTAATCCAAGGCCATAAATTATTTACAATCGGCGGATCACCAAAAATATAATTTCTTCTACCAGGGTCATCTTTCTTTTTACTAAGATCTTCATTTATTGTTAACCCTAATTCCGATATTTCCTCCCAAAACACAGCTATTCTAAAACCAAGCCAAACTAAATCCATTCTTCCTTCTGCGGTTTCGTTTAAATGCTTTATCCATTTCTGAAAAATTTCCTGACCCGTTCTATACTCACCATCAACCCATTCACCAACAAATCCCTGAGCATAAACATCGTAAGGAACCCCTTCAACCGGCTCTAAATTAACTTTTCTTAATTCTTCCGGCGGAGTTCCCATTCGAATAATTTCCCGAATAACATTGTTGATTTTTTGACCATCTTTATCCCTGAAAATAGATTGAAAATGGACTTGATCAGGAGTAAATACTTTTCCTTCTTTAGACTCACCAAAACCCAACTGAGCTGCCCCAGTAGCATTTTCACAAACCCGCATTCTTTGAAGAAATGCCTGATCTACAACTTTCCTGGCATCAGTTAGATTGCCAAGTTGAATTAATTGCTCAATAATTTTTTGTTCATTTTGCGTCAATTCCTCTTTTCTTTTTAATCTACGGGCAACTCCGCTAACCCTTTCGTTTAACGCTGCTTCTGCGTAATAAGGAACACTTGGCCTGTCCATCATTCTTTCTTTACTTGTAAATTTTGTTTTTAAATCTAAAAGCACTGTTGGAGAATCCAAATCATATCTTTCTATTCCGAATTTTAGCCCCTCTTTATATGCCATAAGGTGCATAACCGAACCCCTTAATTGGTTAACTGTTTCAGCACTTCTTATGTGTTCTACTAAATCCCTTTCTGACATTGGAAAGGCTTCAGACATACCTTGAGTCTCTTCTGGAGAACCTGGTTTACCAGGCCGAACCTCATGTTCTTTTGGTCTTGGCTGTTCTCCTTCAGTTGGATTAACCATAACTAAAATTATTTTATCATAAAATTAAGCAAGTGGTAAATTATAATTAGTAACTAGTAATTGGTAGTTAGGGAAAAGAGATTGGAAATTAAAGACTATAATGAGGGGATTCTTCGGGCACCTCAGAATGACGAATTTCTTGATATAATCAAAATCATGGACTTTAATTTGAAAAAATGTCTCTTAATTTGTCTGCCGATTATTCTGGTTGGGCTGCCGGTAGCAATCAGCGGCGCCTTTTTGTTGGCCTACCAAAACAAAATTTATCCTAAAACTCAAGCTGGAGGAGTTAAACTTGACGGATTAACCATCAATCAGGCCGAAAAAGAACTTCTAGAAGTAATTGGTACCCCCAACCAATTAATTGTCACTGATAATCAGTCTGAGTGGAAAATAGGGGCGGAAAAAATAAATTTGGCCTACGATTTTATGAATACGGCAGAAAAGGCATATCAGCAATCAAGAAAACTGCCGGCAACCAACTGGCTTAAACAAACTAATATTTCGCTTGTCCATCAGTTTAATGAACAAGCCCTAGAAGCAGAAATTGCCACTATTGCCGGCCAAATCAACCAGGAGCCGATCCCAGCCCAGATTAATTTTGACCCAGAAATAAGGTCTGTTCAGGTTAATCAGGGAAAATTAGGCAAAAAAGTAAAAATAGATGATTCTAAACAACGTATAATTAACCAAATAAAAATCGGCAAAATAGAACAACCAATACCCCTATTAGTAAGCGAACTTAATCAGCTCCCTACCGAAAAACAACTAGAATCTGCAAAAGTTAGAGCGGAAAACCTAATCGGTCAAAATTTAACCTTAACCAGTTCAAAACAGAACTTTATTATTGAAGACAAACAACTAATTAATTTTGTTGGCTTTCAAAATCATTGGGAAAAAGAAAAAATAAGTGAATATTTAGAAATAGTAGCTGAATCTATACACCAGGAGGCGGAAAATGCCAAATTTGATTTTAAAGATGGTCATGTAAAGGCTTTCCGTCCTAGCCAAAATGGCGTTCAACTCGATAAAGAAAATGCTGGCGAGAAAATTATTACTGGTTTAGAAAATATTATTACCACTAATCAGCCGCAAACATTAGATTTACCTTTGATTGAAACTGAACCAGAAATAAAAACCGGTGATACTAATCGGCTTGGCATCAGTTCCCTGTTAGGCACTGGCGACTCTTTTTATCGTGGTTCTTCGGCTTCAAGAATACACAACATTGATTTATCATCTTCTAAGCTTCACGGCGTTTTAATTGAGCCAGGAGCGACTTTTTCATTTAATCAAACAGTCGGGGAAATCACTCAAAGAACTGGTTATCAGCAGGCTTATATCATTAAGGAGGGTCAAACTATTTTAGGTTCAGGAGGCGGTGTCTGCCAAGTTTCAACAACCATATTCCGGGCAGCATTAGAATCGGGATTGCCGATTATTGAACGTCAACCGCATGCTTATCGAGTCAGTTATTATGAACAGGATACGAAACCAGGATTTGACGCTACTGTCTATCACCCGTCACCAGATTTAAAGTTTAAAAATGATACTTCCGGCTATATTTTAATACAACGAGAAATAAACAAGGAAAATAGATATTTAGCTTTTAAGTTTTACGGAACTGATGACGGCAGACAGGCAATTATTGATAACATTCGGGTTTGGGATGTTATTCCACCACCTGAACCAAAATACATTGATGATCCATCACTGGCTCCTGGAGAAACAAGACGAATTGAAAGTCCAGCCTGGGGAACAAAATCGGCTTTTGATTGGAGGGTTGTAAAAGACAATGAAGTTTTGCACGAAAAAACTTTTTTCTCACATTATCAAACTTGGCAAGCGGTTTATCTTAGAGGAATTGAAAATTAAAAATTATGAATTATATGAATTATAAATTTAGAAAACTGTTATTATATTTCAGTTGTGGATTAATTGCCGGCGGGGTGCTATTTTATATTACTTGGAGTTTTTATGAACATAGGAATTATAAACAACAACTCCACCAAAATGTTATTTACTGGAAATCAATTATTGGCAGGCAGCCAAATTACCCTGACGGATGGGTAAAACTAGCTGTTAACTGGCACAAATTGGGCAAAGATAATTTTGCCCAACTGGCAATAGAAAAAGCAGAAAAATTGGATCCGATTAGTGACGAGATAATTTCTCTTAAAGAAAAATTATTAAATCCGAAGCACGAAGGGCGATGAAATGAATTATTTAAAAATATACACCGATGGCGGGGCAAGAGGGAACCCTGGTCCTGGCGCTTATGGAGTGGTCATTAAAAATAATCAAGGAAAGATTATTTATAAAGAAGCGAAATCAATCGGTAAAGCCACTAATAATCAAGCAGAATACCAAGGCTTAATTGCCGGGCTTGAATGGATAGCTGAAAGTTGTCCCCAAAATGTAAAGAAAATAGATTTTTTCCTTGACTCAACCTTGGTTGTCAACCAAATGCAAGGTAATTACAAGGTTAAGTCAATAAATATACGACCGTTATGGATTCAAGCCAAAGGATTAGAGAGTAAAATTAAATCTGAAATTAATTATCATCATATACCCCGAGAAAAAAATTACCAAGCTGATAGTCTACTCAATGAGGCGCTGGATAAATTCTGATAAAATGTATTAATGCCCAAAACCACATTTGAATTCAAAGTTTCAACAGACAAACCTAAAGCAATTGTAGTTGGACCTGATTACATTACAAAACCAATAGCCAGCTTATTTCGTCACCAAGGCTTAAGCGTCCAAACCAGACTGACTGGCCAGCCCTCTGAGACGGTTGATTATATAGTTGATGCTGAAGGCAACAAAGACCTAATTAATTTGTCAGCAGAAACCGGGGCCAAATATTTGCGCTTAATTATCGGCAACCAGCCAATAACTAGGCCGGAAAATATAAACTGGCGAATTATTAAGACAGATTTTTTAGTTGGGCCAGGAATACCAGAAAATACTTTCTTAGGAAAACTAATTCGTTCAGCAATAAAAAACCGGAAACTAATAGTTCCTTCCCCAAAAACTAAAATTTACCCACTACATATTAACGATTTAGCTGAAGCTTGCTGGCAAGCTCTGGTTATTCCTAATACTTCAGATAAAAAATACCTGGTTCTTGGCGACTCAGTTTCTTCTCAAAGGCTAAGTTCCTACTTGGAAAACCTAGGACAAACTACTAAAGGAATCGAGGTGGGTGAAAATCTGATTAACGATTATAATTGGGACCAAATTGAAAATAGTTGCCAAAACCTCAACTGGCAGCCAACTCTTAGTTGGCAGGAAGCAATTAAAAAAGCTTTTCAAGATTTATGGGGAAAAGAATCAAAAAAAATCAGCCAGACTTCACAGAAAGAGTCCACTCAACTTAAATCTAAAGAAACTAAACCAGAACCCCAACAAAAAACTACTCCACAACCAAAACAAAAATATTTTAAATCTCCTCCGCCGGCTGATAAAGATATAATTATTGTTGAGGAACCTGCTGAAGAAGAAAATATTATTGAGGAAGGCGATAAAAAAGAAAAAATTGCTGCTCAGTTTAAATCAAAAAAAATCGGCTGGTGGAATGAAAATTTAAAATGGTGGCAGCCGCTAGGATTAATTTTATTTCTTAGTTTAGGGCTTATTTCTGCAATTTGGCTTAAACCAACTTTTAGGCTTGGCTTAGGTGCCTGGCAAATGAGAAAAGTCTATTCTTTAATGCTAAAACAAGATTGGCAAGAAGCATTAAGCCAAAGTTCGAAAGCAAAAAATAATTTTTCGATCGCCGAACAATTTACAAAAAATTCAAACTTGTCGAGATTACTTTTTGGTTACCAAAACCTATTTGCCAAGGGAGCTGAACTTGGAAGAAAAACGGCTTCTGCCTCTGAAACAGCAATACCTTTCTTTAAAAATAGCTTGGAATTATCTGAATCTATTTTGAAAAATAAAACCTATGACCAATCAAAAGGAATAAACGATTTAATTAGCAGCCAAAGCGTATTAGAACAACAGCTAAAAGAAATACAGGTTTTGCTTAAGGGCTCTTGGCCGGGACTACCTGGACGCTGGCAAAATACACCGCAAAAATGGATTAAAACAATTGATCAAGCAAAGGAAGGTCTAAATAAAACTAACCAAATACTTCCCCATTTACCCTATTTAATCGGACTTGAAAATCAACGAAAAACGTTTCTGGTTCTTCTTCAAAACAATATGGAACTTCGACCTACCGGTGGTTTCATCGGTTCATTTGCCTTATTAATTTTTGAAAATGGCCAATTGCTCGATTTTCAAGTCCAAGACGTTTATACTGCTGACGGACAATTAAAAGGTTATGTTGAGCCGCCAAAACAAATTAAGGAAATTCTCGGTGAAGCAAACTGGTATTTAAGGGATTCAAATTGGAATCCTGATTTTCCTTCAACAGCCCAAAACGTTGAATGGTTTTTAGATAAGAGTTTAAACCGACAAGTTGATGGCGTAATTGGCTTTAATTTAGAAGCTGCTAAAAAACTAATTTCTGCTTTTGGTGAAATTTATTTGGCAGATTTTAATGAAAAAATTAGTGCAGATAATGTTTTTGAAAGGGCAGAGTTTTGGTCAGAAAATGAATCTTTCCCTGGGTCAAATCAAAAAGCAGCTTTCTTGGGCGTAATGGGTCAACAATTATTTGAGAACATTAAAGCAGCTCAACCAAAAGAATACGTTAAAATTGGGCAAAAAATATTAGAAAGCCTGGATGAGAAAGAGGTTTTAATTACAACTCACAATGAGAAATTAAATTCAACTCTTCAACAATTAAACTGGAGCGGGAAAATTAGAACACCTGTCTGCAGCTTAAATAATTGTTTTTCTGACTATTTACATATAAATGAAGCAAATCTGGGCGTTAATAAGGCTAATTATTTTTTACGAAGAAGTATAGAACAAGGAATTACAATAAAAGAAAATGGAAAAATTGAACACCAATTAAAAATCAATTATGAAAACTCTGCTGCTTCTAAAAATTGGCCAGGCGGAGATTATGTTGCCTGGGTAAGAACTTATCTACCAACCCAAACAAAAATCAATAGTATCACCGTCTATGACCCGCAAAACCCAAATAATAAAAAAACGATTAGTGCTGATGAAAGAGAGGAAAAGATTGAACTAGGTAAACAGGTAGTCGGTTTTAAATTAGAAGTTCCTTTTCAGAACCGAAGAGCGGTCGAGATTAACTTTGATCAACAAGCCAATATCAATAATGAAAATTTTGGTTATTTTCTTTACTGGCAAAAGCAATCAGGGTTTCGTAATACACCAATATCACTGTTAATTAATTTCCCGGAAGGTTGGCATCCACTTCAAGTTAAACCAGCAGCCAATGTTGTCTCCGACAAATTATTATTTAACCAACCACTAAATAAAGACCTAGAATTTGGAATACAATTGAATACAAATTAACCTAATTGACAATGCCGGAATTACCTGAAGTAGAAACAATTAGCCAACAATTAAGCCAAAAAATAATTGGCAAAAAAATAAAAGAAGTCAAAGTTTTAAGAGATAAAAATTTTAAAGGTAATAAAACAAAAATAATTGGCAAAAAAATAACCGCGGTTCGGCGCCAAGCAAAAGTAATCATTATTAAACTAAGTAATAATTTTAATTTAATAATTCATTTAAAAATGACCGGACAACTCATTTTTCGTCAAAAGCTCGATACTCAGCCTCCACATAATCATAAACCTAAAGACAATCCTTTTAATGTTGACCTCTTGCCCAATAAATACACCCGGGTAATTATAGAATTTAACGATAATAGCTATCTCTTGTTTAACAATTTAAGAGCTTTTGGCTGGATAAAAGTAATAGCTAATAAAAATCTCGAAAAAGAACTTCATAATTTTTATGGAATTGATCCCCTTTCTGAAAAATTTACAGTTGATTACCTTAAAGAAATTGCCAGTCAAACTAATAGGTCAATAAAGCTTTTACTAATGGACCAGTCTAAAATTGGCGGGATTGGAAATATCTATGCCAGTGAAGCTTTATTTTGCGCTCGCATCCATCCCCAGACTAAATCTAAAAAAATAGTTCAGCTTACAGAAAAAATTAGCAAACTGCATCAGTGTATCATTAAGGTTTTAAAAAAAGCATTAAAGTATAAGGGGTCAACGGCTAATGACGATGCTTTTCGTGACACCAGCGGCAAACGTGGAAAAATGCAGCACCAGCTAAAAGTTTACGGTCGGGAAGGAGAAAAATGTCCGCAATGTGGTGGAAAAATTAAACGAATTAAAATATCCGGCCGCAGCACTTTTTTCTGTCCCTCCTGTCAACCAAAACTTCAACTATAGTTCTGGATCCGGAAAAATAGTTGAAGAATTAATGCTTTACATGGTGACAAAAAATTTTGGCAACTTTTCTAAGTGGCCAACTGCCTGGTAATAAATCTAAAGGAACTCGGGGATGTTCTGCCACTAAATCCCAAAACCTAGTTTGATCATCAAGCGTAAGTTTCTTTTTTTCCTTTAACTCAGTTATAAAATTCTCGCATTTAAGCTTCCATTCTTCGATTGGCCAAAGATTATCAACTAAATAGTTAGTTTTTTCTTTGGTGAATTTCGATTTAATAACAAATAGAAGTTCTGGATTATTAATTATTCCCTCTATTTTTTTAACAATCCAAGAGGATGTAAAAGGACTTAACCACACAGAGCGTTGTAACCGCTTAAAACCTAATTCATCTAGGTGATAACACAATTTATCTCTTAAGCCAGATTTTTCTTCTGGAATATCATAAATAACCATTCTCCAATAACCGCTCCAAGGCTTTGTTATTTCTTTGTAAATAGTTTTTGGTTTTTTCTTAAAAGATAAATCTTTATTAAGGATATTTTTTTCTACTAGATACCAAACACTTTTTTGAACTTTAACTTTTGGTATCCCTGTATCGTGATAAACCCAGCTAGTGCTTTTAAAATAATCGTTAAAAAATAGAAGAATATCTTCAGCAAGAATTAAAGCTTGAACAACTCTACTTTTTCTAGCCACAATTTAATCCTGCCATAAAATTAATTTGTTTTCAACTATAGTTCTGGATCCGGAAAAATAGTTGAAGTAAAAAATAATAGTTTTTTTGGTGTTATTTTTTTCGGGGGAGCATTGCCATCAAATAAAGAATATTGCGGTGTTCACTAGAAAGTAAATTGTCTCCGTAAGTTTTTTCTGTTTTTGGTAATTGGTCAATAAGATAATTGCCAAAATTAGATAGTGAGCTCTCTGCCTCGCTTTCAATTATTTTTTTTAATGAAGATTGATAATCACAAAGTTCAGCAACAACTAAAAACTCGAACTTGTTATCTAAAGTTACCTGAAAATAATTATTTATAATTGTTTCTTCAATTTCCTTTGCAAATTTTTGATAAACCCTCTTTTCAGTCCGGTTTAAATCTCGAGTATAAAATAAGCTGGCTCCAATAATACAATGAGTTAAATTATAAATTTTTAGTCGTATTTCTTGTTTATCTTTAGTTTTGAATTTATTAATAATTTTTAAAAAATACTCCGGACTGATTTTGGAGCTTTTTGACCCCAAATAATATTTTGAAAGATATAAAAAGTTAACTGCCGGTGTAGATAAACCCATTATTGCCCTTGGATTATTAAGAAGTTTTATTTGCAAATCTTTTAATTCTTCTTTAGAAACATATTTTTCTACTAGATGAGAAATATCTTTTTTAAATAAATTCTTAGCCATTAGATATTTGAATAAAATTCGGCAATAAGTTTTTAAAGTAGGATATTCTTTAAGATACTTCTTTCTTAATGAGTATTTACTTTTATTATTTTCCTCGGCCTGGTCAAAACATTTTTGAAAAGCTTGGTCAATTTCTTGGTCATTAAAAATTCGCTCTTCCAACTTTTTTAGTCTTTGACAGTCAACTTTTTTACCAAACCAAAGATAATTTCGAGAAGCATAATGAAATTGCTTATAAGATAAAAAAGGGTAATTTGAATGGTAGTGGTCTTTAACAAGCTGAACAACCGGTTTAGTTTCCCGATCTAAAAGCTGTTTGCAATGTTTAATGATTTCTTCTCCTATATTTAACTCGCAAACCAACTGCAAATCTTGCCAATTAGGGGCTGTATTTACCTTCGTTACTCGATATTTTTCGGCTTGTTGATCAAAAATAATATCAATACTGCACATTTGAAGATTAAATAAGGAGGCGGTTTTCAATCCCCTAGCAGTTAATTTTTGAACTACCTCTTTGTCCTCAACAGCGCTCGGTTTAATAGCCAAAGATAGATTATTGTGAAACTCTTTATTATCAGTAGTTTTTATTTTTATCATTCCCAACACTTTGCCTCCAAAAACAAAAACTTGATAAGTGTTGATGGTTTGAAGAATTTTTGGAGATACATAATTTAAATTAATTTTTTTTTCTATTATTTTTTGCTGATAAAGCTGATAAGGAATAAACGGAGTTTTAAAAATAGCCTGTTCCAAAGGCAGTCGAAGATTAGAAGAGCAGTAAATAACTATTTTCCCTAAGCGTTTAATTTTTTCGTCAATATCATTGATATTATTAAAGTCAATAAAATTTAATTTAAGTTTGTATTTTAGAGCTGCTTCTTTTAATTGGTTGATTTCCCACTTCTTTTGACAACTGCTAATAATCGATATATCAGCTGAAAAAGGCCTCATTCCACCTTAATCAAATAACCTTTCAAATCGTTTTTTCCCAACAAAAATTTTGTTTTTAAATTTGACCGATCAGAAACATTAGCTTCAGTAATAAATTTTTGACCATTGAGATAAAAGGACACACCGATTACCGGACGCTGTTTTTCTCTACCCAAAGAAGAACGATAATTACGATAAAAAACAATGTTGTCTTCACCTAATAAACCTAAACGGCGAGCAATATCTTCATCTATTGAACTTCGTTGTGCACCGGTATCTATTTTGGCTAACATTTCAAATTTCTTACCCTGGTCAGAAACAACTTTAATTGGTTCAAGTGTTTTTAAAACTTTATTTTCTTTTCCAGTATTTAAATTTACTTTATCAACAAATTTTTCGCCAAATAAGGTTCTTGAAATTTTTATCGCATGTTTATAGTTACGAACCGGTAAATCCTCAACTCTTTCCAGCCTTTGTTTTAAACCAGCCTTGTTACAAATTTGAATTGATAACCCGGGCCGTGCATTTAGTTCCAAAATCATTGGGCCCTTAGTCTTATCAATAACTAAATCAACACCAACAAACTCTAAAGAAGGAACTGCATACCGACACTTTATTGCTGTTTTAAGGACACTTTTCCAATAGGGAATTTTTATGCCGTTAACCTTAATCTCTTTTTTACGCCGATAATCATAAATTTTTTTAACCGGCTTATTATAACGAACTCCGTAAGTAGTTATCCCGGTTGTCATATCAATACCCAAGCCAATTGCTCCTTGATGCAGATTGGCTTTACCTTCAGACTCTTTTGTCGGTAATCGCAGCATTGCCATCACCGGAACTTTATTATAAATAATAACCCTAATATCCGGCGTTCCGCTTTTAGTAAATCTTAAGAATTTCGGGTGGATTTTTATTCTTTCCTCAATTAAAACATGATCTGTTTTATTATATAAACTAAAACGGCCCTCTAAAATATCAGAACTATGAAGCCTTAAGTCTGACATATTAAGTTTTTTACCGTCCATTAAATACCACTCACCAGCCCATTTTGCTTTCTTTTTAATAACAATTACTCCCCGGCCTCCTGAACCAGAAGCTGGCTTAATAACAAAATTACCTTTTAAACTTTCCCATTCAAAATTTTCAATATCCTCTTGGGATTTTAACAAGCCTAAAATTTTAGGAACTTGAACTCCCCGCTTGGAAAGAATTTTTTTTGTTTCAATTTTTGAATCGGCAATTCTTCTTCCCTCAGCAGAGTTCTTACGTAAATAAAACCAGATGCGGGAATTGGCTCCCAAAATATCATCAAATTGGTTCATTTTTTGGCTGCAAAAAATTATTCTTCTTCGTCTTCTTCTCTGATGACCGAACTAAACCGGTGATACTCCAGAAGTCTAAAACCAGTATAACGGCCAACAATAAAGCCTAAACATAAAACAGAAAGCATAAACGCCTCAGGATATGTCAAAATTATTTTTTGAAAAGGATACCAGCTTAAAATCAAACTTGATATGATTGCCAAAAAAAGAGTTACTGATGTTCTTCGCAAAGCAACACGAATTCCTTTTCTTCTTTGAGTAGAAATATGCTCTTCTGAGAGAAGGATTAAAAAAAGAATTGAAAAAGCAGAAATATAGGCTGGATTAATAAACAAGTATTGAGCAAACAAACTAATAAAAAGAAAAACAAATAAAATTACAATCCATAAAGAAATCGAGCGTCTAGGCCAATAATGAAGTTTTATTCGGTAAAGCAAATTTCTGGCAATTAAACTAAAAGCCAAAATAAATAAAAACAAGATCAAACCTCCAATTATTCCAATTGACCAAAAAGCAGCGACAATTAAAGTGGGCATATAAATTCCATACCCTTCTAAGCCAATCATGTAATGGAAAATATCCGATAGAGTTCCAATTAAAGGTAGACTAAATAAAATTAAAACTAATGTCGGGGCAATACCCTGGCTTACCCCTTGGTTAATAGCATATTTAATAATATTAATTAAGGAGGGTTGGTCAACTTTTTGTTTATCGAGAATAAAATGAAGCTCTTTCTCTGTAGTCCCGCCGTAATTGTTCATTAACCCTTTTTGAATACTAGACATTAAGCCTTGGGAATGATTAGAAACAGGTATTAAACTTATTAAGACAATTAGTCCAATCATTCCTAAAATTAATACAATTAAATAACGCTTAGACATAGCCAAATTATACCTTTTTCGTATATTTTTATCAAATATATTATCTACAAATTGTTAAAGCCCAAATTTTATTTGCCCCAGCAGATTTAAGAACAGCTGCGACTGATTTGATTGTTGAACCGGTTTTCCAAACATCATCAAAAATTACAAAGTTTTTATTGTTAACGATTTGTTTGTCAGTTAGTCTAAATGCAGATTTTACATTTTTATAACGCTGACTGTTATCCAATTTGGCCTGCTGTTTAGTCCATTTTTTTCGAATCAAAAGCTGATCATTATATTTTAAGTTTAATTTTTTACTTACTCGACCTAATATTTCTGCTGTTTGATTAAAACCACGATTAAGCTTTTTTGTAAAAAACAAAGGAACAGGTAAAAAAATATAATCGTTTTCCTTCCAAAACAAAGCCTGGCTTTTTTGTTTTCTTAATCCAAATAAAGTCAAATCAATTAAGGCGGATTTAATTTTTTTTGCTGGTTGATATTTGAAATCCCTGATAATTTGACCACTAAGTGATGAATAAGAATATAGACTAATTAGACCATTTAACTTAGTCAAACGGTTTCGACAGCCAGGATGCAATACACCACTTGGGCTTAATTTTCCACACTCTGGACATTTTTGAAAATCTAATGACGAAATTTTGGCCAAACAACTAGGACATAGGTAAGTGCCCGGTTGTCCACACTGATAACATTTTATTGGAAAAAGAAGATTAAAGACAAACATTGATTTAGTATAATAGATTGTGCTAAAAAAAATCATCCTAAATTCAGGTATCCAAATTCTAGGCAGAGGCGTAAGTCTTGTCTTTTCAATACTCTTAACCAGCATTCTTACCCGTCAGCTTGGCATTAGCGGCTACGGTAACTATATTCTAATTACAACGCTTATAAACTTGTTAATAACTACCTCCAACTGGGGAAGTCAAATTATTGGTGTTAGGGAACTTTCGCGAACAGAAAACCAGGAAAAAATGCTGGGGAATCTTGGCGTCCTTCGACTTGCACTCAGCTTGATTACAATTATCTTTGGCATTTTTATTATCTTTTTTCTCCCTGTCTACAGAGAAATTAGGTTAATTAGTTTAATCGTTTTACCAGTAGTATTGATAACTAACTTTGGAGAAAATTTTTATATTGTATTTCAAACCAAAGTCAGAATGGACTTAAAAACACTATTTCAAGTCATTGATCAAATTATCGTTTTTTTATTTACGCTTTTTCTTCTCAGCCAAAATTGGAAACTTGCAGCTCCCTTAGCAGGCATATTAATCGCTAAAACTATAATTGCAATTTCTTCATACCCGATAGCTAAAAACTTTATTCAACCGAAATTAGATCTAAATCCAAAAATAATAAAAAAACTATTTTTAGCTGCTCTTCCGCTAGGAATTCAACTTAGTCTTTTTAGTGTATATGACCAAACAATTGATTCTTTTATCATTAAAAACTACCTCGGAACCAATCAAGTTGGAATTTATGGATTAGCGTATAAAATTTATTCTAACCTTGTTTTGCCAGCGTATTACTTAAACGCCACTGTTTTGCCAATGCTTTCGACCAAAAATACTAAATCTAAAAAAAGCTTTAAACTCGCTCTTGGATTGACAACAATAGGAGCAGTGGTTATTTTTCTGTTAACTTTTGGATTGAGTGATTTAATCATTAACCTTATTTCCGGTTCAAATTTTTCAGCGTCTGGACAAATTTTAAAAATCCTAGCGGTCAGCCTAGTTTTTGCTTACTTTAATCATTTAAACGGCTTTTTTTTAATTGCTAAAAATAAACAGGTCGAGTCATTCAAAATTAGCCTTTTTGCTCTTATATGGAACATGGGTTTTAATTTAGCCTTAATACCGCAATTCGGAATTTTAGCTGCCGCCTGGGTCACTGTTTCAACCGAAGCACTGGTAAGTATTATTTCAACCTGGCGGGTAATAAGGTGTTATAATATCCGATAATGAATAAAAAAAAAGCCTTTTTAGATTTAACCCCCGAAGTCAAGAATTTAATTAATAACTACCTTAATGCACTAGAGGAAATTGAACCAAGAGGAGAAATATCAACTATTCAAGTAGATGAAATTGCTTCTAAAGTAGCTGTTTTTTATGAAAAAATAAGAAAAATTATCGACTGGAAAGAGGAGCACTTACTCCGCCGAGGCGCAATTGAGCGCATTCTTAAAAGACGGCTTATTGGTGAATTATCAAACTCTTCTTTCCTACCAACCACCCATCCGGAGAAAATGGCCGAACCATTAATTATGGAATTAATTCGCGGTGGCCATTTTCCAAACGATAATATTGCCCGATATAAAATCAAAGAAGTCGAAAACATACTTAAAAAATATATTTATATTTTAGATAACAATCCTCTTGCGAAAACAGTTAAGGTTAAAGAGAAGATAAACTTCTACGGTTGGATTATTGAAATATGTGCTTGCGAAATTGAAGAAACGCTTGGCCAGCCGGCTAAAGAAAATTTGCTTTTGAATTTCATGACTCAAATACTCAACAAAAAAATTCATTTGGAAAAAAACTTTAAAATTTCTGAAGAAGAGAAAATTATCCAAACTTACATTGCCTCTCACCGAACCCTTTATGAACTAGATGCCCCAATAATTGCTTATCATTTAATTAAGGTTTACTATCCGCACTGGATTGAGGCGGAAAAAGACCTATTAAAAAAAGTAACAGAGAATATTTTAATTATTAGGGATAAAGTAGAAAATGATTTAAATCATCCACATTCAAATAAATTTCGTAAGATTTGCGAAAAATACGACACGGTTTTTTTAATAATTGGTGATATTTTAAATAATCTTCCAAGAAAAAAAGAAATTATTGAAGAAAAACTATCCAACCCTGATATTTTAAAAAATATGATTAAAAAGATATACAATGAGCGCCTTTCAACCCTAAAGAACCGCCTACAAAGGGCAGCAGTATATTCAACTTTATCTATTTTAGTTGCCAGCGGCGTATCTTTATTCCTTGTTGAAGTACCGATTGCCAAATTAATCTACGGCCAATTCAGTTTTTTAGCAATCACCGTAGACCTTCTTTTACCAGCCTTGGTTATGTTTTTCTTAGTCATCGCTATCAAACTCCCGCCTGAAGAAAATCTCAACAGAGTAATTAAAGAAATTTTTTCAGTTATTTATTCCCATTTTGATGATGAAGTTTATTATATTAGGATACAAAAACGGGGTTTTTTAGTGAACGTAATCATTAAGGGGCTTTATATAATTACCTCTTTGGCATCATTAGCCTTAATTTTTTGGCTTTTTTGGTTAGCAAGAATTCCAATAACATCCTTAATTGTTGACACTTTAAATGTATCAATGGTCGTTTTTGCCGGTCTAATTATTAGGCAACGAGCAAAAGAGCTAACCATTGAAGAAAAACGTGGCGGCTGGGAATTCCTCTTAGATATATTGTCTGTTCCGGTTGCAAAACTCGGCCAGTGGCTATCAAATAAATGGCGTGAATACAATATTATCAGCGTATTTTTAACCACTTTAATCGATATGCCTTTTTCATCGATTGTTGAATTTATTGAATCCTGGAGCAATTTCATTAGAGATAAAAAGGCAGAACTACATTAAACCTTGTGTTATACTTAATTTATGCTACAAAAGGAAAGAATAGAAATCAGTGATGACGGCGAAGTCAAACGAAAATCAAGGGAAATAGAACCGCCTAAAGAAGTTTCCAATTGGCTGAAGAAAGTAGAAAAAGGAGATATTTACTTAGCCAAGCCGGTTATTGATGACCAAACTGGTCAAACTTTAGTCACTTCATCTTCGGCTAAACAACCAAAAATAACACTTCCTTTAACCGAAGAAGAATTAATATGGGGAATAAAACAAAAAGTTAGTGAAGCAGTCAAATGGTTATCAGAGTGGTGTCTAAGAGTTATAAAAATTAATCCAGAAAAAGTTGAATTTAAAAATTAATAATT
The DNA here is from genome assembly GCA_964547295.1 of uncultured Gammaproteobacteria bacterium. Lineage (GTDB taxonomy): Bacteria > Patescibacteriota > Microgenomatia > UBA12405 > JAHJSD01 > CAYSLZ01. Next base: position 3,919 of record CAZJMH010000005.1, on the reverse strand, counting down.
AGAAATTTTTATTTGTGGATCAAGTAATTAATCAAATAATCGAATCTATTTTTTATTATTTCCTCATTGGAATAATTTTTTTGTGTGCAATTGCCGGCTTAATTTTATTAGCTTACGGGTTTGTAGTTTGGTGGCGATGGAGAAATCGTGAAGAAAAATCACTTGATTTTGTTCTTTTTCAAATCCTTCTTCCGAGGGAAAACGAAATCAAAATCGACGCAATGGAACAAATTATTGCTTCTTTGTATTCAATTAAAGATGGCGGAAAGTTTAAATTTCTAAAAACCCAACCTCATATTTCACTAGAAATAGTTGCTGTTCAAGGAGAAATTAAGTTTTATGTCAGCTGTTCAAAGGAACACCAACATTTAGTAGAACACCAAATTCACGGTGGATACCCAGATGCAGCAATAAAGCCAGTTGACGAATATAATATTTTCTCTAAAGAAGGAAAGGTCGCTTACAAATGGCTAATTCAAAAGAAAGAGCCATTTTATCCACTTAAAACCTACAAGCAATTATCAACTGATCCTTTATCAGCAATCACTTCATCAATGGCCAAGCTTAATGAAAATGAAGGAGCGGCCATACAAATCTTAATTTCCCCTGCAGAAAGTGTCTGGAAATCAGCAGGTGAAAATTACGTTAGTGATATTAAAAAACAGGAAGCAGACCCAGAAGAAGCCAAATTTAAAGTTGGTGCTGAAACATTAGAAGCAATAAGCTCTAAAACTGATAAGCCGGGGTTTGAAACAACAATAAAAATAGTTGTCTGTTCTGAAACAATGTCAAAAGCAAAAGCCCACCTTAATAACATAACTTCGGCTTTTGCCCAATTTTCTTCTCCCTGGAATCGATTAACAAGTAAAAAAATATGGTTTAAACACTCATTCATGATTGACTTTATCTATCGCTATCAGCCAATTTTTTGGAAAGGCGGTAAGACTATTTTAAGCAGTGAAGAAATTGCTTCTTTGTTCCACTTCCCTAACCAAACAATAGAAACTCCAAACATAGATTGGTTGAAAGCAAAACCTGCTCCGCCACCACCGAATTTGCCTCAAGAGGGACTATATTTAGGACAAAGCTACTACCGTGGAGTTGAAAAGCCGGTTTACATTAAAGACGACGACCGTCAGCGTCATTTTTATATTGTCGGTAAAACAGGAACCGGGAAATCGGAAATTATGAAAGAAATGCTTATTCAAGACATTAACGCGGGGCGAGGAGTCTGCTTAATTGATGTTCACGATTTAGCCGAACAACTTCTTGAATATATTCCCCCAGAAAGAGCAGAAGACGTAATTTATTTTAACCCTTCTTATACTGAGCGTCCGATGGGACTAAATCTACTAGAAGCAAAAACTGAAGACCAAAAATATTTTGTCGCCACTTCAGTTATCAATCTAATGTATAAACTCTACGACCCTTACAAAACCGGTATTGTTGGTCCAAGATTTGAACATGCTGTTCGTAATGCCATGCTGACTGCAATGAGTATTGAAGGAGCAACTTTTATGGAAGTGGTTAAAATCTTGCAAAATCCTGGCGGCCCATATCTGAAAAAAATTCTTCCCCAAGTAAAAGACCCGGTTGTTCGTGAATATTGGACAGAGCAAATCGCCCACACCTCTGACTTTCACAAATCTGAAACCCTAGATTATATTGTTTCCAAATTTGGTCGATTTGTAACCAACAAAATGATGCGTAATATCATCGGCCAATCAGAATCTGCTTTTAAATTTAGACAAGTTATGGATGAAGGGAAAATCTTAATTATCGATTTAGCAAAAGGCAAAATTGGAGAAGAAAACGCTTCATTTTTAGGATTAGTTTTAATCCCAAGAATATTAATGGCGGCTATGAGCCGTCAAGACACTCCTGAAGATCAACGTCGTGATTTCTACCTCTATGTTGATGAGTTTCAAAACTTTGCCACGCCTGACTTTGCTCAAATTTTGTCTGAAGCAAGGAAATATCATCTTAACTTAACTGTCGCTAATCAATTTATAGGCCAAATGGAAGAAGAGGTTAAAAATGCAATTTTTGGCAACGTTGGAACAATTGTTGCTTTTCGAGTCGGCGTCACCGATGCCAATTATCTGGCAAGGGAATTTCAGCCAATCTTTAATGAGCAGGATTTATTGAACATTGAGCGTTTTCACGCCTATGTTAAAACAATAATTAATAACGAACCGGTTCAGCCATTTTCTTTAGACACAACCAAAAACATGGAATTAGACAAAAAGCGCCGGCAGCCAGAATTAGCAGAAAAAATCAAGCGATTAAGCATCTTAAAATATGGAAAACCAGTCGAAGAAGTAGAGAGGGAAATAAGTCAACGCTCAGCAGCTTAAAGCTCTTTTAGTTCTACCTGCTCTTCGTTTTCTTTGTCAACTAAATTCAAATATCTTTCAGTAGTTGAAATTCTTTTATGACCAACAACCTCGGCTACTACATCTAAAGGAACACCTGCAGACAATTGTTCAACAATAAAAGTATTTCTTAAATCATTAACTTTAACTTCTTCCAGGCCAGCTTTTTCTAAGTAGCGATTAATAATACTTCGAATATTTCGAACTAATAATTGGCGGCCAGTTTTAGTTATAAACAAATAGTCTTCCCGAGCAGTTCCTCGCTCTTCTAAATATTCTTCGATCGCCTCTTTTGCTGCACGGTTTAAAGGAATTTCACGACCCTGATGGCTTTCATAGGCTCGAATTTTTATATAATCATCGCCAATATCACCCAAACGAAGATTGGCTACTTCGCTTATTCTTAAACCAGCCTGTAACATCAGTTCTACTATCGCTAATGTCCGTTTATCATGGCGGCAAACATCTCTTAAAGCGCGATATTCCATTGGCTTTAAAACTCGCGGTAAATCATTTTCAATTTTTGGGTGTTTTATAGACCGTGAAGCGTCACGGTCAACAATGCCCTCTTCAACTAAAAAGCGGAAAAAACTCTTAACTGAATTCAATTTTCTGGAAATAGTTTTAGCAGTATAATCCTTATTAGAAAGAGCTTCTTTAAATCCCTTAATATTCTCTGTTTCAATTTTATCTACTTCTTCAATTTCCTCCTCTTTTAAATATTCCATAAACTGCTCCAAATCACCCCGATATGCTACAATTGTGTTACTTGAACGATCTAAAGCCTTTAAGTGGTCAATAAACTTTTCGATTGCAGTATTAATTGTTAAATCAACAGACATATTACCTTATAATATCATAAGAGCGGATTTTTAACAAGAAGAAATGTTAAAAAAAATCTTTTTTATTCTAATTCCATTAATCATAATTGGAAGTCATCTTGGTCAAAGAATTAAAATCTGGTATTTAGTTAAAAAAGACATATCAGAGTTAAAGGCTAATATAAATAGGCTGGAAAAAGAAAAAGAAAACCTAGAAAATAAAAAAGAATTTTATCAAACAGAAGAATTTATACGCCGAGAAGCGCGGGAGAAACTTGGTCTTACCGAAAACAACGAGCTTATTGTTATTTTACCAAATATCCCAGACTTGCCTGATAATCAAATCGGCTATCGTATTTCACCAAACTCACCAACTTGGAAAAAGTGGTGGAATCTTTTTTTCGCTAGTAAATAAAAGGTGGCAGGGGAGGGACTCGAACCCTCGGCCTCCGGGTTATGATTCCGACGCTCTAAACCACCTGAGCTACCCTGCCGGGTGGACCCGAGCGGATTCGAACCGCTGACCTCCCGAATGCAAATCGGGTGCTCTAGCCAACTGAGCCACGGGCCCGAAATATACCTACCTGCACTCTATATTTTAATATACCTCACAAGGTTTATCAATGGACCCGCCACCAGATGAGCGAATGAAATGAGTGAGTTTTTCGTAGTTGCGGGGCCAGGAGTCGAACCTGGTCTGTGAGGTTATGGGCCTCACGTGCT
>CAZJMH010000004.1:0-30697 GCA_964547295.1 uncultured Gammaproteobacteria bacterium | reverse complement strand
TTAAATAATGAAATTCGCCGGATGAATGGAATAATGACCGAACAACCGCAAAGAGGCGACCGAATAATCTGTCTGAAAAATAATCACCAAAAAGGAATATACAACGGCATAAGGGGAACAATAACCGCTATAAAAGAAAAGGAAGACGTAAAAAAGCGAACCTTGTGGTATAAAATGAAAGCCAAAATGGATGACGGCACTAATTATTCGGGTAAGGTTCTCCAGGAACAATTTAACGCCGCTAAAACGATTAATAAACCGGAAGACTTGGATTATGACGAAATGGGGGACTTATTTGATTTTGGATACGTCTTGACCGTTCACAAAGCCCAAGGGAGCCAAGCTCCAAAAGTGCTTCTTTTTGAAGAACGGTTTAAACAAATGTCTGATGACGACTGGCGGCGATGGCTTTACACCGCCGTCACCAGAGCGGAAGAAGAGCTAATAATTATTGGTGGCAAGTAGGGAATAGGGAAAGCCAAATAACAATACGGGGAGTTGTGATAATATTAATCGAGTGGGAGAAATATTCAAAAAATATCTTCACTTTTTGTTGAAATACAAGTTGAGATTTTTATTTTATACCAGTCTGATAATTTTATGGGCGATTTTGTCGAGCCTCGCCCCTTATTTTTTTAAACTATTTATCGATGCCCTTACCGCCGAAGACTTTAATCAGGTCTGGCGAGTCTTTCAGCTGTTTGCCGGTCTAAGTTTGGTTTCAATTGTTATTTCACAGTTGAGCCATTTAGTCGGTGACTGGTTGTTGATACCAGTTATTGAAGACTCAAGGATACTTGTTTTTAAAAAAATACAAAAGTTGGATTTTGCTTTTCATACTGAAAAAACAACCGGCAGTTTAATTTCTGCTGTCAAAAGGAGCGAAGGTGCCATTTGGTCAATTTTTCAAAACTCTAGAGAAATAGTTAAAATTTTTGTTGAGTTCCTGGTAATTATTTTCTTTTTGTCTCGACTGGAAACATACTTGTTCCTTTTACCAATTGCCAGCGTATTGATAATCGGAGTTATTGGCCCGGCACTGGTCAAGAAAAACCTTCAAGCCCGCCGAGAATTTAACAAGGTTTCCGATAAATTATCAGGCATTATCACTGATAATTTAATTAATTTTGAAACAGTTAAATATTTTGCTAAAGAAAACTGGGAAACTAAGCGATTGAAAAATAAATTCCTTGATTGGAAAGATAAGCTGTGGAATTACTCATTAACTTTCCGTTACTTCGGTGTAACCTTGGGTTTAGTCAGTTTTTTGGGCTTGGCATTGACCATTATCTGGGGTATTTCCAATGTCCGCCAGGGAATAATTACGGCCGGCGACTTTATCATGGTCATTGGTTTTGTCCGGTCTTTTTTCGGCCAGGCATCAACGGTTATTTTTAGAATCAGAGAGATATTAAAAGATAAAACTGATATGGAAAAATATTTTGATATTTTGGATGAAGAAATAAAAGTTAAAGATCCCCAAAATCCAATAAAAATTAAAAATATACAGGGAGAGATTGACTTTAACCAGGTTTATTTTTCCTACCCGGAAGGCAAAGAAGACGCCCTTTATAATTTTGATTTAAAGGTTAAACCTGGCAGTTCAGTTGCTTTAGTCGGCGAATCAGGCGCCGGTAAAACTACGGTTATTAAACTGCTTTTGCGGGCTTATGATCCGGATGAAGGAGTTGTTTTGGTTGATGGAGTTAATATCCAAAAATACAGCAAAGACGATTTAAGGAGTCATATCGGTGTTGTTCCTCAGGATCCGATACTTTTTAACGAGACAATTGAATACAACATTGGTTACGGGATGAAAAATCCGTCTTTAAAAAAAATAAGGGAGGCGGCAAAAATCGCTCTGCTTGATAAATTCATCCTTTCACTGCCCAAGAAATACCAATCAAAAGTCGGTGAAAGGGGAATAAAACTTTCCGGCGGTCAAAAACAGCGCATTGCCATTGCCAGAATGATTTTGTCAAACCCGGAAATCATTATTTTTGACGAAGCAACCAGCCAGTTGGACTCAGAGTCGGAGGAAAAAATTCAGAAAGCTTTTTGGAAAGCCGCCAAAGGAAAAACAACAATTATTATTGCCCATCGGTTGTCTACAATTACCCGGACAGACCGGATTGCTGTTTTAGAAGAGGGTAAAATTATTGAAACCGGAACACATTTAGAACTTTCGGCTGATAAAAACTCTCGCTATTTCCAGTTCTGGCAGATTCAAACTAGCAACTAGACTTTTTTAAACCAGGGGATAAGCAAGGAAGTTGAAGATTTATATTGCTGGTATTTGCGGTTTTCTCCGTATTTATCTTCATAACGCTTTTCTAAGGGCGGAATACCAGAAACGAATAAAAGTAAAGTAGTAATGTAAGCTGGACTGATAATAAACAAATACTTAATTCCGGACAAATAAGGTAAAACAGCAATAAATAAGCCGATCCAGCAGAGAATTTCGCCGAAATAATTCGGGTGGCGGGAATACTTCCACAAACCGATGTTTGTCCACCGGCCTTTATTTTCAGGATTGTTTTTAAATTTGAACTTCTGCCAGTCAGCAATTGTTTCAATAATCAGTCCGGCGGCCCAAATTGCCAAGCCGGGATAAAACATATTTCTAATCTCTGCAGTTGGCTGGTCAATAAACCAAATATAAGGGAGAAGGATAAGCCAAATGCTGACCGCCTGAAGCAGCCAAAATTTGGCAAAATCTAAAAAATTATTTCTAATAGAGTCAAAACGCTTATCCCGGCCCATTTTTAAAATTCGGATAAAAAGATAAACTGCTAAACGCAAACCCCAAAGAGTAACCGCAATGACAATAAACAGTTTGGGCAGAGAATATGCTGAGGAAAAAAAGATTAACCATAAGGCGATAAAAAAACTGATCCCGTAAGCTAGGTCAGTTACTTTGTCAGTCTTAAAAGTATTGGCAATAATAAAAAATAATACCTGTAGGCCGAGAATAACTAAAAACGTAAATAAGAATACGTTCATTATTGTAATTATACAGTATTTAGCGGATAGCGAATAGCGAATGAGATTCTTCGCCAAGCTCAGAATGACGAAAAGGAAATTGTTATAATTGGATTATGGCGAAATTAGACAAAGAAGAGGAACTAGCCAAACTTGATAAGTTGGAATTTTCAACGCCGATGATGCAACAGTATCTGAAAATCAAAAAGGAATATGCTGATTGCTTGGTTTTATTTCGTTTGGGGGATTTTTACGAACTTTTTCTTGACGACGCTAAAATCGGGTCAAAAGTTCTTGGCATTACTCTAACTACTCGTAAACGAGGAAGCGACGGCCGAATTCCAATGTGCGGTGTGCCATACCACGCAATGAATTCTTATTTAGGAAAGCTGGTTAAAACCGGATATAAAGTTGCCATCTGCGAACAAATGGAATCTGCTGAAGAAGCAGACGGAATGGTTGAAAGGGACGTCGTCCGCGTGGTTACGCCAGGAACAATATTGGATGACAAGAATTTAGTTCAGAAAGAAAATAATTTTAGTTTAGGAATTGAAATAGACAATAATCAACTCGGCTTGGCTTATGTCGACTTAAGCACCGGCGAATTTTATCTTCGACAAATTAAATTTAAAGATTTAGAAAAAAGTCTAAGCGGAGAACTCATCCGAATTAAGCCAGCAGAAGTAATCTCTTCCCATCAAAATTATAATCGGCCAGAAGTTTTAAGGTCTTTAAGAGTAGCCCCAAATACAAATATTTATCCCGACGATAATTGGAACAAAAACATTAAAAATTATAATCAAATTTTGAAAAGTCATTTTCAAGTTAAAAAATTAGAAGGTTTTGGCATTAGACCCAAAAAAGAAAAAACTGGTTTAAAAGCCGCTGCTGGTATTTTAAATTATTTACTTGAAACTCAAAAAACTAATCTCAAACACATCAATAAAATAACCCCCTATAAATCAAATCAATATTTACAACTTGATCCAACTACAATTACCAATCTGGAATTATTGTCAACAATTAGAGGCGAAAAAAGTGAAGCAACTTTAATTTCAGTTCTGGATTACACCCAAACGGCTAATGGCGGCAGAAAATTAAAATCATGGCTGCTCCATCCGCTAACTAACATTGACCAAATTAATCAGCGCTTAAGCGCAGTGGAAATTTTGAAAAATCAACCCCAGAAACGAAAAGAAATTAAAAATTTATTAAGTCAAATTTTAGATATTGAGCGGTTAATTTCACGTGTTTCTGTTGGAACTGCCAACCCAAGAGACTTGGTGGGACTAAAAAACTCATTGCAAAAAACCAATGAAATTGAACGATACTTGAACAAAAATTTGGCTGAATTAGCTTATTTGTTGCCAAAAGACTTAATTAGTCAAATTAAACCTTTAATTGAACTTCTAGATAAGAAATTAAAGAAAGAACCTCCGGCAAACTTAACTGATGGCGGCTATATTGCTGATGGCGTCGATGAAAAATTAGACAAATACCGAGAAGTTGTTTCTGGAAGTAAAAATTGGCTGAAAAAATTTGAAAAAGACCAAAAAAAGAAGACTGGAATAGAAAGTTTAAAAATCGGTCAAAACAAAGTTTATGGGTTTTATATTCAGGTCAGCAAATCTAATATAAATAAAGTGCCTGAAAACTATATTCGTAAGCAAACTTTAGTCAATTGTGAGCGCTACATAGTTCCGGAATTAAAAGACCGAGAAGAAGCAGTTTTAGAGGCAGAAGAATTAACTAAACAAATTGAAAAGGAGATTTTTCAGAAATTATTGGAAGAAATATTAACATACACGCTTCCAGCTCAGCAGTCGTCATCGTCGACTGCTAAGCTGGATGGGTATACCAGCTTAGCCGAATGCGCCCATAAAAACCGCTATACCCGACCCAATATTGTTCCTAAAGGCAACTTAGGTATAAATAAAGGCCGTCACCCGGTAGTTGAAAAAATACAAAGTGAACCATTTATTCCCAATGACACACGAATGAATAATAAAGAAAACCAAATTCTAATAATAACCGGTCCAAATATGGCCGGTAAGTCTACTTATTTAAGACAAGTTGCTTTAATTTGCCTTATGGCGCAAATTGGCAGCTTCGTTCCAGCTAAAAAAGCCCAAATTCCAATCAGAGATCAAATTTTCACCCGGGTTGGAGCAAGTGATAAAATCAGTTTAGGCCAAAGCACTTTTTTGGTAGAAATGATAGAAACAGCCAATATTCTTAATAACTGCACTCCAAAAAGCTTAATAATTTTTGATGAGATAGGCCGGGGAACAAGCACTTTTGACGGTATGAGTTTGGCCTGGGCAGTAGTCGAACATCTGGTAGAAAATAAAAATAAACAGGCTTTAACTCTTTTTGCCACTCATTATCACGAATTAACCCGACTAGCTGAAAAATATGAACAAATTAAAAATTATCAAATGGCAGTAAAACGTGAAGGTGATAAAATTATTTTCCTTCATCAGGTAGTTGAAGGTGGTTCATGGCACAGTTACGGTATTGAAGTCGGCCGGCTGGCCGGACTGCCAAAACCGGTTATTAAACGAGCTAAAGAAATTCTACAAAAAACAAAACAAAGTCAACAAGATTTATACAAAGGAAAGAAAAAAAGAAACAACCAAAAACAAAAGGAGCTTTTTAAGGCCAATGAATAAAATTAAAATTTTGCCAGAAAAAATAGTTAACCAAATTGCCGCTGGTGAGGTAGTGGAAAGACCAGCATCGGTGGTTAAAGAGTTAGTTGAAAACTCTTTAGACGCTGGAGCTAGTTTTATAGAAATCAATATTGATAAGGGCGGCAAAGAAAAGATTAAAATCCGCGACAATGGTCAAGGAATGTCTAGACAAAACGCACAACTGGCCGTAAAACGCTACTCAACCAGCAAAATTAAGTCCATTGATGACCTTAATCAAATTAATACTTTTGGTTTCCGGGGAGAAGCATTGGCGAGTATTGCCTCAGTATCGAAATTTAATCTAAAAACAAAAACTGCTGGTTCAGTTGAGGGAACAGAATTAATTATTCAAGGCTCAAAAAAACCGGCTATTCAAACTTGTGGTCATCCTAGTGGAACAACAATTACCGTTGAAGATTTATTTTTTAATATCCCGGCCAGACAAAAGTTTTTAAAAACCAGCCAAACTGAATTTAAACATATCCGGGACTTTGTTACCGCCCAGGCAATTTGTCATCCGAAAACTGGTTTCCGGCTGATTCACAACAGCCGAGAAATTTTTAATTTGGCTGAAAATAAAACCATAACTGACCGGTTAATAAATTTACTAAACCTTGATTTGGACCAGTTTTCGACGATTGAAATCAAGGCGGATTATTTTAATTTAAAGGGGTTTGTCGGCTTGCCGGAAACGGCACGTAAAAAACAATCAATCCAGTATTTATTTATTAATCAACGCTACTTGAGTAATAAAACTGTTTCCGGAGCAATATATAAAGCTTATCGGCAACTGCTGCCTTCAGGTATTAAGCCGGCTTATATCTTAAAACTTAATGTCCGGCAGGATTTAATTGACGTTAATGTCCATCCGAGAAAAGAAGAAATAAAATTTATTTCACCAGGAATTATTTTTGAAACTGTTTACAAAGCAATTTCTTCAAAAATCAGCCAAACGGCGGAAAATCACAAAAATGTATATCAAACACCAAAAATTAAAGCAGATCAGAGCAAAATTTTCTCTCAACCCAAAATTTATAAAAACCAGCCGACTTACACAGATAAAGAAAAATTTATAAAAGCAATATTCGAAGATAAAGAGGAAACCTACACCGGAATAAATGAAAGTGAAATTTGGCAAATTAATAATCTCTATCTAATAGTTCCGGATGTTGATGGTTTAATTATTTACGACCAGCATGCAGCTGAAGAAAGAATATTATTTGAAGAGTTTAAAACTAATTTTAAGTCCAAACAGGGCACTAGCCAAGAATTAATGTTTGATGAAGAAATAAAACTAACTCCTCAGGATGTGAATTTAGTTAAAAAACACCAGGCTATACTTGAGACAATTGGATTTAAATTTACAATTGGGGAAAATTTAATTAAAGTAGGCGCCGTGCCAATAATTTTAAAAGATAAAAATATTGACATGATAATTAAAGATTATCTTGATGAATTAAAAGATCCAGAGGAAGATTTTGATTTTGATTCCAACCAACCACCCGGTATAGATGTTCAAAGTTTAACCAGCTTAGCTTATTTGGCTTGCCGAGCAGCGGTTAAGCAAGGCGATAAATTGATTCCCAGAAAAAGACAGGAAATTATCGACAAAATTAATAATCTTGGCAGTAAAGGATTAACCTGTCCGCACGGCAGGCCAACACGAATCAAAATTAATCTTAACGAACTTAATAAGCGCTTCCACCGCAGTTAGCTCCCAAGGTTCAAACCTAAACAACCTTGAAGGTTAAGTAGGTTTGAACCTTATTATGGTAATATTAAATTGTGGGAAAAGGCAGTTATACTATTCATGATTTGCCTCTACAAGATCGGCCAAGGGAACGACTACAGCAAGTCGGAGAAGCCAATCTTTCTCAACAGGAGCTTCTAGCAATCATTATTGAAAAAGGCGGCCGTGGGGAAAACGCTTTGCAGCTCAGCCAGCGGCTGATTGTAGAATTTGGATCTTTAGCCAAACTTAAAAATGCAACTTTTCAGCAACTGATTTCAATAAAAGGCATCGGACCGGCAACCGCCTGCAAACTGAAAGCCGCTTTTCAAATCGGCAAACTGGGCAGTCAAAAAAGTTTCCAAGCTGAAAAAAGGGTCCGCTCAGCAAATGATGTTTTTGATTTGATTAAAAACGAAATCGGCGATAAAAATAAAGAATATTTTCTTTTAATCTGTCTTGACGCCCGCAACCGGATAACCGCCAAAGAAATTGTTTCTATTGGAACTTTAAACTCAAGCTTATCCCATCCACGTGAAATTTTTAAATCGGCTATTGACCATCAGGCCTGTTACCTTATTTTGGCCCACAATCATCCGTCCGGAGATGTTCAGCCGAGCAGAAGCGATTTGAAATTGACCGAAAAACTGATTGCTGTTAGCCAACTGGTCAATATCCCAATAATCGACCACCTGATTGTTTCCTCAACCGACTATTTCAGCTGGAAGGAAAATAATTTAATTTAAATCAATGTTTTACTCAATCTTTTACTGAGGTGTCAATAGCAATCCACCTCGGAGGTGTACTTCAGTAAGTGGTGAATTTTTTGAAAAAGAAAACTGAAACAGCAGTTCCACCGGCAAGGAGGGAAATTGTCGGGGCGGCAATCCCAACTGTCGGAAGAGTTTCACCACCGCCACTGCCAACCGCATCCCAGTCAACATTATCCGCTCCCAAAGTCAAAATAAAAGATATTTCGCTTTCGTTGTTGGTCAAGGTAATTGAATTGTCACCATCAGCCAACGCCTCCGGCGGTGTCCAGGACCAGTTGCCGTTTTCATCCGCGTTGACTGAATACTCATCGCCGTTGACAATAATTTTCACGGTTGATTCAGCCGGAGCTTCTCCGGATAAAGTCGGCTGTAAACTGGTGTGATACCACTGGCCGTAGGCTTTTCCATCGGTATTAACACCGCCTATTGATTTCAAGTTAAAACCAGAAGCAAATACCGAAGGAGCAAGAATTACACCAAGGCTGAAAACAATGATTATTTGCTTTAAAAACCTCATTAATTTATTTCTAACAGAAAAAAAACTAAAAATCAACTTTAACCTTCTGAATTTTTAGTTAACCCATCCGGAAGTTGGTTCGGCTGGTCGAGCTGAATTTTATCAATTGATCGAACCAGCTGGTTTGTCCGAGTTGATTCGACTTTCCGATATTGACGGGTGAGAGATTCTATCCGCGAACCGATTTTTTCAAATTCTTGATTATATTTATTAAATTGTTTTTCAAATTCTTTAATTTGGGTAATTATTTGATAAATATTTTCTTGGTAACGGAAGTTGTCATAGGCCTGGCGAACCATTCTTAAAATAGCGGTAAAACTAAAAGGACCAGCCAAAATGACTTTTTTTTTCATTGCCTCTGTCCAAATCTCATTCATTTTGTCGTAAATATAAGAAAAAATCATTTCGTTGGGAACAAAAAGGATAACAAAATCAACTGTATTGCTTTCCGGATTAATGTAGTCCCGGCTGGTTACCTGTTTAATTTTTTCCTTAACATCCCGCTTAAACTTTTTAAAATATCTTTTTTGAGCGTCTTCATCTTCGGTTTCTACCGCCCTTTGTAAATTTGAATAAGGAAACTTGGAATCAACATTAACCCGCATTCCGTCAGGAAGAAAAACGCAGAAATCCGGCCGGGTTTTTGATTCTTTTTGTTCTTTGTTAAACTCATAGTCCACGCCTTTAACAAAACCAGCCATTTTTAATAAGTTCTCGGCTACTTGTTCACCAAATTGTCCTCTTAAGCGATTATCAGAAAGAACTCGCTTAAGATTTTCTGTTGTTGTGCTTAAATCTTTGGTAATTTTTGTCTGCTCCTCAACCTTGTTTTTTAGTTCCCGAAACGACCCGATTCTGTCTTTTTCTGCACTTTCAAGTTTTTTATTGCTTTTCTCCAGCTCTTTTTTTAAGTTTTCAACCAAATCCTTTATGGCATCTCTTTTATTTTCCAGGTCGGTCTTGATTTCTTTTTTTTCCGCTCCAAGTTTTTGGTCAGCCATGACAATCAGCTGTTCATTAATTTTTGGAAAAAGTTCGTTGACTTTTTGTTCTAAACTTGAAGATAATGTATCTGCCTGCTTTTTGTTCTTGAAACTAACCAACAAAAAAGCAATTACAAAGCCGCCGAGTAATCCTAAAACAATGTATAAAATCATGTCCTTATTGTAGCGTAGATAATTAAAAAATAAAATCTGATGTATTATAATTAAGCGATGACTAAACAAATTGATATTGACCATTTAGCAAATTTATCTAAACTCACCATTTCCGACCAAGAAAAGAAAAAGCTCGAAAAACAATTAGAATCAACAATTGATTATATTCAAGTCTTAGGAGAATTAAATACTAAAAATATTGAACCAAGTTTTCAAGTCACTGGTCAAACCAATATCTCCCGTAAAAAAGACGAATCAAAAAAGGATTTAAGTCAAAAACAGGCTTTAACTAACGCCCCGAGAAAAAAAAGCGGTTATTTTGTTGTTAAAAAAATTAAATGGGAAAACTAGGGATTAGTGATTAGTCCTTAGTATTAAGAACATGAAGAATTTAAATGAATTAACGATAACAGAGGCAAGAAGGGGACTGGAAAAAGGAAATTTTTCTGTAACAGAGTTGGTGACGGCCTGTCTGGGGAAAATTAAATCCACCAATGAGGAGTTGAATTCGTTTATAACTGTCTGCAAAAAAGAATCGCTTACCAAAGCAAAAGAACTTGATCAAATATTAAGCAATCAGCCATCAACCATCAGCCATCAGCCTTTGTTCGGTATTCCGATTGCAGTTAAAGATAATTTCTGCACCAAAAACATCCGGACTACCGCCGCTTCTAAAGTTTTAGATAATTTTACTCCACCATATGAATCAACCGTGGTTAGTAAATTAAAAAAAGCGGGTGCAATAATTATTGGCAAAACCAATATGGACGCTTGGGCCCACGGCTCATCAACAGAAACTTCGGCCTATGGAACATCAAAAAATCCGCACAATATTGGTCATTCACCAGGCGGGTCTTCCGGAGGAAGTGCAGCCGCAGTCGCCGCTAATCAAGTCATTGCCGCTGTTGGTTCAGAAACAGCTGGATCAATCCGCCAGCCGGCGGCCTGGTGCGGTGTTGTTGGTCTAAAACCAACTTATGGCCGAGTCAGCCGATGGGGTTTAATTGCCATGGCTTCTTCAACTGATTCCCCCGGACCAATCACTAAAAGAGTAGAGGATGCCGCAGTTATGCTTCAAGTTTTGGCTGGAAAAGATGAAAAAGACGCTACAACTGCTGACAATCCGGTTGATAATTATTCAAATCTAAAAATTAATCCCAATAAAATCACTTTGGGAGTTCCCCAAGAATATTTTTTGCCGAATATGGACAAAAAAGTTGAATCAATAATTAAAAATAGTATCAAACAACTTAAAGAGTTGGGTTTTAAAACTAAAAATATCTCTTTACTCGACCCGAAATTTTCAATTGCTGTATACACTATCGTCCAACGGGCAGAAGTTTCTTCAAATTTGGGCCGGATGGACGGAATTAGGTACGGAAATAACCGCAGTCATTTTGGCCAAGAGGCCAAACGGAGAATCATGCTCGGAACGCATGTTTTATCAAGCGGCTATTATGATCAGTATTACACCAAAGCGCAAAAGGTGAGAACCTTAATTAAAAAAGATTTAGATAAAGCCTTTGAAAGCGTCGACGCAATCATCGCACCAACATCGCCAACACCAGCTTTGAAAATCGGAGAAAGTGAAAAAAGCCCAATGTTTGGAGAAATGCAGGATGTTTTAGTTGAAGCAAGCAGTCTAGCCGGTTTACCCGGAATAAGTATCAACGCTGGATTCGCTGACAAATTACCGGTCGGAATACAGTTTTTCGGACCACAATTTAAAGAAAAATTAATTTTACAAATTGCTAACCTTTATGAAAAAAATGTTTAATGAGGCTAATCTGTTTAAAAACCGAAAATTTTTAAGACTATGGACTTCTCACATTTTATCCCAGCTCTCTGGTTACGGACTTTTGTTTCTGGTTATTTCAAAAACTTTTGAATTGACAACTTCAAGCGTTATTACTGGTATTGTTTATATTTCGTTTTCACTACCGATAATTTTTATTTCACCTTTTTCCGGATCACTGGTTGATGCATGGGCAAAAAGAAAAACGCTTATTTATACTTATCTGGGCCATTTTTTAATCATCTTTTTAATTGCTGCTTCTTATTTTGCTGGAAAACACGATCTAATCTATCTGCTGCTTTTTTTCTTTTCAGCGGTAACAACTATAAACGACCCGGCAGAACTCGCCCAACTGCCTGATCTTATCCCGGAAAAAGAAAACTTGCTTGTTGCCAATAATATTATCTTTTTTTCAGACCAAACCGCCTTAATTATTTCCTCCGCCTTAGCCGGTTTGATGGTCAAGGTTTTAGGTCTACCGCTTACCCTGGGTTTAATTGGCCTGATGCCTCTGTCGGCCAGTTTTATTATCGCCGGCCTGCCACAAAAAAAGGTTAAAAAACAACCCTTGTCTTTATTAAATGAAATTGAAACTTTAATCACTAATCTTAAATCCGGTTACAAGTTTTTAACTGAAAACACATTGGTCGTTTATTCATTTGGTTTAGTTGTTCTTTTCCGCGTTTTTAGTTCGCTATCAGTTTTACTTTTACCTAATATTGCACAAAATATTTTTAATATTTCGGTTTTTGACGCCGGATATTTCATTGTTCTTCCAGTGGCTGTTGGACTGATAATCGGAACAATAATTTTAAACCGGATGAAAAAAGATACTCGTAAAAACCAGTGGATAGGGTCGGGGTTTAGTTTAATGGGAATTATGCTTTTGGCAATTATTTTCGGTCGCCAAAATAACCAGTTAATTCAAACAATTCTTGATTTAGTCTACTTGATTTTTATCGGCGTATCAGCATCAGTCATTTTTGCCCCTTCTTTAACCTTCCTACACGAATTTACTCCAGTGCAGGTGAGAGGACATACTTTTAGTAATTTAATGTTTTTTGTCCACCTGGCAATTATTCCTTCGTCTTTATTTGCCACTTCTTTAGCAGAAGTTTTTGGAATTAAGATTCTGCTCGGTCTAATCGGCATCCTTGTTTTAACCTTAGGTTTTATAATAATTAATAAGGGTAATGAAATCATCTTGGCAACCAATCATCGGAGTTGAAATACACATTGAACTGAACACTGAGTCAAAAATGTTCTGCCGGTGTATTAATGACCATTTTCGGGTAGACCCAAATACTAATATCTGTCCAACATGTCTTGGCTTGCCAGGGGCATTACCGGCTCCTAATCAAGTGGCAATTGATCAAACAATTAAAATTGGTATCGCCTTAGGTTGTAAGATTAATAATCAATTTTGGTTTGACCGAAAAAATTATTTTTACCCAGACCTGCCCAAGGGATATCAAATCTCACAGCATTTTTCGCCAATTGCTGTTAACGGTAAAATTCCTATTCTAGTAGACGGAAAATTTTTAAACATTGGCATTAACAATGTTCATTTGGAAGAAGATACCGGCAAACTTATTCACCAGAAGAACAAAACCCTGATTGATTTTAACCGTAGCGGCGTTCCCCTGGTAGAAATTGTTTCAGCCCCAGATTTACACTCGGCTAAAGAAACTAAGATTTATTTAAAACGAATCCAGCAAACTATTCGTTGGCTGGGTGTTTCTGATTGCGATATGGAGAAAGGGTCAATGCGGCTGGAAGCCAATATTTCAATAGCCGACACCTCCGAGGTGTCGTCAGACTCCTGCGGGGTGTTAACTATTCCTGATTACAGGGTGGAGGTGAAAAATCTTAATTCCTTTCGGTTTGTTGAAAAAGCAATTGAGCATGAAATTGACCGACAGATCGAACTTTTGGAAAAAGGTGAACAGCCCAAACAAGAAACCCGGGGGTTCGATTCAGATAGGGGAATAACCTTTATTCAGCGGGGTAAAGAAGTAGCCAAAGACTACCGCTATTTTCCCGAACCAGATATTCCTCCATTTAATCTTCAAGAGTCGAATATTCAAATGTTCAAAAAAAATATCGATATTCTGCCTTGGGAGGAGGAGAAAAAGATTATTGATACCGGAGTGCGGTGGAAATGGGCGGAAATCATCGGTCGTGACCAAGAAACGATTGATTTATTCTGGCAAACTGTTGATGCCGGTCTAGAACCAAAAAAAGTTGCTAATTACATGGTTAATAATCCTTTGCCAGAAAATATTTCCAGTCAGCAGTTAAGTGAAAAAATAAAAGCTGGTCAAGATCAATTTGACCTGAATAAAGATAAAATTAAAAAAGCGGTTGAAAAAGCAATTTCCGAAAATCCACAGGCAGTTGCTGACTACCATACAGGTAAAAAAGCAGCCGTCGGCTTTTTAATCGGCCAGGTAATGAAGCTTACTTCCGGCCGCGCCGATCCAAATATTGCCCGCCAACTGATTACCAAAATTCTAAGCTCTAAGTAAGCTCTGTTATAATTAAGTAATGAAAAAGACTAAAACAAAAGAAAATTACTGGCAATTAGCTTTTTTTATTACCCTTATTTTATGGATATCTTCATTAATTATCCTGTTCTTATGCTTCAATCAGCAGGCTGATGAAATTTCAAAGTCTTATCAATCCTTAACCTCTGCTCCAACAGCAGTTGTCACAAATACCTTAACGCCAAAGATTTCACTAGACGATCAAAATATTTTTATGGTTGAAGTTGAAACATATAGAAACGAAATAAAAGATGATCAACTAATTTCAACTTTTCAAATAAGAAATTTAAATAAAAATATTGATGTTAAAGAAATAATTTATTGGACAGATATAATGAGCCCATGTGATGCAAAGGCCGTAGAGTTTTCTGAATTTATTGAGGTTCCTACCGATGAAATTAACCAATTTACTTTCTTCATGTTTAAAGATGAAAATGGCAATGAATCTCAAATTTATGCCGCCTCCCACCAACCAATATTCCAATGCAGCCAATTAACTGAACCTGGTGCAAGTGAATAAAAAATATTTTTTCTTCCTTTTCCACTAGTTTATTTTAGCATTCATATTCAAAACGCCTTAAGCCTCTTTTTTTAAGGTGCATGGAAATGTGGTGAAACTAAGCGCCGGTCGGAAAGTAAGTTAACTTAATAAAGATGAAGTTAATGATATAATTGTTACTTAATGGAAAAAATTCCTGTTTCGTTAACTGACGAATACAGCCTAGTTAGATTAAAGTCAGATACAGTGGGGGTATATTATTGTCTTGACTGCGAAAAGGTAGTTGGACAAATTCCAAGCAGAAATGATCTTCGTTTATTAGCAAGGCAAGATGCTGCAGTATATGTTAACCAAACCGGACATCGTGTTGAAGAAGTGTTTTCAGAAATTGAAACTACAAGGTTTCCAAGAATAATTCGTAGTTTGTCAACAAATTTTAATCTTTCTAATATGTCTTTTATTTTTAAAGAAAAATAATTTTTAGAAAACTAGTTTATGGAAAAAACTAAAATATTTTTAATCCGGCATGCGGAAACAGTAGATAATAAGGCCGGCATTCCATTAGGACAAAACGACTCGCCATTAACTGCTGAGGGAAAAAAACAAGCTCAAAAAACAGCTGATTATCTATCTAATTTTAACATTCAAGCAATTTATACCAGTGATTTAGGCCGGGCCCAAAAAACAGCTGAAATTATTGGACAAAAATTAAGCCTTGAACCAATTAATGTGCCAGAATTTAGAGAACTAGATTTAGGAAACTGGCAAGGGCTAGGGTTTAATGAAATAAAATTTAAGATGATAAAACAAACAAGGTTATCTCGGAAAGACGGAATACCAATAAATAAAATTAGACCGCAAAATGGAGAAAATACATATGACCACAAAAAAAGAGTTATCCCTAAATTCAACCAAATTATTGAAAACCACCAAGGAGAAACTACTGTTGTCATTGCTCATTCTGGAACCAATAAACTTATTTTGGGGGCAATTAAACAATTACCTGTCGGCCGATATTACCAAATTAATCAGGATAACTGCACTATAAACCTAATTCATGCTTCACCTGACGGTTTTGAAGTAATTAAAATCAACAACGGTCAGCATTTAAAATAACAACTCCCAAGGTGCAGGTAGTAATTCACCTTAGAGGTGCAAAAGCAACCTCAATTAATTTTCTATATCTCCCTGATTATCTGTTATACTTTATTTAGAGTTAATTTTTAGGTGGTGAGAGTTTGCCCCTCGCTCCGCATTTACAAATAATTTATGTCAAAAAAAAGAGATTTTGTTCATTTGCACAACCATACCGAATATTCACTTTTAGACGGATTAAGCCAAATTAAGCCAATGCTAAACCGTGTTAAAGAGTTGGGCATGGATACTATTGCAATCACCGATCACGGCGTAATGTATGGAGTAATTGATTTTTATAATGCTTGCCTAAATAAAGGTATTAAACCAATTATTGGCTGTGAAATTTATATGTCCAAACGGTCACGTTTTGATAAACAGGCGCAAATCGATGCTGACCAATATCACCTAGTTTTATTAGCAAAAAACTATCAGGGTTATCAAAATTTAATGAAAATAGTTTCTAAAGCACACCTAGAAGGTTTTTATTACAAACCACGAGCTGATATTCATCTCTTAAAAGAATTTCATCAAGGGTTGATTGCTACATCCGCTTGTATTGAAGGTGAAATTCCGTCTTTAATTTTACAAAATAATTATCAAGGGGCAAGAAAACGAGCTAAAGAACTAACTGAAATTTTTGGCAGTGATTTTTATTTGGAAATGCAACATCACCCAAAAATTAAAAAACAAAAACAGGCTAACCAGGGAATTGTTAAGCTGTCACGGGAATTAGGCATCCCCTTAGTTGCTACTAATGATAATCATTATATAAATCCGGAAGACGCTGAGGCCCAGGACGCGTTAATGGCAATTCAAATGCAGAAAACAGTTGATGACCCTGACCGGTTATCAATGCTTGATGCACCAAGTTTTTATATCCGTTCTGAGGAAGAAATGGTTAAAGCCTTTTCAGATTTCCCTGATGCAATTAAAAACACGCGAAAAATTGCTGACCAGTGCAATCTTGAAATTCCAAGAGGAAAGTGGCGAGTCCCTCCGTTTCCTATTCCTGACCAATACGATAATGCCAATGACTATTTTGATTACTTAGTTGAAGAGGGATTAAAAAAACGCTATCAGAAAATCACCGACAAGATAAGAAAACGAGTAAATTATGAAAAAGAGACAATTACCGCTAAAGGATACGAAACTTATTTTTTAATTGTTCAGGATATTGTCAATTGGGCAAAATCAAAAGGTATACGAGTAGGACCGGGGAGGGGATCAGTAGCCGGCTCTATTGTTTCTTATGCTTTACGAATAACTAGTGTTGATCCGATGTTTTTTGAATTGCCGTTTGAAAGATTTATGCATCCTGACCGGCCGTCTACTCCTGATATTGATATTGATTTTGCTGACGACAGGCGTGACGAAGTTATCCATTATGTAATGCAAAAATATGGTTATGACCGAGTCGCCCACATTATTAGCTTCGGCAGAATGGAATCAAGGTCAGCAATCAGAGACACTGGACGAGCTTTGGGAATGCCTTATTCTGAGCCGGATAAAATTGCCAAACTTATTTCACAAGGAAGCTCAATAAGCGAAGCACTTAAAAATAATCCGGAATTAAAACGGCTTTACCAAGAACCAAAGTATAATAAGTTGATTAATTTAGCTAAAAAATTTGAGGGCCAAGCACGCCATGCCTCAATTCACGCTGCCGGAGTTGTTATTGGGGATAAAAAATTAACTAACTATGTTCCTTTACAACTGGAACCAAAAACTAAAGAAAAAAGAGTTACTCAATACGATATGTATTCGGTCGATATTGATGCTAATAAAAAAGCTATAGGTTTGCTGAAAATTGACTTTTTAGGACTAAGAAATTTAACGATTTTGGAAAAGTCCAAAAAATTTGTTCAGCAAACCCAGGGAGTTGAAATTGATTTCTCAGAATTGCCTTTGGACGATAAAAAAACTTACGACTTGTTATCAAGTGGAAATACTATTGGTATTTTTCAGATGGAATCATCTGGAATGCAAAGATATGTAAAAAAACTTGAGCCAAGCTCTATTTTTGATGTTATGGCAATGCTTGCTCTTTACCGGCCGGGACCAATTCAAGTTATCGACGAATTCATCCATCGCAAACATCATCCAAGCCAAGTTGAATATATGCACCCAAAGTTAAAGTCAATTTTAAATAAATCATATGGCTTAATTACTTATCAGGATGATGTCCTGCTTACTGCCACCCAAGTTGCCGGTTACACTTGGGTTGAAGCAGATGAACTGCGTCACGCAATGAGTTCTAAAAGACACCGGCCGGATATGGAAAAAATAAAAGAAAAGTTTGTTAAAGGATGTGTAGATAACGGCCTAGAGAGAAAAAAAGCTGAAAAGCTTTACAAACTAATTGAGCCGTTTGGTGCTTATGGATTTAATAAAAGTCATGCTTCATGTTACGCATTGATTGCTTATCAAACTGCCTGGATGAAAGCTAATTATCCGGTAGAGTTTATGGCTGCTTTAATGACTGCAGAAGCTAACAATGAAGATAAAATTGCCTTAGCAATTGAAGAGTGTCGAAAAATGGGAATTAAAATTTTGCCTCCTGACATCAACACCTCTTGCACTGGATTTACACTGGTTAAAGATAAGCAATCAGTTGAAAACTTGGCAATTCGTTTTGGCTTAACGGCAATTAAAAATGTCGGTGAGGCGGCAATAGAAGAAATAATTAATATTAGAGAAAAAAAAGGTCAGTTTACTTCTTTAACTGATTTTTGTCTTCGGGTTGATTCCAGGAAAGCAAATAAAAAGGTCATTGAGAGTTTAATTAAAGTAGGCGCTATGGACAACTTTGGCAACCGCAGCTCAATGCTCGCCTCATTGGAAAATATTAAAAAAAGAGCTGACTTAAAACAAAAAAATTTGCGCAACGGACAAGTAGGCTTATTTGGAGGCGGAAAGAAAAAGCTAGTATTAGAAGATAAACTAGCCAAGATAAATGAATTTTCTAAGGATGAAATACTAAGATTAGAAAAAGAACTACTTGGATTTTATTTAACCGAACACCCAATCAAAAAAAAACTAGATAAATTATCTGAATTTATTAGTCATAAGATTCATCAGGTAAAGGAATTGAAAAAGGGAAAGGTTAAACTAGCTGGAGTTACTTCAAATAAGCGAATTGTTACCACCAGAAAATCTGGCAAAGAAATGGCATTTGTTACTTTAGAGGATGAAACCGGAACAATTGAATTAGTTGTTTTTCCAGGTGTTTTTCAAAAAAGCAAACACCTGCTTAACAATGAAACTCTAGTTGTTGTTGAGGCTAAAATTGATATGCGTGAAGATGAACAATCATTAATTGCTGAAAATATTGTCAGGGCAAAAAAATATTTAAATAAAACTAAAAAAACATCGGAAAAACCAGAAAATATTCATCAATCAAAGTTTGATTTTAGTCTTAAAATTCCAAATGGAACCAGCCGCCATATCCTAGTAGAACTTAATAGCTTACTTAAAACACACACAGGTGATAAATTAGGGCTATTGGAGTTTCCTAATGGTCGTGAGGTTAAAATACCGTTTGGTGTTAAATGGTCTAATAAATTAAAGGAAAAGATTGAGAAACTTTTAGACATTTGATAAAATCATCTTTATGGCAATAAAAGCTAAATGGAACGACAAAGTAGAATTTAATGTTGGAGATACTGTCAAAATCGACTATAAAATTGTCGAGGAAGGAAAAAAGACTCGTTCTCAACCCTATGAAGGAATAGTCATCTCCATTCGCGGAACAGGTGAAAATAAAATGTTCACTGTCCGCAAAAAAGCAGTTGACAATATCGGTGTTGAACGTATTTTTCCTTTAAATTCACCTTGGATTCAAAACCTTCAAGTAACAAGAGAGCCGAAAAGAAAAATTCGCCGGGCTAAGCTTAATTTCCTTCGCACCCAACCGGAAAAAAAGAGAAAAAAGAAAAAGAGAAAGAAAAAATAATAAATCTCAGTGTTAACTTTTGTTTACGATCGTGGAATTATAACTACCTTACTATAAGTCTTTCTTATTTTATTTGATATCTACAAAACTATTTATTTAAATGCTATAATTACGTGGTTATTTGCCGCCATCGTCTAGTGGCCGAGGATCTCAGCCTTTCAAGCTGAAGACACGGGTTCGATTCCCGTTGGCGGCACAGTTTTCCCCAGGCTGCATACCTATGCAACCTTAAAGGCTGACTACTTCTTGTGATTAAGGGAAATTTCTTTTACAATATGTTTAGATTATGACAGGAAAGGGGGTGAGAATATGGCAGATTTAAGGGTTGGAACAATTACCCATTTTTTTGACAAGATTAATGTCGGCGTATTAGATGTTGAGGACGAATTGTTAGAAGTTGGCGATACAATTAAAATTGTCGGTAGAGGCCAAGAATTTGAACAAGAGGTTACTTCTATGCAAGTTGAACATGATGCAATCCAAAAAGCCGAACCTGGAATGAGCGTTGGACTGAAAATTAAGGAGGGTGAAAAAACTAAAGAAGGCGATGAAGTCTTTAAGGTTCAGTAATAAGTAGCAAGTAATAATTATGGCAATTTTTATTTACCACGGCGATGATAATTTTCAAAGTCGGCGTGAACTTAGTGAGGATTTAAAAAAATATCCCCAAATTAAACATTTTGAAAGCGGAGAAATTACTGCTGAAAATTTAATTCAAGCCAGCGGAGGGCTGTTTAGTCAAGGAAACACTGCCTTAGTCTTGGAAAAATTTTTTACATTAAGAGGTAAAAAATTAACCCAAGCAACAGAATATATTAAAAAACTAAACAAAAGTATTGATTTTTTTATTTGGGAAAATAAGCGCCTTTACCCAAATATGATTAATAAGCTGCCGACAAAAAAAGTCCGTGAGTTTAAACTGCCAAACACTATTTTTAAATTGCTTGACTCAATTGGCAACACCAGCCACCGCCAACTTTTAAAATACCTTGAGTCATGTTTTCAAACTCATCCACCAGAACTAATTTTTTTCTTAATTCAAAAAAGACTCCGTCAAATGATTTTGGCAAAAATCGGTTCTGATCAACTCCCAGGGGCCAATTGGCAAAAACAAAAATTATACAAACAAGTTAAAAATCTTTCTGAAAAATTAATTATTACCTGGTATATTAAAACTATTGACATTGAGTGGAAAAATAAAACTGGACGGCTGGGCCGCAATTTAAATCAAGAGTTGGTAAATTTAATGTTATTATTTAATCAGAAATGATTAATTCTTAATGACTAATGATTAAAACTAATAAATATAAAACTAAACCATACAGCGAAAAGATAAATAAACCCTGGGGGTATGAAATAAAATTTACCCCGCCCGGGTTTGAACATACCGGCAAAATTCTTTTTATTGAGGCCGGAAAAAGATTTTCATTCCAATATCATGACCAAAAAGAGGAGGTTTTGTTTTTATTTTCAGGAAAGGCAAGAATTTGGCTTGAAAATAGTCAAGGCGAAATAGAAAAAAAGTTTATGAAATTAAAAAAGGGCTATTTAATTGAAATAAACCAAAAACACCGGGTAGAGGCAGTAGAGGACAGTTTTGTTTTTGAGGTTTCCGGACCAGAAGTTGGAACTACTTTTCGTTTGGAGGATGATTATAACCGCGATGATGAAGAAAGATAAAAATATTCTCTGGTTTAACGAGATAAACAGAAATGATATTGAGTTAGTCGGCGGTAAAGGAGCCAACCTGGGTGAAATGGTAAGTTTATTGGATGATTTAGTTCCTGACGGTTTCGTAGTCACTGCTTCTGCCTATCAACGGTTTATTGAATTTAATCATCTCAATGAACAAATTAAAAAGATAATAAAAATCACTAATGTCAATAATTCCAGTGAACTTAACCAGGCTTCTAAGCGAATAAACAAATTAATTAACAATGGCGCTTTTCCAGATAATATGGCTAAGGAGATTATGCAATCATATTTAAAATTAGGAGAATTGTTTGGGCTTAAACAATCTTTAGTTGCCATACGCTCATCAGCTACAGCAGAAGACTTGCCAGACGCTAGTTTTGCCGGACAACAAGAATCTTATTTAAATATTAAGGGCGAGTCAAATGTTATCGAATATGTTCGCAAAGCTTTTGGCTCCTTGTTTACTCCAAGGGCAATATTTTATCGGGAGGAAAAAGGATTTGACCATTTCAAGGTTGGTTTGGCGGCAGTAGTTCAAAGAATGGTCCAATCTGAAGTTTCAGGTGTCATGTTCACCATTGACCCGGTAACCAATGAAAAAGATAAAATTATTATCGAAGCTGTTTGGGGCCTAGGTGATTATGTCGTCCAAGGGATCGTTACTCCAGACCACTATAAGATTTTAAAAAAGGAAAATAAAATAACTGAAATTCAAGTTCAACCCCAAAAGTATCAACTGGTCAGAAAACAAGGAAAAAACGTCAAGTCAACAGTGCCTAAAAACAAACAAAATATCCAAAAATTAAACAGTTCAAAAATTATAGAATTATCTAAAATTGGAGAAAAAATACATCAGCACTACTTTTTTCCCCAAGACATTGAATGGGCAGCAGAAAAAAATAAGCTTTATATTGTCCAAACAAGGCCGGTGACGACGACGAAAATGGCTAAAGGCAAAAGGCTAAAAGCCCAAGACAATATCGAAGGAGAATTGGTGCTTAAAGGTGATCCGGCCAGCCCGGGAATAGGCACCGGTAGAGTAAAACTTATTAAAAAAGCCGCCAATATTGATAAAGTAAAAGAAGGGGACGTCTTGGTTACAGAGATGACTACTCCCGATTTTGTTCCGGCAATGAAAAGAGCCTCAGCAATTATTACTAACCTCGGCGGACTTACTTCACATGCGGCAATTGTTTCACGAGAATTAGGCATACCCTGTGTAGTGGGAACAAAAAAAGCAACCAAGTTACTGAGAAATGGAGAAAGTGTTGTTGTTAACGGTAAAACCGGTGAGGTTTGGATAGGAAAACTTAGTTCAAAATCCAAAGTGAAAAGTGAAAAGTCCAAGATAAAGAAACAAACTAAAAAGGATAAAGTCCTAAAAACGGCGACTAAGGTTTATGTTAATTTAGCTGAACCAAGTTTGGCTCCAGAAATGGCCGAGAGAAATGTTGATGGAGTTGGTCTGCTTCGGGCTGAATTCATGATTGCCGAAATCGGCGTCCACCCACAGCGTTTTTTACAACAGGGTAAAGGAGAAAAATTTACTAATCAATTGGCTGAAGGAATTGAAAGTTTTTGTCGGGCATTTAACCCAAGACCAGTAATTTACCGAGCAACCGATTTTAAAACTAATGAATACCGGCATTTAAAGGGGGGCAAGGATTTTGAGCCAGAAGAGCCAAATCCTCTGCTCGGTTTCCGGGGTGCTTTAAGATATATTTCTACACCAGAAGTTTTTGAACTGGAATTGGATGCAATTAAAAAGGTTAGAAACAAGCACGGCCTAAAAAACTTATGGCTAATGATACCCTTTGTTCGGTCACCGGAAGAATTTTTAGAAGTTAAAAGAATTGCCGCCGCCCGAGGGCTGACCAGGAGCCCAAGCTTCAAATTGTGGATGATGGTCGAAATACCAAGTAATGTAATTTTACTTGAGGAGTTTATTAAAGTCGGCATTGACGGAGTTTCTATTGGAAGCAATGATTTAACAATGCTTATTTTAGGCCTAGATAGAGACAATAATGAAATTGCCTATAAATTTGACGAAACTAATATGGCGGTATTAAAATCGATTAAAAAAATAATTAAAGTTTGCCATAAAAAAGGAATAACTTCTTCGATTTGTGGACAAGCCCCCAGTCAATATCCAGACATTGTAGATGACTTAGTAAAATGGGGAATTACTAGTATTTCTGTCAACCCTGACGCTATTGTAAGAACGCGTGAAGTTATTGCAGAAGCGGAGAGAAAAAAAGTAAACAGTAATAAGTAACGCAGGGTAATAAAATATGAAAATTAAAAATCTAAAAGCGAGAAAAATATTAAACTCTAACGGCAATTGGACAGTTGAATGCCTATTGGAAACTAGTCACCATCAGATAACCGCCTCGGTTCCAGCCGGTATTTCTTTAGGAGAAAAAGAAGCTGAACCAGTAAAAGTTAAAAAAGCAATCGGCCAAATAGAAAATGAAATTTTTAATAAATTGAAGAATAAAGAAATTAATCAAGAAGGTCTAGATGAGATATTAGACGATGGCGAGTGGGGCAGCAATGCTACTTTAGCTGTTTCTGCTGCCTTTTTTAAGTTAAAAAACACCTTCAGTAATTACTCGGACAGTGCTTTTAGGCCGAAATTAATGATGCTTATTTTTGAGGGCAAAGAACACGGAAACAAAAATTTAAAAATTCAAGAATTTATGGTTATTGTTGATCAAGTCAGTCAAGGAGTTAAAGCGTATCATCAAATAAAAAATCAACTTGAGTCAAAAGGCATAATAACCACGGTTGGGGTTGAAGGTGGTTTTTCCCCTTCAACTCTTAGTGATAATCAAATTCTTGGCTTGATTTCCAGTTTAGAATTACCCATAGCTTTAGATGTTGCCGCTAATACTAATCCTTTGGAGGTTTCAGAATTAGTTGATTTAGTTCAGCGTTTTCAAATTATAAGTTTAGAAGATCCAATTTCAGAAATTAATATAAAGGGTTGGAAAAAGATTTTTCAGCAGGCCAAAAAAGTTAATCCAGATATTTTGATTATTGGCGATGACTTGACAGTTACTGACCCCAAAAAAATTGAACGGGCAGTTAAAGAAAAACTTATTAACGGGGTGATTATTAAACCCAATCAACAGGGAACAATAACCGCTGGTGTTAAGGCAGTTGAAAAAGCAAAAGAGTTAGGCTTAAAAACAATCACGTCCCACCGGGGCCAGTCAACCAATGATACCTGGATTGTTGACTTTGGCTTAAAATATCAGACAGATTTTGTAAAATTTGGCGCTCCCTGTCGAGGAGAAAGAGTAGCTAAATATAACCGATTAATCTAATTTGAAGACAACTGTAATTTCACCTTTAACTTCTTTCCTTTTTTTGAGATTGTCCAATATTTCTTTTAGGTTTCCTCTGATTTTTTCTTCAAATTTTTTTGTTAATTCCCGGCAAATAACTGCCGGGATGCTGCCAAACTCGGTTTCAGCCAACTGCAAAGTCTTTAATATTCTTTTCGGCGATTCATAAAATATTACTGTCGGAATTAGGCCGCTTGATTGATTTAATTGATTAAAAATTTCTGCTTTCTTATTTTTACTTTTTGGCAAAAAACCTAAAAAAACAAATCTAGTCGGCGGAAATCCTGACACAGTTAAAGCGCTGATTAAGGCCGTTGGTCCAGGTATTGGGATAATATCTATATTTTCCTTAACTGCCAATCTTACCAGCTCATAGCCGGGGTCGGAAATAACCGGTGTTCCAGCATTGGAAACCAAACCAACTTTCTTGCCCTGTTTAAGCCAATCAATTACTTGATAAATTTTTCGTTGTTTATTTTGTTCATTATATGTGGTCAATAGTGAAGGAGAGATTTGATAATGATTAAGCAAATTTATTGTTTCACGGGTATCCTCTGCTAGAATGATATCAAGATCAGCCAAGGTCTCTTTAGCCCGATAAGTTAAATCACTGATATTGCCTATTGGTGTTGAAATTAAATATAAGGACATAATTGTGTATAATTAATTTATGAAAATAAAATTTAAATATATTTTAGCAAACTTTTTTAGTTTTATTTCACTTTTTTTTCTTTTTCTTCAGCCAATAAACGCCCAAATTGAGTTTGACACCTCATCTAAAATAGTTTACCAAGTCGGCCCACGAGGAAACGGAAACGTAAACCAAGAAATAAATCTAACTAACAACTTTTCTCATATTTATCCAAAAGAATATCAAATGCAGATAACTGGAAAAGAAATTCAAAATATTACTGCTGAAGACGCAGAGGGAGACATCTTATCTTCAGTAAGTGAAAAAGAAGATAAAACAATTATTAACCTAAAATTCAATCAAATCAGCGTCGGTAAAAACAAGAACCTAAACTTCTTTATAAATTATGACCTGCCGAACCTGGCCACAAAAAGAGGCCAAATTTGGGAAATGTCTATACCTCGCCTAGCCAATACTGAAGAACTGGCTAATTTAGAACTTGAAGTAAAAGTGCCGGTTAATTTTGGCAGACTTACTTACTCTTCAGTTAATCCAATTAAAGAAGAAGTAGTTAATAACCAGTTAGTTCTAAATTTTGCCAAAAACCAATTTAACAAAAACCCTATCCTGCTTGCCTTTGGAGAATTTCAAACCTTTAATTTTGATCTGGATTTTACCTTAACCAACGATAGGGGAATGGAGCGTTTACAAGCTATACCAATACCCCCTGATACCAGCTACCAGTCTGTTTTTCTTACTAAAATTAATCCTAAACCAATCAAAATTTTTACTGATGAAGATTTTAATTGGTTAGCTGTCTATCAATTAGACCCGGGTGAAAAAATTGATATTAATGTAAAAGGCCAAGCAAGAATTTTTTCTAAGCCTGAAAATGAAAAATTCACTCAATTATACGAAAACAAACCATTAAAGGCTTATTTAGAAGATGATTTATACTGGGAAGTAAATTCACCAATTATTCAGGATTTAAGCAAATATTTTTCCACGCCGAAAGAAATTTATGATTTTATTATTGAGAATTTAGAATATAACTTTGAAGAAATTGAACAATCTCAACGTTTAGGGGCTGTAAAGGCTTACCAGCAGGGCGGGGGGGTTTGCACAGAATTCAGCGACCTTTTTGTTACTCTTGCCCGGGCAATTAATATTCCAGCAAGAGAATTACAAGGTTTTGCATTTACGGAAAACAAAGAATTATTTACTTTAGCAGCGGAAAGCGATGTTTTACACTCATGGGTAGAATACTGGGATGCTAATAATAAAGTTTGGGTTCCATCTGATCCGACCTGGGCTAAAACCACTCAAGGAATTGATTTCATTAATCAATTTGACCTTGGACATTTTGCCTTTGTAGTCCACGGACACAGCAGCACTAAACCAGTTCCACCCGGTTTTTATAAATTTAATAATAATCAAAGTAAAAGTATTAAAGTAGAATTCGCTGAAAAGCTGATTACACCTCCTAAAAAAGATATAAAAACGGAAATAGTAAATAATAACAACAATGAATTAATTATTAAAATAAAAAATAAAAGTTTATCACCTGCATACCAAACTGAATTAATATCTTATGGTTGGAGTAAAAAGAAGCAAGAAGAATTAACTATAGATTTCCTGCCCCCGCTGGGTGAAGAAACAATAAATATTAGCCGACCAAGCTTTTGGTCCAGGATTTTTTCAAATCCTACCTATGAAATTGTTCTTGATCAGCAAGTTTATAATCTACAGTATCCTCGAAAAAAATTGAATTTATTTGAATTTTTTGCTAATCTCTTGCCATAATGAAAAAAATTATTAAAATAACACTGATTAATTTACTTGCCTTAAGAGTATCCGGCCTTTTAATTGATACACTATCTTTTGATCAGGGAGTAAAAACATTATTGCTTGCCAGTTTAGCCCTTACCGCATTTGAATACCTGATCAAACCTATTGCTAAAATATTATTTTTACCAATCAATCTGCTAACTTTAGGGACATTAAGATGGATAATCAATGTAATCGGCCTTTATTTGGTAACAATTTTTGTTGACAGTTTCAATCTGTCTGCTTATAGATTCCCTGGTTTGAATTGGCAAGGACTTGTTATTCCTCCAATTAACTTTTCTTTAATTCTAACTTATATTTTAACCGCCTTAATTATAAATTTATTAATCAGCGTAATTAGCTGGGTTTTAAAATGAAAGAAACACTACTAATAATTCAAATGATCATCTCTATTAGTTTAGTCGGGTTGGTATTACTTCAGACTTCACCAGAAACTAGCAGTCAGAAAACTAGTTTAATTCGTCCTAAATACACTCGAAGAGGAATGGAAAAGTTTACCTACATCCTAACCTTTGTTTTTTTCTTTTTGTTTATCAGCCTGGCCATTCTACAGCTAATAATCTAAGATGAAAAAAATCAAATTTTGGTTTCAGTTTTTAATCGGGCTTATTAAGCGCTATTGGTATACCACTCTAATAAGCCTGATTGTTGGTGTTGGCGTATTTTTTTTGATTAACAATTTAACTTATTTCATTACCCAATATATTCCCCAAACAAAGTATATTGGTTTAGTTGGCAGATACAGTCTAGAAAACTTACCGGCTAATGTCTCCAGCTTAATCAGCTACGGACTAACTGAAATTCAACCCAACAGCAGAGCAAACAGTTCTCCAATTGTATCCAACTGGACAATAAACGCTGAGGGAAAAGAATATACTTTTTTTCTTAAAGATAATATATATTGGCAGGATGGTGAAAAATTAACGGCTGACCAGGTAAAGTATAACTTTCAAGGAGCGGAATTTGATTACTCTCCAGGTAAAGTAATTATAAAATTAGATTCGGCATTTGCTCCTTTACCAACATTTCTTACTTCACCTCTTTTTAAAGATAAAAAGATTGGCTTAGGGGAATTTAAAATCAAAAGAATCAATATCCAGGGCGGGGCAATCTCTTCCTTGCTGCTTGCCAATACCCAAAAAAATAATCAAAGGCTATCAATTAATTTTTATCCGACTGAAGAAGATTTATTAACCGCTTTTAGGCTAGGCAAAATTGACCAGGCTTGGAACATCACTGATGTAAACGAAGTTAACAATTGGAAAAATATTGAAATAAAATCTGAAACGAATGTCAATACCAGCTATACTGCTTTTTTCTTTAACACACGCAATGAACCGTTAGACAGTAAACGAGTCAGACAAGCACTTGCTTACTGCCTTCAAAAACCAGATGAAAAAGAAAGGGCAATAAGCCCAATATACCCCACCTCTTGGGCTTTTAACGAGGATGTTAAAACTTACCAATATAATCCCGACCACGGAAAAAAACTATTAGAAGAGGATTGGGATCCAGATAAAAAAATAAACTTAAAAATGGTTACCTTGCCGGAATTATTAACTTGGGCTGAAAAAGCCAAGCAGGATTGGGAAAATAATTTAAACGTAGAAGTCAAAATTCAGGTTTCTAGTTTTGTTCCCAGCCCATCTGATTTTGATGTATTTTTAGGTTATGGAATCATACCGCCTGATCCAGATCAATATGTTTTCTGGCACTCAACTCAAGCAGAAAACTTAACCGGCTTAAATAATCCTAAAATTGATCAGCTTTTACAGGACGGCAGAAGGACAGTTGATATTCAGGAGAGAAAAG
Organism: uncultured Gammaproteobacteria bacterium; assembly: GCA_964547295.1. Lineage (GTDB taxonomy): Bacteria > Patescibacteriota > Microgenomatia > UBA12405 > JAHJSD01 > CAYSLZ01. The sequence goes on along the minus strand of CAZJMH010000004.1, from coordinate 1,581 downwards.
AAATTTATCATGACTTCCAGCGAACTTTGTCTGAGGAATTACCTGCAATTTTCCTTTATTATCCCCAAAATTATTCAATAATTAGAAGATAATTTAACTTTGATTCGCTTGCTCAAGCCTAGATTATTTGATAAACTTTGGTAACGTTGCCGAAGTGGCGAAATTGGCAGACGCGCACGGTTCAGGACTGTGTGGTCTTTTAGACCATGTGGGTTCAACTCCCACCTTCGGCACCAGGTAATAATTCAGCACTGCAGAATTATTACCTGGTTGGAACGTGTAAATTTTTAATTTATTTCGTTCCATCATAAAATTATCTAAAGCCAAGGTAGTCAAGTTGGTCACGACACGAGTCTGAAAAACTTGGGATGCCGGTTCGATTCCGGCCCTTGGCACCACGTAATAATTCTGCTTTGCAGAATTAAACGTGGTAGGGACGTGATTTCGTACTCGAAATTTTACGTTCCACCAACCGTCGCTAAAGCTATGGTTGGCAAGCCCAAAATAAGCGGGCTTTGCCCGCCGTAGCCGGCCAAGTGACGGCGAAGGCGGGAGTAGCTCAGCTGGTTTAGAGCGTCTCCCTTCCAAGGAGAAGGTCGCCGGTTCGAATCCGGTCTCCCGCTCAAAAAAAGTTAATTATGGTGAGCGTAGCTCAATGGCAGAGCGCCTACCTGTGGAGTAGGTGGTTGAGGGTTCGATTCCCTTCGCTCACCCCGCAACTGCGGGGCTTGTAGCTCAGTTGGCCAGAGCACTCGGTTTACATCCGAAAGGTCGTAGGTTCAAGTCCTACCAAGCCCACCGTCGAGGTGCTGGAATTGGCAGACAGGCAGCGTTGAGGACGCTGTGTCCTTTTGGACGTGCGGGTTCAACTCCCGCCCTCGGCACTAATTTAATCTAATGTTATTATTAGATTAATGAACTTTACGAAAACTAGAACACTGCCTCTTTTAGTGTCTATTTTATTAGTCGGCTTATCAATCTTTAATTTTTTCTTAGTAGGCAATATCAATAAAAATACCGACGGCAATCTGGTTATCAGCGTTATTGACGGCGACACAATTGTTGTTAATAAGGGACTGTTAATCAGACTGCACGGCATTGACGCGCCTGAACTTAACTACTGCGGCGGAGAAGAAGCAAAAAAAAGATTGGAAGAACTTGTTTTAGATAAAAATGTTTCTTTACATGAACTTGGAATGGGCGAGTTCAACCGGGTGCTTGGTTTAGTTTATGTTGACAACCAACTGGTAAACGAAATTTTACTCAAAGAAGGCCTTGCTGAACTTTTCGGCGCCCAGACATCTGCCAAAGAAAAACTCCACCAGGCCAATCAGTATGCTAGAGAAAATAAAATCGGCATTTATGCCAAATGCATTCTTGACCAACCGCCAGAAGAAAAGTGTAATATTAAGGGAAACATCCATGCCCGGAAAAAAACTAAAATTTATCATTTGCCGAAATGTCCAAACTATAAAACGACTATTGTTGAAACTTTCAGGGGAGAGGAATGGTTTTGTTCAGAAGAGGAGGCGCAAGAAGCGGGATTTAAAAAAGCGGAAAACTGTCCTTAAAACTTACTGC
>CAZJMH010000003.1:3373-33319 GCA_964547295.1 uncultured Gammaproteobacteria bacterium | reverse complement strand
TTGCCATGTCATCAATAAAAATTGACGATTTTTTGAGCCGAAATTGGAAATGGTCTAAACCAAAACTAATTTCTCCTCCTGGAATTGATGACAAAAACTCTTGTATTGTTCCTAATATGAAAGACGGTAAATACGGTGTTTTCCATCGCATTTACCCGGGTATTTGGCTGGACTTTGTTGATGACTTGGAATTTAATGAAGAAAGAAAATGGATTAAAGGTAGTCTTTGGTTTAAAACCAGACAAAACAGCTGGGACAGCAGAAAAGTAGGTATTGGTGCACCGCCGATTAAAACTGACGCCGGCTGGATGCTTTTATACCATGGAATTTCAAATAAAGACCGGCATTACCGGGTAGGAGCAATGCTTCTTGACCTTGACAACCCTACTCAAGAAATTGCCCGGTCTAAATATCCTTTACTTGAACCACGGATGCAATTTGAGTTGGAAGGCGAAGTTAATAATGTTGTTTATCCTTGCGGTGCAGTTGTCATTGATGGAACCCTTTTTGTTTATTACGGCGGAGGTGATCAAGCCATTGGCGTCGCCGCTGTCAAATTCGACGAACTAATCACTAACTTGATCAAAGAAAAATGAAGGATGAAAACTATCTTCAACATAAGGACAAAGTAATCTCCAACAATAGAAAATATAAGCATATTATGGCAATTTCATTAAACCCTAAAACAAATTATAGGGATGGTCTTATCAGATGTATAGCTCAACGGCAGGGAGATGTTGAGTATAAAGGGTTTATTGACTACAGCAAACTCTCTAAAGTAGTAGGCAAATCCTTATATAGATTTAACGTAGAAAAAGAAATAAAACTACAAAAGGAAAGGTTAATTATTAAAAGACTTGGTGAACAAGACTGGCAATTTCTCGGGCCAGAGGATCCAGACATTTGGTACGATAAAAAAACTGATTTAATTCATCTTTATTTCACAATGCCTTTTAAAAACATAAAAGAAAAAATGACCGTCATAAATTTAGGCCATGCAATAGGTAAAGATTTAGAATCATTAGAAATGACTCCGCCGGTTCTAACTGCTGCTAAAGATTCAAAAGAAGGGGGTGCAAAAGAAGTTTCAATAGCCCCACTTAATAGCAAAGGTTTTAGGTTCAATTTAATCGAATCAAGTAGATTACAAGATGAAACTCGATACTCTGTAATTCAAGTTGCTATTGCAGAAAGTATGAATAGGCCTTGGAAATTCGGAAAAATAGTTTTTCATCCTGCGGAACACAACCTCAGTTGGATAGCCGGTCATGCTTCGCCTGGCCCTCTCTTACCTAAATCTTTTATAAACATCGGTAAAGACAAAAGGTTGGGTATAATTAACGGCCGTGAAGCCAATAGGAGGATTAATGGAAAGACCAAATATGGCCAATTTACAGTTGGATTATTTATTTATAATTTTGAAAAAGGTGAAATCGAATGGGTATCTAAAAAACCTTTTATTAGTGACACTCAAGCCAGAACTATCACTTTTGCTAGCGATTTTGTCCAAAATAAGAAAAGGGAAGGACTTCTATATGCCCATGTAGACGACTCTTTTGTTAGAACCTATACTTTATTCGCTGACAAAATAAAACAACTGCTTCCATTTAATTAATTTACAATTGGTTCATTTTTTTTCAACTATAGTTCTGGATCCGGAACTATAGTTGAAAGATTAAGTATAAAAGGATAACCTATGTCAAATATTATACGACGATCGTCGTATAGTAACGAAGATATTATAAGACAATAAAACAACATTATTTTAAAATAGGACAGGGGAGTGGTAAAATGAAAAAAATGGATGTCAACCAACAGATTGATTTAATTAGCCGCAACTGTGAAGAGATTATAACCAAGAAAGATTTAGAGGAATTAATTAAATCCGGCACAACGTTGAACCACTACATTGGTTTTGAAATTTCCGGTATGGTCCACCTGGGAACCGGCCTGATGAGCATGGGCAAAGTTGCCGACTTTCTAGAGGCCGGAGTTAAATGCACCATTTTGCTGGCTGATTTTCACTCTTATTTAAACAATAAACTTGGGGGCAATTGGGAAAACATCCGAAAAGCAACCGATGCTTATTTTAAACAAGGTTTAATTGCCTCTTTAAAATGTTTTAATATTGATGTTGAAGAGGAAGTTTCTCAAGGCAATTTAAACTTTATTAGCGGTAAAGATTTATACGAAAATAATCTAATTCATTGGGAGACATTTATGGAAGTCGGCAAACATATTACGCTTTCCCGCAATCTAAGGTCAATTTCAATAATGGGCAAGAAAGAAGGCAAAAGCGTTGATATGGCAACTTTGTTTTACCCGCCGCTTCAGGTAGCGGATATTTTTACGCTCCAAGCAAACCTGGTCCACGCCGGCATTGACCAGCGCAAGGCACACGTCAACGCTAGAGAGACAGCTCCAAAGTTAACTATTAACCCGCTAAAAAACAGCCAGGGCGAAATTATTTCACCAATCGCTATACACCAAAATACAATCGCTGGTTTGGAAGGACCAAAAACTAAAAAAGAAACAGGTGACGAATTAAAAATGAGCAAGTCAAAACCAAAATCAGCTGTTTTAATTCACGACTCGCCGGAAGAAATTAAAATGAAAATAAAAAATGCCTATTGCCCGCCCAAAGAAACTAAGTTTAACCCAATAATTAACTGGACAGAGTTTTTAATTTTCTGGGGAGAAAATAAGTTAGACGAGGGATTAGAAATAAAAAGAGAAGATGAATATGGCGGCAATATAGTTTATACTAATATTGACAAGCTTAAAGTAGATTATAAAAATGGACATTTGCATCCGTTGGACTTAAAAAACGCAGTTAGTGATTGGTTAATTGAAAAGCTTAAACCAGCCAGAGATTATTTTCAATCCGGCAAATCAAAAGAGGGATTAAGGCAGATGAAGAGCCTAGTAGCTAGTAGTTAGTAGTTGGTAGTTAGTAAAAATATAATGCTGAAAAATATAAAATCGGGAATCCAAAAGCTGCCGAAGACAATAATTTACAGCGCAGTTATTTTAATGATTTGGGAATTAATTTTAATTATTCAAAAAACCAATTGGTTAAATCTAACCATGGTAGTCATCGGCGCAATCGTAGGTTATTTAATTTTAGAAGTCGACTGGGTTATCCCTAAAAAAGAAGTTAAACAGTTTTTACCAATTATTCTTTTACCAGTAAGCTTATTTATTCTTACCTCAACGTCTGGGCTGTTAGGCAAATCAATGATTATTTTTCTGAATATTAGATTAATTACTGACCAAATAATTGAAAAAAATGTCTCTAAAGATTGACCAAAAAAAATGTATTGGTTGTGGACTTTGTGCTAATTGGGAGCCAAATATTTTTGAAATTGACCCTTTGATTGGAAAAGCAAAAATTAAAAAGCAGCCAGAAAAAATAAGTGAAAGTATAAAATCTATAGTTGAAAACTGCCCGGTTTCCGCAATCATAATCAAAAAAAATGAATAAAAAGATTATCCTTCCCTGGCCGGTTTTAGGCTTATTATTAATCAGCGCATTTTTAGCTGGGTCAATATGGCAAAAATCAAATTTTGAAATTCAACCACAATCAAAAACAATTGAAGAACAAATAAAAACCATCCGCTTTCAGCCGAAAAAAAACGACCAGCCCAAAATAGAGTTTTTTATGCAAACGATGAAGGAAGAAGACAAATTAATACAAACTCGGCTGGCTAATGTTGCCGGTTTTTTCGGAGATAAGGTTTCTTGGCAGCCCTACTATTTTTTTACATCAACCAAACAGCCTTTAAATAACCAAAACTGCATAGAAGCAATCAATGACACTTTCTACTGCTCTCCACTGGGAAAACCCCAAATAAACCAGCAAATAAGGGAATTATGTGCTTGGGAATTAACTAATGACATTCAAGGCTGGTGGAGCTTTGTCAACCGAGTTTCTCAAAACTGTCAACTTGATAATATAGATCAGTGCTGGCAAGTAGAGGCCAAAATTACTAACTTGCCAGAAGAGCAAATACAAGACTGTTTCAGCCGTCAAACTACAAAACTAATTAAAGATCAAATTTTGGCATTTGAAGATAAAAAAATTAACCAAACACCAATGATAACTATAAATGATACTCAACTTCCACTAAACGAAAAGAATATTGATGAAGAATTGGTGGTTAGAATTGAAAACCAATACTTCCAACCTAACCAGCTGAATACGCCAGAGTATTTTATCGCCGCTATTTGCTCATCGTTAAATAAACCACTAGATATCTGCGATTAATAGGAGTTTTATTCAGCTTGAACACTTTAAATAAATATTCTATAATGGAATAGGAGATATGAGCTGACCTGCTTATTGTAAACTGCAGGAATTCTGCTGTGCAGAATTTTTTTTTGCTCCCAATAACTTGTAAACATGGCTAAAAAAAAGAAAAATAATATTGAGAAATATACTGGCGAACAAATTGTTGTTTTAGAAGGTTTAGCGCCGGTCAGAAAGCGACCGGCAATGTATATTGGTTCAACTAATGAAACCGGGCTACACCATTGTGTTTATGAAATTGTTGACAACGCAATTGACGAAGCATTAGCCGGTGCGGCTAACAATGTTTGGGTGATTTTAAATGAAGACCAGTCAATTACCGTAATTGATGACGGCCGAGGTATCCCAGTTGACCAGCACCCAAAATACAAAAAATCAACACTAGAAATAGTGATGACCAAACTTCACGCCGGCGGAAAATTTGACGGTGAAGCTTATAAAATTTCCGGCGGGTTGCACGGCGTTGGTTCAAGTGTTGTTAACGCGCTGTCTTCATCAATGACAGTTGAAGTCCATCGGGAAGGCAAAATTTATTCTCAAAAATATAAGCGTGGAAATCCTCAAACAAAAGTAAAAGAAATCTCTCAAAGCCAGTTTCCAGAAACAAAAAAGCTACTTAAAAACAATAAAACAGGAACAATTGTTAGATTTAAACCTGATCCGGAAATATTTAAGGAAACAACTGAGTTTAACCCAAAAACCATTAAAAACTCACTTCGTGACCGAGCTTTTTTGATTTCTGGTCTTTTTTTCCATTTTGATAATAAAATTAAAAATAGACAATATCATTTTTATTTTGAGGGCGGTATTCGGTCTCTTATTGATAAGTTGAACCAAGGCAAAGACACATTTCATCAACCTATTCATATTCAAGGCCAGGTTGAAGACAAAGAGGTAGAAATTGCCCTTCAATATACTGACAGCCAAAGAACTAATATAGTTTCTTATGTTAATGTAATTAATACACAAGAAGGGGGAACCCATGAATCTGGATTTAAAAGCGCCTTAACCCGATCAATCAAAAAATATGCTGAAAAAAACGGCTTGCTAAAAAAAATAAAAAACGGAACTATCAGAGGCAGAGATACCCGAGAGGGACTAACTGCTATTATTTCAATTAAAATGCCCTCAAAAGACCTTCAATTTGAGGGCCAAACTAAAGGCAAACTGGGTAACAGCGAGGTTCGTCCAATTGTAGCCAAAATTGCCCGTGAAGGTTTAGAAACATATTTTGAAGAACACCCATCAGAAGTAAATTCAATTATGGAAAAAATAATGCTTACTGTCCGATCAAGAAAGGCGGCTAAAGCAGCCAGAGACGCAATTTCAAGAAAAGGAATTTTTGATTCACTAGGTCTACCCGGTAAACTAGCCGACTGTCAAACAAAAGAGCCGAAAAAATCAGAATTATTTATTGTTGAGGGCGACTCTGCTGGTGGTTCTGCTAAACAGGGCAGAGACAGAAAATTTCAAGCTATTTTACCGCTTCGGGGAAAAGTTTTAAATACAGAAAAAGCGCCACTTGATAAAATTGTCGAATTTGCAGAATTAAAAGACCTAATTGTGGCTTTAGGTGTCGGCATTGGCGATGAAATTGAAATGGACAACCTCCGCTACCATCGGATTATTATTATGACTGATGCTGATGTTGACGGAGCTCATATCGCCACACTGTTATTAACTTTTTTCTTCAGATATCTGCCTGAAGTAATAGAACAAGGCAATCTTTTTATCGCCCAACCTCCTCTGTTTAAAGTTAAAGCCGGTAAAAATGAGCAATATGCCTATTCAGAAAAAGAAAAAGACAAGTTTATTAGTAAATACAGTAAGGATTATAAGAATATAACTATCCAGCGTTATAAAGGTTTAGGTGAAATGAACCCGGAACAACTATGGGAGACAACAATGAACCCTGAAAATAGAATTTTAAAATTAATTCAAATTGAAAATGCTGAAAATGCAGACGAAACTTTTTCAATTTTAATGGGTAAAAAAGTGCCTCCCCGAAGACACTTTATTCAAACCCATGCTAAAATGGCAACCTTGGATATATAAAAAATTAAAAATTAAAATAAAAATATAAGTAACATGAATAAAAAAATACCTAGTGGACCAAAATCACCCGAAATAGTTTATTGCTTAGTTGAAATACCTAAGGGAGGAACAAACAAGTATGAGTTTGACCACCAAATGAATCAACTAATTTTAGACCGGGTATTACCAGGATCAGTTTTTTATCCAACAGAATACGGCTATATTCCTTCAACTTTAGCCGAAGATAATGACCCGTTAGACATTATGGTTTTTGTTTCATCTCCAACAATACCAGGTTGTTTAATTCGTTCACGGGTTATTGGCGGTTTAGAAATTACTGATACCGGCGAAAGAGATACAAAAATAATTGCCGTTGGAGAAAACGACCCAAGAATGGATGATTATCAAAATTTAGAAGACCTTAGTTCTGCTGTCCGGGAAGAAATAGCAGATTTTTGGGAAAGTTACGCAAATTTAGAAGTAACTAAACAAATAAGCGTAGGGGAGTGGTTAGATAAAAAAGAAGCCCACCAAATAATTAAAGAAAGTGAAAAACGATGGCTAAAAAGAAAAAAATAATTAAAAAGGCGGATGAGATAAAAACAGTAAAAATTACCGACGAAATGCGCCAAGCGTATTTAGACTACGCAATGAGCGTTATTGTCTCCCGTGCCTTACCTGATGTTCGAGACGGTTTAAAGCCGGTCCAAAGAAGAATCTTGTATGCAATGCACCAAATGGGTTTAACCAGCGGCGGAAGCCACAGTAAATCAGCAAAAATAGTAGGTGAAGTTTTAGGCAAATATCATCCGCACGGAGACAGTTCCAGCTATGGGGCCCTAGTCCATATGGCTCAAGTTTTTTCAATGAGATACCCTCTTGTTAACGGACAAGGAAACTTTGGTTCAATTGACGGCGACCCACCTGCAGCAATGCGGTATACAGAAGCAAAAATGGCAAAAATTGCCCAGGAAATGCTTCGGGATATAAATAAAGAAACAGTTGATTTTGTTGATAATTTTGACCGGACTTTAAAAGAACCAGTAGTTTTGCCTACTAGAATACCAAATCTGCTTCTCAACGGAGGTGACGGTATTGCTGTTGGTATGGCAACAAAAATACCGCCGCATAATTTGACCGAAGTTATCAACGCTATAACTCATATGGTTGACCAGGGAAAGCTTGAAAAAAAAGAATCCGAAGAAATTGAGTTTAAAAAATTAACCAAGAAAGAAAAAACGTCTGCCCAAGAAGTAATTATGGAAGAAGTCAATAAATTGGCTGGTTGGCAATTTGAATTTGAATCAAAATCTTCAAGCACAGAGTTATTAAAATTTATTAAGGGGCCTGATTTTCCAACCGGAGGTCAAATATATGATCAAGAATCAATAAACAAAACTTATACTACTGGAAAAGGAAAAATTCTAATGCGCGGCGTAGCTGAAATTAAAGAAGGAAAAATGGGCAAACATAACATTATTATTTCTGAATTGCCTTACCAGGTAAATAAAGCCCGTTTAGTTGCTAAAATTGCTAAGCTGGCTAAAGATGAAAAAATAACTGGTATTTCCGACTTAAGAGACGAATCTGACCGTCGAGGTATCCGGGTAGTAGTTGAATTAAAAAGAACTGCCAGACCAAAATCGATCCTTAATAAACTATATAAATACACTAATCTGCAAAAAAATTATCCGGCTAATATTGTTGCTTTAGTTGATGGGGTTCCCCAAACATTAAATTTAAGACAAATTCTTCTTCTTTTTATCCGCCACCGCCATGAAATTATTAGAAGAAGAACCCTTTATCTTTTCCGAGAAGCAAAATTTCGGGCCCATATTTTAGAAGGTCTAAAAATTGCTTTGGATAACCTTGATGAAGTTATTGAAACAATTAAAAAATCTAAAGATGCTAACGTTGCCAAAGAAAATTTAATGACTAAATTTGACCTGACTGATATTCAATCGCAAGCAATTCTAGATATGCAGTTAAAGCGACTAGCTGCTTTAGAAAGACAAAAAATTGAGGCTGAATACGAAGAAATCAAAACAAAATTAGAAAAATTAAAAAAATTACTCACCCAGCCAAAAGTAATGATTAAAAAAATCAAATTAGAACTTGAAGAAATAAAAGAAAAATATGGTGATCAAAGGAAAACTAAAGTTTATAAAAGAAAAATTGGAGAATTAAACGAAGAAGATTTGGTTGCCAAAGAGGAAGTAATTGTGACGATTACCAAAACTGGTTATATTAAGCGGGTTAACCGGGGAACATATCGTAGCCAAAGGCGAGGTGGCAAAGGTGTTCAGGGAATGACGACAAAAGAAGAGGATATAATTGACAATTTAATCTCCTGCACTACTCATGACATTCTTTATTTTTTCACTGACCAGGGTAAAGTTTATGAAAAGAGAGTTTGGGAAATTGCCGAAGGATCCAAAAAGTCAAAAGGACAAGCGATTATTAATTTAATTAACATTGAGCAAGGAGAACAAATACAGGCAATCTTAAAACGTTCAGCCCAAAAAACAGATGATGAAAAATTTGTCTTTCTGGCTACAGTTCAAGGCCAAGTTAAACGGACAAAAATAGAGAAATTCGATAATATCAGAAAAAATGGCATTATAGCTATTGGTCTTAAAAATAATGACCAACTTGTTGGAGCTAAATTAACTGACGGCAAAAAAAATGTATTTATTGTCACTAAAAAAGGAAAAAGTATTCGCTTTAAAGAAACTCAAGTTCGCGCTATGGGCCGAAACGCCCAGGGTGTAAAAGGTATTGACCTTAAAAAAGGCGATCAGGTTATCTCGATGGATACTATTCCATCAAAAAAACCAGTCCCAGAAGATAAAAGAAGAAAGGTATTCCGCCATTTATTAGTAATAGCTGAAAAAGGTTTGGGCAAACGGACCGATGCTTATAAATATCCACTCCAGAAACGTGCTGGTGTTGGTGTAAAAGTGGCAAATATTAGTAAAAAAACTGGTTTGGTGGCTACAGCTCAAATTGTTGACCAAAATACAGAAAAAATTGTCCTAACTTCCAAAAAAGGAAAAATCATTAAACTGCCGCTAAAAAATATTCCAGTATTAGGAAGAACAACGCAGGGAGTGATTCTAATGAGATTTAAAGATAAATCAGAAACTGTAGCCGCCATGGCCTGCCTTCAATCCAACGGAAAAAAATAGACTTATTTTTTATTGCCGGAGTGATATTTTTTGTGAGTCTGATGCAAATGACGATCAGTAACATGAGTATAAATCTGAGTGGTGGAAATATTTTTATGTCCAAGCAGTTCCTGAACAGAACGCAAATCAGCTCCCTGACGAAGCAAATCAGTGGCATAAGAGTGTCGTAAAACATGAGGAGTTACTTTAACGGGAATTTTTGCTTTTTTACGATATTTTTCAACTAAACGCTGAACTGACCGTGCAGACAAACGCATTTCCTCATCTCCCATAGAAGGACCAGTTTTTCCAGAATATCTTATAAATAAAGGATCATAATGGTCGTCCCGAGAAACCAAATACCGATCCAGCCATTTGACTGCTCGATCAGAAAGAAAAACAACTCTTGCTTTTTGGCCTTTACCAACAACACCCACTTCTTGACTTTTAAGGTTTATTTCATCACGATTTAGTCGAACTAATTCGCTTACACGAAGACCAGTAGAAAATAAAGTCTCTAAAATTGCCTTGTCTCTCAATCCGATTTTTGTCGATATAATCGGCTGATTTAAAAATTTTTTCAGTTGATCAATATCAAGAAAATCTACCTGTCGTTCATCTGTTTTCGGTAAATCTATTTTATCTGGAGCAACAACATTATAATTATTTTTTATTAGCCAACTTAAAAAAGACCTAAGAGCAATTATATGATAACCTTGAGTTTTTTTCTTTAAAAAGGTTCCTTTGCGAGTCTTAATTCTTGCCAAATGGATACGGAATTTCCGTATATTTTTTATGGTAAGATCAGAAAGAGTAGGGGATAAGTCTTTTTTCTGTGCCTTTAGAAAATTATATAAACGCTTTAAATAGTGCCGATAATTTCTGACTGTTAAAGGAGAACAATTTCGTTCAATTTCAATTGAGTCTAAAAAACGGTTGACCAACGACCAGAGATTGAGATTTTTATTTTTTGACATCTTGTTATTTTAAGTTAACATAATTACCATATCCTGTCAAGATTGTGCGACGTTGTAAGAGATAGCAGTAATTAAAAATTAGCAATAAGAAGTTAGAAGTTAAACACTAATCACTAATCATTAATCATCAGTCATCGGTTATTAGTCTTTAGCCTTTTCATCCATTTTCTCCTATTCCTAGGAATAAACTTACTAGAGGCATTCTAAGCGGTTTTTAATTGTCCATAGCTACGTTGGGCCTCAATCACCAATCAACTTTTTATTTTTTGAACATTTTTTTGATTAGAGTAGTGGTTGAGGAGTTAAATATAAATTAAATTTAGAAAACTCAACTAAAAAGAAGATGAAATTAAAAGTTATAAATAAAATAATAATATTAAGAAATAAGAATCTAAATTAAAATTAAAAAAAATTAAAAATCTTAATTTTAGCTTCATTCCCTATTCTATTTATTATCGCGTCGCAAAAGAAACATTGTGCGACTCTACTAAAATTTATTCTCTTTTACATATCTCCATATAAAGGAGTAAGGCACGTAACCTTATTAATTAAAATATAAAATTAAAAGTTCATAAAAAACCAATAAAATCGACAAAAAAGCCTAAAAAAAGTCACTACTAACTTGTCTTGAAGAAAAACTAGTTTTCCACATATTGACTATTAAATTTATCACTCCTATCGGATAAACCTCGCTTAATAAGTATATTTAGCAAACCAACTAAGTAATTGCTATCTGTGAAAACAATCCTATAGTTTTCACTAGAGTGATTTTAAATTATAGGATATTATTATCTTTTATTATAGGCTTTACTACCACTTCCCTACTCTTAACGCCAGCTGGTCACTAAAAACAGAGCTATAAATGTGCCTACGCCAACTAAAACAAATTCTCTTATTGTTTCTTTAAATAATTTTTCCTGGCAAAAGGCCTGAGATAAACCTAAAAACACATAAGAAACGCTGGTTAGATAAAGGGCTGATTTTGTTGTTCCCAGGGGTAAAAAAGATATCGCTAGGGCAACTTCTCCCAATATTAACGAGAAAATTAACGATGAAATTAGTTTATTTACCTTAAATGGTGAAATGAGTGTCGTTGACCAGAAAAAATGAAATAATAATGGCAGGCTGGATCCAAAAACAATTAAACCATTTTGCCAAACTGATAGCCGAAAAGAAAAAAGCACTTCATAAATGAAAAAGGCAGTTATTAGAGACATTAAAAAACTAACTGTATTAGCTGTTCGGTAAAGAGGAACTGCTTTTATTTCTGTAGAAACGAGGAATACATTTTCCATTAAAAATAAAGTATAAATTCCAAAAAGAAAAACTAGAATTAATACTACTTGCCAAGTCCAACTTACCGCAAATAAAAACCTGAATAAACTTATACTTAAACTAAATAGAGCAGGTAAAAAAGAACTAAAGACAAGATTAAGCTTTTTTTTGACCATATTGAAAAAAAGAATTCCATGATAAAGGCTAACTCCGATAGAAAATCCGATAATTACTGTATATTTCCACTCAAAAGATACCAAACTTAGAAGAAAGAAGACTATGGTTAAAAATAAGCTAGAAATAAGAAAATAAGTTCTCTTAGACATTAGTAAATACCTCTTCTACATCCGGATGTTCTTTAATTAAATTAATGAATTCAATAATTTTTTCTTTTTTCGGCAAATCATCAATAGGCAGCTTTTCTTTAGCTAATACCTCTACTTTGGACTCAATAATCTGATATTTTTCTTTTATTTTATTAATAAATTCATTTAACTGATCAGGCGAAATAATAATAATTAATTTATCATTATCCTCTCTAATATCCTCAGCCCCATAATCAATTAAATCTAAAATTAACTCTTCTTCCAATTTTTCGACCACTACCCTACCCTGGCGTAAAAATTTATATTTTACTGAACCAGGCTCAGCTAAATTGCCGCCATGAGTTTCAAAAATATTTTTAATTTCTTGAATTGTCCGTTGGCGATTATCAGTGGCTGCCTTTATTAATACCCCAACACCGAAAGGACCATAGCCCTCCAGAATAACATCTTTAGTAGATTCCGCCTTTTTTATAGCATTTTCTATAGCCCTCTTAATATTATCCTTAGGCATATCCTCTTCTTTAGCACGGTCAATTACCTGCCGCAACTGGACATTTTTTTCTGGGTCAGAAGACCCGCCTTCCTTTACTGCCGTAGTTATTAGTTTCGACAAACGACTAAAAACTTTTCCCCGTTCACGATCCTGAGCGTTTTTCTGACGTTTGATGTTTGCCCATTTTGAATGTCCAGACATATTAGTTTATTTTAACATTTTTAATTATTAAATTTAGGTTGCCAAGACCTCTGACATTACCTAATTCTAAATTACAACCAAGTAAACGATGTAGTCGCTTTACTGTATAAGAAGTTAACAATTTTTCGTCATTAGCTATTAATAAACAATCTTGATTAATTTCCTCTTGGTCTCCAACTTCAACAACACGAATTCCAATATTTTTACAAAGAGCAGATATTTTTTTTGCTAAGCCGCTTTTCCCCCCAGCATTGAAAATAGACAAACTTATGTCTTCTCCTTTAATTAACGGGTCAGAAAAATAAGCCCATAATTGTTGATCAATTTTATCGGGGTCGACCAAAAACACTTCTGAACCATCAGCTAAAGAACCTAATTGTCCATAATCAGATAAATCTATTGTCTTCCAAACCAAATCCTTTATTTTTAAGTATCTCCAAACTCGCCAATGAGTTATATTTTTCGGGGGAAAGAAAAAGGCAGAAAGCTCGTTTTTTAAAAAAGACAATTCAAAGTCTTTTTTAAAATTAAAATCACGATAGCCAAAATCAACTGGCAGACCTAAATAATAGCTTAAACTGCGATTAAAGATATTTTCATTCTCTTCCTGATTGACCAAAAGGTAAAGCTTATTGACAGTATAATTACCAAACCACGGCGTTTCAATAATTGTTTCCCCTGGAATACGTGTAACAACTGCCATGTCTTTAGCTGGAGTTAAAGTAACTATCAATACTTCTCCACTTTCACTTTCAAGCCCAAATGATATTTGCTCATTTCCAGACCAACTCATTCTAAACCTGATCACAACCTGAATAATTAAAAAACTCAAACCAAATAAAAAAAGTAGGCTTAAGATTATTCTTAACCATTTTTTTTTATTTTTATTTTGTCTTTTTTGCCTCATCAATAATCCTTCTTAGTTTAATTGGTAAATCTATTTCAAATTGGTAAATATTTTCTGTTTTCGGGTGGAAAAAACTTATTTTTTTAGCTACCAAAAACATGTTTTTATTCGTTTCTTTTTTTCCACCATAAAGCTGATCACCAAATACAGGATGGCCTAAGTGCTTAAAATGAACCCTTATTTGGTGGGTTCTCCCTGTTTTGGGCCAAACTATAACCAAGGTATAAACCTGATTATTAATTTTATAATAACAAAGGGGTTTAAATTTTGTTACTGAAGGCTTGCCGGTTAAAGTTACCCCTCTTTTAAGCTTATTACTTGGTAGTCGACCAATTGGACTTACCAATTTGCCTTCACTTTTAAGTTTTCCTCTAACTAAAGCCCAATATTCCTTTTTAACTTGCCGGGTTTTAAATTGAGATTGCAAAGCTTGAAATGACTGTTCATCTTTCCCCCCCAAAATCAGACCCGAAGTGTCTTTATCCAGCCGATGAGCAATACCAAATCGCCTGATAAAAGCCGAATTTTTATATCTATTTCGGGCTTGTCGAATCTCTTGAAACTTTTTTTCGACCCAATCCTGAAGTGTAAAACCCTTATAGGTATTAACTTTAAGGGTTACCCATCCGGCCGGTTTATTAATAACAAAAATATTTTTATCTTGATAAATTATTTCTGGGTCAGGAAGCTTTTTCTTGACACTTGACACATTTAGTAGTCTCCGGATAAACCATCAACCTTTTAGTATTAATAAACTCGCCACAATCCTCACAAATTCCATATTGGCCAATTTTAACTCTAGTTAAAGCTTTTTTAATTTGTATCATTCGCTTGTTTAATTGACCGGAAATTGCTTTTGCCCGGGCATGACCAAACTGCTCATCTGCCTCCATATCTGGTTTAGCATTATCATCAACCCGATCTTCATTACTAAACGGATCATCCTTTTCTACTTTTTCAACTTGTTTTTTTATTTTTTTTAACTCTTCAGTTAAAAATTTTTTTACTGGTTCCAAAACAGATTGAGGAAAAGTAAATTTTTCGTTTACATCATTCATTTTTGCTTTCTACCATAATTTATAAATTAATCTCTTTTTTCACCGCCGGAAAGTAAAATAATTCCACTTAAACCAGCAAGTAAAAATGTTGACCAAGCAATCAATTCTACCAACCTCTGTTGCCAAAAATCAAGTCCAATATGCAAAAAAGCAACAAAACACAAGTTAACTAGGAAAAAAAAACCGGCTCTGCCGCTCGGATACCAGAAAAAATTTCGGTAATTTTTCCAATAGAAACTTATTAAAACGGCCAAAAGATAAATTAAACCTTCCATTTGACCACCAAAAGATATCGAAAGACTTACCAAACCTGGCCAAGTAATTGCCTCCATTACCGGCCAAAAACGCCAGTTTAATAAAAGACTGAAAATATAAACTATTAAAGTAGAAACTAAAATTAACCCAAAAACAAGAAGTTGCAAATTTAAAAAACCGCTAACATAGTTGATACCAAATGCTAAAATAACCCCTATTACGCTTGCTTTGACTATTTGCTCTTCTGGATAATCTTTTTTTAACAACCGAAAAGACTGAAATAAAAAAATAAAACCTGCTAAGATTTTTAAGATTAAATATAGCTTTTCCATTTTGGTGATTATATCACGTGGCTAGATATATGATAAAATAGACTACCCAGCCGCGATGGTGGAATTGGAAGACACGCAGGTCTCAAAAACCTGTGAGGTTTACCCCTCGTGCCGGTTCAACTCCGGCTCGCGGCACATTATTTTAGAAAGCTTATTTTTTAACTCCAAAAAAGCTAACTTTTTTAGGATTAAAGTAAAGTTCAAATTGACCAACTGGTCCATTTCGATGCTTAGCAATATCGCAATTAACCAACTCCCTGTTTTCTTCGTCGTCCCGATACAAAAACATAACTACATCAGCATCTTGCTCTATACTCCCGCTTTCTCTTAAATCTGCTAATCGAGGCCGATTACCGCCTCTTTTTTCTACTGCTCGAGAAAGTTGAGATAAAGCTAAAACAGGAACCTTCAATTCCCGGGCGAGATTTTTTAAGCCTTGAGAAATATCTGAAACCTCTTGAACTCGGCTGTCCCAACGCCGGCGAGAATGCATTAACTGTAAATAATCAACAATAATCAAGTCCAAACCCTTTTCTATTTGCAATCGTCTGGCCTTGGTTCTAATCTGTAAAATATTTAAACCCGGTGTATCATCAATATATAATGGGGCTTCAGCTAAAACTCCCATTGCCTCTGATAGGCCAGATAAATCCTTGTCGTCAAGCTGTCCGGTCTTCATTTTCCAGGCATCAATATCTGCCTGGCGAACCAATAATCGGTCGACCAACTCCTCCTTACTCATTTCCAATGAAAAAAAACAAGTGGGCAATTTCTTTTCAACGGATACATACCGGGCAATATTCAAAGCCCAAGCAGTTTTACCCACTCCTGGCCGAGCAGCTAAGATAATTAAATTGCTATCCTGAAATCCAGCTAAATAATCGTCCAAATCTGAAAAGCCACTGGGAACTCCACGTAATCCATCAGCTCGCTTTTGCAACTCATCCAAACGATCAAAACTTTCTGCTAATGCCTCACGCAAAGAAGTCGGAATTTTCTTTAAATGCTGTTGGCTTAAAGAAAAAATTTCCTGCTCAGCCCTGTCTAAAGCTTCATCAGCATCAACTTCGTCATTAAAAGCTACCTCATTTATTTCAGCCGAAGCAGCAGCCAATTCTCGCTTAGTGTAAAGGTCCTTAACTATTTGAGCATAAGAAACAGCATGAGCCGAAGTAGGAACAGAATTAACTAGTTTAGACAAATAAGACCTTCCTCCAATTTTATCAAGCTTTTTCTTCTGCTTCATCCGCTCTGACATGGTTACTAAATCAATCGGGACTCTTTCTTCATATAACTCTAAAGCGGTTTCAAAAATATTTTGATGTGCTGTTTCATAAAAACATTCTGAGGATAAAATATCTGCTACTTCTACTATTGCATCTTTATCAATCAGAATTGAGCCTAGAACTGAAGTTTCTGCCTCCTTAGAATTAGGCGGGATTTTTAGTTTTTGAGGTGACATTCTTCCCGGCATGATTTTTTATTTAAGTCCAAAATAATCAGTGCTCTCTTCACTTAAATCACTTTGTTTTAGTTTTGCTTTTTTAGTCGGCTCTATATCTTCCCGGTCTATTTTATCCAAAAACTCTTTTCCGGCATCATAGCCAAAAACTACTCCTTTTGGTGAAAGTCTTTTTACACTTTCTACGGCCTTTTTTGCTTCTTTTTTGCTCCCCTCCAAACTAAGAAAAATCAAATCCAGCTGACCTAGTTGATCAACCTTTTTTGCTGTTGGCTTCTTCCACTGGCCAGAAAGGTAACACAATCTCCAACCGTCTGCACTTATTTGCCAATAACCGTCACCAATGTATGAAATTTGAGTGCCTCCAATTTCATATTCCCCTGGTCCTGGGATTATAAAAGATTGTTTTCTATTTTTGGCCTTAACTTTATTTAAGTTCACTTTTTTACCGCTAAAAGGCAAAATAATATCTACTTTTATTTTATTATCTGGTATTCCAAAACCTAGATATGAATGCTTTATTCGAATTCGGAAAAAGTTTTTATTGGGATATTTAACGGTTAACATAACATTTAAATCTTAACATTATTAAACTAAGATAACAAGATGTTGATAAGCGACCCAATCATAATATATCAAAAACTATCAAAACTCCTGCTTGACAGGCTGCCTGGCTTTTCATATCATTAGACTAAGGATGAAAAAAGAATTGGGGATAACAATTTTTATCGGTATATTAATCGGCTTTGGATTAAGCGCCTTTTTTTGGCTTAGGAATAACAAAGGCACAGTTTCAGATTTAGCAAATTCTCAACCCTCCCCTGCCCCAACAAAAGCTGAACAGGCAGTAAACGAACCAAACGAGTCAGAAAAGGATATATCCCTTAATATTATTCAACCAGAAAACGAAATTATATCTTCCCAGGAAAATATAATTTTAAACGGAAAAACACAGGTTAATGCTACCGTAATTGTTATTTGGGAAGAAGGCCAGGAAATTCTTGTCGCTGACGAAAACGGTGAATTTCAAACAGAGATTAACCTGATCGGAGGTGAAAACATAATTAATATTTCTGCCTATGATAATCAAGGTAACAAGGCTACCCAAACCTTGACAGTAACCTATTCTACTGCTAAATTTTAATATATATGATTAATAAATTGTTTCTCATCATTATTTTTGGATTGGCAGCAGCCTTTTCTCTGCCTTTTAATTTAAACGCTCAAACACCTACTCCTGCCGTGGCTGGAGAGAAAATTGAAGATATTAGAAAGCAAATTGAAGAGAGTGTTAAAACTAAATTAGACGAAATTATTAATAAGCAGGAAAGACGCGGTTGGGTTGGAAAAATAACTCAAGTAAATACGATTGGATTTGAGATAGAAACCAATGGAGAAGATAGAAGCGTCACTCTAAACGACCAAGCCGTAATAATCAATCAAAACCGGCAGACCATAAGTTTAGAAAACTTGGAAATAGGTCAACGGGTTATCGCTATGGGAGAGGTTCAAATAGACGGCTCCTTAGATGCCAAACGTGTAGTAATCACCAATGAAAAAGAAGATGATAACCGACAACCAATTTTCGGGGAAATTTCTGAAACAGCCGCCCAGGATGAAATTATTCTAGTTAAAAATACCGACCAAAGCTATGAGTTAATTTTTAATGAAAAGTCCACTCTAAAACAACGTCTCAATGGAGAAATTGAAGAAATTGAATACCAGGATTTAGTTCCAGAACAAAAAATAGCTGCCGTAATTTCTCCTACTGACGGAAATACAGCTACCTATCAAGTAGATGAACTATTAGTTATTACTCCCCTAGAGCCAACACCGACCCCCTCTTCTGACCAACCAGAAAAAGAATAATCTGCTAAAATATAAACTATGTCATCAAAACAACAAACGCTTAAAGGATTTCGCGATATTATGCCGGAGGAGGCAGTTATTCGCCAAAAAGTAATTACCATCCTGCGCAAAACGTTTGAATCATTTGGTTTCCAGCCAATAGAAACTCCCAGTTTAGAATATGCTCAAATTTTACTAAATAAGTATGGTCAAGAAACAGATAAATTAGTTTATACTTTTAAAGACCTAGGTGAACGAAAAATTGGTTTAAGATATGACTTAACTGTTCCCGTTGCTCGTTTTCTTGCTAGTCACCAAAACGAAATAAACTACCCATTTAAACGCTATCAAATACAAAATGTTTATCGAGCGGAAAAACCTCAACGCAACCGCTACCGGGAATTTACCCAATGCGATATTGATATTTTTGGGCTCGCCTCTCCCCTAGCCGACGCCGAAATAATTTTAATCGTTTACACCGCTTTAAAAAAATTGGGTTTTGATAAATTTTCGATAGAAATCAATGATCGAAAATTATTAAGTCAACTTTTCAACCAAATTAAAATAACCGATAATAAACAGCAAATGTCTATCCTTCAGTCAATAGATAAATTAGATAAAAAAAGCAAAAAAACAGTTGCCGAGGAGTTAAAGAGCAAAGGGTTTGCGCCAGAATTAATAAAAAAAGTTTTTCGAAAACTAGACAAATTAACCCCAAATGACAATCTAAACTTAATTTTTAAATTTCTCCAGAAAAGCGGAGTCAAAGAAAATTACTATCAATTCAACCCTAGCTTAGTTCGAGGATTGGATTATTACACTGGTCCAGTTTTTGAAGCAGTGGTTACCAAGCCAAACATCGGATCTATCGGCGGCGGCGGCCGATATGATAATTTAGTTAGCCAAATCGGCGGTCCAGATATCACTGGAACTGGATTTTCATATGGACTTGAAAGATTAGTTGAAGTCATCCGCAGTCAAAACCTATGGCCGGAACTTAATACTAGTCTAACTAAAGTTTTAGTTACAGTTTTTTCATCAGAATTAAAAGAAAAATCATTTAAAACAGCTCAAGAGCTGAGAAAAAATAAACTAAATACAGAGGTTTATTTAGATACTGATGAACGTCTGGACAAGCAGTTACAGTATGCTAACCAAAAAAAGATTCCCTGGGTGGTAATCATCGGTCCAGAAGAAGATAAAAAAGATGTTGTCGCCCTTAAAAACATGTCCAGCGGCAAACAAAAAACACTTTCAATAAAAGAGGCAATCTTTAAACTTCAAAAATAAATCAAGTATTAACTATCGTAGTCCGATCGTAGGATAATAGTTGAAGATAATAATTGAAGTTGTTATCGGATAAAACCTTATTTAACTAAATCAAGATTGCCGTCGAGAATTTCTTCCAGCTGGCGGGATTTTTTATTGGTCCGGTGATCGGTTACCCGGTTCTGCTGATAGTTATATGTTCGGATTTTGTCCGACCGTCGGCCGGACCCAGCATTTTGTCGTATTTGACCGACAAAACCTTGTTTTTTTTTCTGTGCTCTCTGCCAAAGCTGAGAGGCAAGTAAATTTAAAGCAATTTGTCTGTTTTTCTGCTGGCTTCTCTCTTTTTGGCACTCAACCGTTATCCCCGACGGACGGTGGGTTAAACGAACAGCAGTGGAAACTTTGTTGACGTTCTGGCCGCCGTGACCGCCGGAACGGAAAAAACTCCATTCTAAATCCTCCTCTCTTATTTCTTTTGGATTAGCCGAAACTTTTGGCAAAACAACAACAACCGCAGTTGAAGTATGAATCCGATCGTGTTTTTCTGTCTCCGGAACACGCTGAACCCGGTGGGTTCCGGTTTCAGATTTTAGATTTTGAAAAGCATTCCGACCGACAATCTGCAGTTTGTTTTCATCAATTTTACCAACTTTCCAACCTTTAGATTTAGCATAGTTTAAATACATTCGAAAAAGGTCTTTTGCCCAAATTCTGGCCTCAGTTCCGCCGGCACCCGGCTGGATTTCTAAAATAGCGATGTTCGGATTTATATTCATAGAATAAATGATTAATGGCTAAATTGTTTAATTGTCATTAGAAGATTTTTTATCTTTCTTTTTCTTTCTCGCCTTTGACCTTGGGCATTGAGCCTTTAGGCTTTAGCTTTTCGCCCTTGGCCATTTTTCTTTTCCGCTCAAATCTTTCAATTCTTCCTTCTGTATCAATATACTTAGTTTCACCAGTAAAAAAGGGATGACAAGCCGAGCAAATCTCGACCTCGATTTTTGGCAAAGTTGAACCAGTGGTAAATGTATTTCCACAGGCGCAAGTCACCTTCACTTGATCATGGTATTTAGGGTGAATTCCTTGTTTCATAACGATTGCAATTATAACATACTTTCGCCCAATTCGGCGGAAACTGTCTCCTCTTCTCCTTCGCGCCAGTATTTTATTTTAATATTTTCGCCAACTTTCTTTTTATTAATTATTTGACCAATATCATTTGCATCCTCTGCTATGCGTTTTTCATCAATTTCAGTAATTATATCGCCGGACCGAAGACCACCACGATCTGCGGCAGAATCTGGAACAACACTCCGTATATAAGCCCCTTGGGGGACCTCGTTAAGCAAAGCTGACTCTCTGGAAATCATTTGGTACTCTACTCCTAAAAAAGCACGCTGAAATTCGCCAGTTTCTTCAAATATCTGAAGACTTTCTTTAACCACTTCTATTGGAATTGCAAAACCAATGTTCTCCGCCTGTCCAGCAACAGCTACATTGACTCCAATAACCTGACCAACTGAATTTATTAATGGGCCACCAGAATTACCAGGATTAATAGCGGCATCAGTTTGAATTACATTATCTAAACGCTCAACATAGCCCTCATAAATTGACCCGGCAGTAATTCCACGACCCAAACCAGAAATCACCCCGGTTGTCACTGTATGCCGAAACTCACCTAATGCTGTTCCAATAGCTACTACCAATTGACCTACTTGCAATTCATCTGAATCACCAAGTTCAATTGAAGGAATATTTGCTTCAACCTTTAAAATTGCTAAATCATTTGACGGATCGCGGTAAATATTTTCCACTTCAAAAACATCTCCATTTTGGTCGATTATTCTATAAGTTGCCGTTCGATCAGAAACTACATGTTTATTAGTAATTACCAACCCCTCTTTAGGAACAAAACCAGAACCAATATTTCTTTCTATCTGCCTTTGTTCGGTTTCAAAATCAAAAAAACCAAAAGGGTCAAACCTAAACTGGGGAACTTGCTCAGTTTTGGTTATTGACACTGTAACCACTGAAGGAGCTGATTTTTCAACAACATCAATAATTACCGACTCTTCATTTAGAACTTTTTTTTCAATATAGGCTTGACCAAATTGACCAGTCTTACCCGGAAAAACTTGATCCAAAAAACCTAGCCAACCAAACCGGGAAGCAATGCCGCCAAATATTACCGCTATTAAAAGTAAAAAGCCGATCCCGAAACCAGCAACAAAATACTTTATTTTTTTCATCATACTATACATTCAGCCTTGAGCATTCAGCCACTCAATCCCTTTTTCAAGTATTAAATCTTTATCACTATCTTCCTCAACAATAACATCCTCATTATCGGCAATTTCAACTGCAACATCCGGGTCAAGCCCATCTTCGTCAAGGACAGTCTCATCCGGAAGCAGCCATTGGGCGGTAGTAATATGCAAACCCGATTTATCTGGCAGTTGTTCCGGCTCCTGGATTGTTCCTTTGCCAAAAGTAGACGTGCCAACTAATTCACCCTTGCCGTAATGTCTAATTGCGCCGGCTAAAATTTCTGAAGCTGAAGCCGAACCCTGATTAACTAAAACAACTAAAGGAATATCAATTAGTCTTCCCGCCCGTTGAACTTCAAATTTTTGTTTTGCTCCCAAATAATCTTCCTGCCAAACAACCGTTTGACCTCGTTGAAGAAACTCACCGGCAACGTAAACCGCTCCGCTAAGATAACCGCCGGGATTGTTGCGAAGGTCAAGTATTAAACCGCCAAAATCAGGATCATTGTTTCTTTGGACAACCTGATCTACCCACTTATCCCACTCCAAAGTCATACTTTCACTAAAGTTTAATAAATGAACATAACCGAAATTTTTACCGTCGGAAGTCATCCACTCAGTTTCTAAGGCGGGTATTTCAATATTTCCACGGACAATCTCAACCTCAAAAGGTTCGGGTCTTGATTCCCGGCTCAAGGTTAATACAACCTTATCGCCAACCTCACCTCGAATTAATTTTACTGCTTCTGGTAAACTGATTTTTTCGGTTGTTTGATCAATATCATTCTTGTCATCGGTTATTTTTAAAATATAATCACCGGCTTCTATTCCGGCTTTTTCCGCTGGTGTATTTTTAAGCGGCGAAATAACCGCCAAACGCTTGTCTTTAAACCCCAAACGAATACCAATTCCGCCAAAACTGCCGCTGAGGTTCTCCTGGCTGATTTCATTATCTTCAGGAGGCAGGTAAACAGTATAAGGATCACCAAGAGCATCAACCATGCCGGATATCGCACCCTGGATCATTTTTTCAGGTTCCAAAACACTTTTGTCAAGATATTTTTCTTCTAATTTCCCCCACACCAGCCAAAAATTAGAAAGTTCCGCCGGTTGGTTTTCTGAATTGTAAGCCTTGTAATCAAGCCCTGATCTTTTCGTTCCGTAGTAATAGCCGATATAGCCGGCAAGACTTACTAAAAATAAAACTAAAACCAGATGTCTTATTTTCTTAAATAATTTTTTTCTATCCATTACAGCATTAAACCTTTAGCATTCAGCCTTCAGCCCTCTCTGGTATTAACAAGCAATCACTGCTGGCATCTAACAAGCATTTTACTCCATCTATTTTTTTTATCAACTTTGCTTTTGGCTTATCAACTATTAGAATCGGAATGGAAGTCTTTTCAAGATTAGGCCGGCCACCAAAAACAATTAAACCTCTAATCCCTAATGTCTGCGCTTTAGATATAAAGTAAGAAGTAAGCTCTTCTGCTCCTAAAACAATTATTTGGCCCTGGTAATCAACAGATAATTGACCGTAATTAATTTTTGGCTGCCATTTTATTTCACCCCAATTATTTTTATTATTCAAACCTTGACCAGATACTTTTTTTGATTTAAACTCAAGATGAATTTTATTCTCCTCTATCTCTTTTACCTGACCTTGGACAGGCGACTTGATTTCTCTATTTCCTTTTTCAGCCAAAATATCACCTGACAATACTTTTTGGCCGGTTTTAACCAAGCTTTTAGATCCATCTGGTAAACTCACAATCCATACAGTTTTATTCATTTCTCTTAACTAGCGCGAGTTATAAACGGAAGTAAGCCTAAATGCCGAGCATGTTTAACTGCTTTTGCTAACTGACGCTGATGCTTAGCACAAACTCCTGTTTTCTCACGAGATAAAATTCTTGATCGCGGTGATAAAAAGTTTCTCAATACTTGATAATCGCGCCAATAAGGTTGAGTTTTATTTTGGCAAAATTGGCAGTCTCGTTTTATTGGTTGTTTCTTATTTCTTCTCATTGTTTATTATTTCTTCAATTTTAATTTATATTTTTAATCTAGAAGGGAATGTCTTTATCTTCTTCGTCTTTTTCCTCTTGCTTTTTTTCAAACTCCTCTTCAATAGTTTGCGAATCTTTATCAGCACTTTCTTCCTGTTCATCAACTGATTGTTCTTCACCCTCTTCAACTGAACTATCAACTTGAGAATCAGCTGTCGATTCATCACGTGTGGAAAGCAAAATCATATCATCAATAACTATTTCAGTTGTTTGGCGCTTCACATTGTCGTCCCCGGTCCATTCCCGGTATTGAATGCGACCGCCAACATAAACTTTAGCCCCCTTATAGAGCAGTTGAGCGCAAAGTTCTGCTAATTGTGCCCAAGCAACAATCCGATGAAACTGAGCTGCTTCTTTTTCATCCCCGTCACTTGTCGTCCAACGACGATTTGTAGCCAAACCAAAATTACAAACTGCTGTTCCACTTGGAGTATAACGCAACTCAGGATCCCGGGTTAAATTACCTAATAACATAATTCGATTAAGACAACGCGTTGACATTTTACTTTTCTCCCTTCTTTTTAAATGATTTTAATAATAAATAACGAATTATTATGTCACTACGATTTAAAAAAGTATTCAGCGATGAAGAATTAAAATCTTGAGGAAGACTTAACTGCCAAATTCTAAAAAATGCCCGCTTGTTTCCTTTTATTTCATAAGCTAATTGCTGTCTACCCCAGTCTTCTTTATCAATTATCTTACCTTTTATTGATTTAATTTGTTTTTCCAACTCTGTAAAAGTATCTTTTAATTTTTTTTCATCAACTTCTGTCGGTGTTAAAAAAACAAACTCATATTCAGTTCCCATATCAAGTCTATTATACTTAGTCTTATTACATCTCGTCAAGGGGGCGAATTTGAAACCCTATTTCTAAATCAATCACTTCATACCCAGCGGCTTCTATCTTTTTTCGAATTTCGTCAGCTTGACCCCATTTTCCCTTAGAACGGAGATTTTCTCTTTCCTCCGCTAATTTTTTGATTCGCTTTGGCAGGCTTGTTATCTTTTTTTGACTTGTTAGCTTTAAACCTAAAACCCGATCAAAATCTAAAATAAGGTTTATTTTTTCTTCTCCAGATAACTTACTGTCAATAACCTCCCAGGTTAGCGCTAACGCTTGAGGAATAGATAGATTATCGTTGATTAGGCTAGCAAATTTTTGATGATATTTTAGGGATTTTTTTGAAATTAAACGCTTTTTTTCTTGATGATAGTGCGAAACTTTCCGGCGCATTTTTTCCAAAGCATTTTGAGCTGATTGAAGACTCTCCCAGGTAAAATTCATTTCTGATCGGTAATGGGTCATTAAAAATAAATAACGCAAAGCCAATGGTTTAAATCCTTCATCTTTTATATCTCTAATTTCCAAGTAATTACCTAAAGACTTACTCATTTTCTGACTTTCAACTTTTAATAAACCGGCATGGAGCCAATAATTAACAAATTTTTTGCCTTTAGCTGCTTCAAATTGGGCAATTTCATTTTCATGATGAGGAAACTTCAAGTCCATCGCTCCAGCATGAATATCAATTGTTTCGCCTAAATATTTACCGGCCATAACTGAACACTCAATGTGCCATCCAGGCCGACCTTTACCCCACGGGCTTTGCCAATAAGGTTCGCCTTCTTTGTAACCCTTCCACAATGCAAAATCTGAAGCATTTTCTTTATCATATTTATCAGTTTCTACCCGTGTTCCTGATTTAGTTTCATCCAATTTAATTCCAGAAAGCTTGCCGTAATCTTCAAACTTATTAACATTAAAATAAACCGAACCGTCCTCTTGAACATAAGCATATCCTTTGTCAACTAAAATTTTAACCATTTCAATTATCTCCTTAATATGGTCAGTAACCCGAGGGTAAATATCGGCAGGCAAAATATTTAAACTAACCAAATCTTTTTTAAACAAGGGGATATATTTATCAGCTAATTCTTGAATAGAAATATTCATCTTTTTGGCTGTTTTAATCATGTCATCATGAATATCAGTAATATTCAAAACATGATTAACTTGATATTCGTTGAAGAGAAAAACCCGTTTCAAAAGGTCAAAACTAGTATAAGTCCGGGCATGACCTAAGTGCCCTGGTCCGTATACTGTCGGTCCACAAGTATAAATACCAACCCTGCCTTTTTTAATCGGCGTAAAAACCTCTTTTTGATTAGTTAAGGAGTTAAATAGTTTAATTTTTGCCACTTTTTATTTCCCGACCTTTACCACGCTGGTCAATTAAAGCTGTTCCCCGCTCCTTCTTGCTCCCAGTTTGTGCCAAAGGGTTAAAGTTTGAACCAACCATTTCGGCTTCTTTTTTAGCCTCTTCTTCTTCTTTTTTTCGTTGTTCCTGAAGCTCATTTAACAATGCTTGCTCTTCTTGAGTTTCTTTTTCTTGTTTAACCGCTTTAATTTCTTCTTCAACATCTCGACCCTTTTTTTTAATCTCCTTTTTTAAGCCAGCAATCTCATCGTTATCTTTTTTCTTATTCTCTGCCTTTAATTGATTAAAGTTGGCATTTTGGTCGGAATTACTGCCCCCTCCTCCAACTAATTCATTAACCGCTTCATCAACGGCCTGCTCAGCTTGTTTCGCCGCTTCTTTTACTGTTTCACCAGCTAAATTACTAACCCCTTTTGCTGTATTAGATAAAATCTTTGGTTTATCAGACATAATTAAATTCCAAATCCGTCTAAACCGCCGCCCATTTCCTGCATTTTTTTAGCGGCAACTTTCTGGGATTTCTTAATTGCCTTATTAATTGCATCAATCAAATTTTTATTTTCTTCACCATTAATTAAAACTTGTTTAAACTTTTGAGCTCCGTCAACAACAATTTTTATTCCATTTTCCTCGACTTCAATTTCTTCTTTGTTTAAAACCTTCTTCATCTTTACTGCTTGGTCCCTTAATTGTTTTAGTTTACCTAATTTTTTAAATTTATCTAAAGCCATAACTCACCTCCTATCTAAATATATCCTTAGCTGCATTATACAAATCATCCTTTTTATTTCCCAGAATACACTTTATCTTAACATATGAATTAAAAACTTCTTCAAATCCTTGTTCAACTATCTGTCGATTCCGGTGTTCCTCTAACTTATCCTTATGAAATTGATAAAATACTTCCAACACTAAATAATCCCCTTGGATTTCCTTTGGTTTAGCTGCTTTTAAAAATGCGGCTACTGAGTGGTTCATTGGTTTAACTGCTTGAAGTAAATCGCTCCACTTGTTTTTAACCTCGTCAAAGTTGATATTAGTTTTTTTAGATTTTACTTTTGACGTTCTGCTTTTAGCTTTTTGCTTCTTGGCTTGATTTTTTCTCTTATTTGAATTTGAATTTAAACTTATATTTTTAGTTTCCAGATATTTAATCACTGCCAGCTGAAAGGGTAATTGTGGCAAAATAGCGGTTTTTTGTTGATAAGCTGCTTGAGAAAATATATCTGATAACTCAACCAAATCTCTTAACTCATATTTATCAGCTATTTGCTGATAATCAGACGGCTTTTTTACACCAGACTGGATTAAAATTAATTCCTGGATTAGACTAAGTAAACGCTTAAAATAATCACTAAAAGAAGCCCCCTCTTCGACAAGTTCTTCACTAATTTTAATTAATTGATTCATCTTCCCTTCAGCGATAAATTTTAAGACTATTTCCGGCTTCCTTTTTTCCCAATGACCAAGAAGTTTTTGTGCTTCATCCCAATTTATTTCTTTGCCCAAATTTAAAACTAAATTTTCAAGTATTTTTTGTCCATCTCGAAAACCACCCTCAGATAGCTGAACAATGTTTTTTATTACTTTTTTATCAACTTTTAATTTTTCTCCATCAATCACCTTTTGTAAGCTTCGTTCAACTTCTTTTGAACTTCCCTGGTGAAAATCAATTCGCATTAATCGAGACATAACCGTTGGTATTATTTTATCTGGATCAGTGGTACATAAAATAAATATTACATGCCCAGGAGGCTCCTCTAAAGTCTTTAATAAGGCATTAAAGGCCTGATTAGTCAACATGTGAACCTCATCGATAATATAAACTTTGTATTTGCACTTAATTGGAGCTAAACCGATTTTTTCTTTTAACTGCCGAATATCATCAATTCCGCGATTGGAAGCAGCATCAATTTCAACCACATCAAGACTGGTTCCCAAAGTTATTTCCCGGCAAATTTCACACTCATTACACGGCTCAATACTTGAATTAACTTGTGATTGACAATTAACCGCCTTAGCTAAAATCCGCGCTGCTGATGTTTTACCTGTTCCTTTCGGCCCAGCAAATAAAAAAGCCTGTGGAATACTTTTTTGACGCAAGATTTTAGACAATTCCAATCGAACATTTTTTAAATCCAATTCTTCTATTGTTTGCGGACGATATTTTAAAAAAAACATAATATTAAAATGGCTATATTGTTATATTGATTTAATATTAATAACGATTTGGCAATTTAACAATTTAGCAATGGCAATTTAGTTTACTAAATTGCTAATTCCATGTTCTAATAACTCTTCAATTATTTCATTAACCATTCTTTGGCGTTGGCGAGCCTCTTCACGTGCCAAGGGAAAACAAATAACCAAATCTCCTAAAAGTTTTTTTCCGTCTGGAGTCTGGTCATCCATAGGAAAAGCTAAAACCTTTGGAATATAATCTTTATTACGATAGTCACTGTTCAGGCTTTTTGCTTTTCGCTTACCAACAAAGTTAATACTTAATTCAATTTTATCCGATAAGCCATACTTGTTAAGTATTTTCTTAGCCTTTTGGCGAATTTTTTTGATATCTAAAGGATAGCGAGGATCTTTTTTAATCAATATTTTCATATCATTTCCTTAACAATTTCAGCAACTTGAGAGCCTTCTGCCTTGCCCTTTACCCTTGCCATTACCTGGCCAATAATCTTACCCATTTCAAGTTCATCCGCATTATTAACTACTTCTTTAACTATTTTTTTTATTTCATCTTTAGTCATCATTTCAGGTAAATATTTTTCTAATATTTTAATTTCTTCTTTCTCTCTATCAGACAGGTCTTTTCTACCAGCCTTTTTAAAAAGCTTAAAAGCCTCTTTTTTAGATTTCATTTCTTTTTGAAGAGTTTTAACTGCTTCTTTTTCATCAAAATCTTTTTTTCTAGCTGCTTCTGTTTGTAAAAGAGATAAAAGATATTTTAAAGAATTTGCTAAAGATTTATCTCCCTTCTTAACAGCTTGATGAATATCCTCTTTTAATTTATTAATTAAATCCATTAGTTAGCCCTTTCCTTTGACTTCTTTTTTTCATATCTTTTTTGTGAAGGTTTAACAAACTCCTGTTTTTCCTTAATATCTTCAATTATATTTGTTTGTTTAATTAATTGATAAAACCGGTTAAGCATATCGTGAATTGATTCTCCTTTTTTTCTTTTAACAACAATTGGCATTGCATATCAACACCTCCTCTCAATATTTTTAGTTTAACAAAGAAAGTCTTGAAGAACAATAATCACTTACTCATTTTCTTTTAAACAAAGAATCCAGTCCCGAGTATTTACTGTTCCATTATCATCAAAGTCATATTCTGGGTCAGAAGTGCCAAATTTTTCTTTAAACTCATCTGAATCGCAACTAGTAACTTTTGCTTCTGGCTCTGTTGTTTCTGGCTCGCTTACCGGTTCTTCAACAGGGGCCTCTTCA
>CAZJMH010000003.1:0-3273 GCA_964547295.1 uncultured Gammaproteobacteria bacterium | reverse complement strand
TTCTGGCTCTGTTGTTTCTGGCTCGCTTACCGGTTCTTCAACAGGGGCCTCTTCAGGTAATTCTTCTGGAAATTGGGTTTGTGGGGGCAGCTCATCAGATTGTGCATCCGGATTAGTTTTAAATGAAAAAGGGATTCCATTATTGTCATAAATTTCGTCATCTATTCTAATTCTAAAATAATATGTTGTTGCCTCTTTTAAAGGGGATAAAACCACTCGATGATTAGTGCTTGACTGGTTTTCTAACGCCCGTAACAGCAAACTTGCTGGTGTTGTTCCATATTCTACTGTTCCCTGAACTTCATTATCAGTTTGCCAAGTTACAGTGGCAGATTTTACATCTGCTTCTACTCTTACATTTTGAGGCGCTTTGCCTCCGGAAGCACCACTTAAATAAGTTCTTGCTGTTCTTACCCCAACTGCAGCCAAAACACCGGACAAAAGTAAAATTACGATTATTATTACTGTTTTAATATTCTTTTTCATAAAGCTAATAAGGTGCTTAATAATAACATAATTATTCCACTAAAACCAGCAATGATAAGAGGTGCATTTACACCCGCGTCTGGCAACTCACTCGGAGTTGGCGTCGGTTCTTCCGGTGCAGAATCCTCTTCACCATTATCTTCTTCAACCTGTTCTTCTTCGTCTTCCTCCTCTTCATCTTCCTGACTTCCACCAATTTGATAACTGCCACTTCCACTAGCAGCACAATCAATTATATCGTTGCCATCGGCATCCCAAATTGATGAATCAGCCTCAACGCCCTCTTCGCAAAGAAAACTAACTGTTGCTGTTCCTTCTGCCACTGCTTTAAAGTTAATTACAGCAATCTCGCCAACCCCGCTGTTGGTTACCAGTGTCTGTTCCGAAAAGGAAAATATCGTTAATTTGCCGTTAGAAGCTTCTAAATTATAATCAAATCCAGAAAAAAAATCTCCCGGGTTGACCTGATTAACCTCTAATTTATTTTGGTCAAAACTAATAACTACATCAGTGGCCATTGCCTCTTCATTGTTAGTATCTATCATTACTGATACATCAAATGAGTCATTTACATTAAAGTCGCCACTAGACGGCTCAAGATACAACCGCGGGGCGGCTTTTGCCCCAACAGCAGTTACCTGCCATAAAAAAATAAAAGCTGCCAATGTAATAAAAAAACTTCTTAAATTCGTGGTCATTTTATTTAATTTCGTAAACTAAATCCTTTTTTGTGAACTCAAATTCTCTACCCCCTCCAGCAAGAACAGTTCCTTCAGCTTCTGCCGGTGTATAGATTTCAAATTTGGTTTGGCCTGGAACAAGAGGAACAAACTCAACCACAGCTAAGTTTGTTCGGCTGCCGGCTTCAAAATATACCCCACTAGGCATTTCTGGCTCAACTAAAGTAACAATTATTCTTTTATTTTCAGGCTCTACCCAATTGCGGCCAACAAAAGAAAAATCATCGCTAGGAGCTACACCAATAATATCAATCATTTCTGGGTCATATTTAAGGTAAATATCAACACCATCTAAATTTATATCATTTAAAGCCGTTAAAACAACGTTTGCTCGGTGAACCTGATCAACATCAAGTTGTCTTTCACCTTCAATACTCATAACTGCTGAACTCTGGTCTTCAACAACATTTCGCCTCAATTGAATACTATAATCAAAACCCTTATTAAGTTGATTAACAATAAAAACACTTTCAACTATAACCAAAAAAGCAAGAGCTGGAATTAACCACTTCATTTCTTTAATATTTAAATTTTTTATCATTTTTTCACCTCCTTTATTATTAATAACATTTCTTTGACTAACTTTCAACCATTAAATATCATCTTCATATTTCCTGCTTAAAGTTTGCAAGAAAAAAGTAATGTCCTGTGTGTTGACAAAACCATTAAAATTAATATCTTCTTTTACTTCACCTTCTTGCCCAAGGGCATTTTTTAAAAGAGTAAAATCAACACTGTTAACTATTCCATTGCCGTCAATATCACCTGGTTCTAAAGCAAGATCGGTCCAGTCATAAATATTCTCACCAGCGACAATAGAAATATTCTCTTCACCCAACCAACAGTGCTCCTTTTGCCCATCACGGCAGTAGCGACGAGCCAAATGAACCGGACCCTTAATTAAAACAGCATAATTATCTCCTGGTTCTACACCAACTAATTCCAGGCTACCTGTTCCAACCGCTTGTTCATTAAACTCAACCTGAACATTACTATAATTCTGGCTAATACCGTTTCCCTTGACTAGCAAGTCAACCATTTGTGTTCCAACACCACTAACCACTTTTTGTTCACTTCCAATTGCATATTCTGTTCCCAAGAACTTAATTTTAAAAGTTAACTCCGGCCAACCCTGAGGCGGCTCTGTTGGGGTGGGAGTCAATTCCTGCTTGTCTCTAACTGTAATTTTTGACGAGCCAAATGCACTCAAATTAAGACCACGATCTTCAGGCCCCTCAATCCCACGAGAACCAGTAATCGCATATTCCCCCAGCCTACTAATTTCTGTCTCTCCAGGACTAAAGGCTTCAAAATTTAATCGGGCAATTTCAAAAGACCCGGTTTCAGTTAAAATTTCCAGCTCTTCTCTAGCCATTGTAGTTAAAGCAATTATTTCTACTTGACCATCTGATTTTTTATGTGTCACACTAAAATTATTTTGAGGCAGAACACTTTTTAATTCAACCACCATTGGATTATAGGCAAGACGTATTTTAACTAGATTAACCAAAAATTGACCTGGTATGACTTGAAGTCTCAATTCTACATTTTCGTCAACGTTTACCTCTTTTTCACTGGGAAGTAAACTTAAACCTATTTCTCCATAAGCAGCTTCGCGCCGCACCTCTTGCTGACGCTGTAATAAATACATTCCTCCAAAAAGTGCGAATAGTAAAAATAGTATTATCCAAAACCCTTTTTGATTATTTTTTTTCATTTTATTATTTTATTATTTTTATTTTTTTAATTGTATTCATCATACCATTGTGCGAAATCCTGAACGTCAACTAAGTTGTCGCAATTAAAATCGCCATAAAGTAAATCACTGCCTGATGTCCAATCGTCATACCAGGCGGCAAAGTCTTGCTCATTAACTAGCCCATCACAATTATAGTCAGCTCTTGAATCAATCTTAGTCCCATCTGGACAAGGTTTACAGCCATCAGGTTCTGGTGTTCTTGTCGGCCAAGGCGTAGATGTATTCGTCGGCCTTGGTATCCTCGTCGGTATCGGTGTATTTGTCCTCGTCGGTATCGGTGTATTTGTC
>CAZJMH010000002.1:0-41180 GCA_964547295.1 uncultured Gammaproteobacteria bacterium | reverse complement strand
ATAAAAGCACCTTAGAGGTGCAGGTAGTAACCTTGGAGGAATTTGATTCCGTAGATTAGGTGGGTGAGAAATATGGACGGGATGACCAGCAGGGCCGCTAAAAAACTTTTGCTCATCAGCCAAACCTGCCAAAAACTGACCGTCAATAACCATAAATAGATGAAGATAAATCCTAAATATGTATAAAAAAGAATATCTGAAACAAAGAAAGTCAGCCAGCCGGCCGCCAGACAAATAACTAATAATGACGGCACCCAGTAGCCAATCCGGTTTGACGTTTTCGGCAGAATCCTGGCAAATCTCCCCCGCTGATAGCCGTAACGGCTAATTTGTTTTAGGTGGGGAAGAAAAATTTTCCTCCGGTGGTGAAAAACTTTAATTTTCGGGTGGTAAAGAATTTTTTTGTTTAATTTATAAACCAAGTCGCGGCAAAGTTTTGTGTCTTCCCCAGGCCAAAAATCAGAATTAAATCCGCCTAATTTGTTAAAAATATCTTTTTTAATTAAAAAGTTAAATGTCGGGTAGTCATCAACAAAACGTTCACCTTTCGGCAGGCACCGATAAGTGCCGGCTCCGCCGGCACCGAGCCAGGTTGACCACACCCACCCGGAAATTTTTGCCATCAAAGGATCACCAGGCGGGGTAACCCCGGGTCCGCAAACTGCCGCTGCTTCCGGGTTATCCTGTAAAACTTTTATGCCAAGTTCAAGCCATTTTTTATCCGGGTAAGCGTCATCGTCTATAAAGCCTAAAATTTCACCGGTTGACTTTTTTGCGCCAAGGTCTCTTTTGTCAGCTGGTCTTATTTTCGGCGATGAGGGAATTACTTTCACCCAATCCGGCAATTTTAGATTACCGCCGTATTTATCCGGGAGAATTATCAGTTCAAAATTTTGGTAGGTTTGGTTTTCAAGCGCTGGAATAATTTCATCTAAAATATAGCTATTAATTTTTTTTACCGGCACAATTACAGAAATTTTATTTTTCATAATAATGAAGAATATTTAAACGGTAATAAACGGCTAGTGTATCTTTAAGCATACTGAAAATTGTTCCGGCACGAACACTAGTTTGAAACATATTAACAGCATTAAGCTCTACCGGCCCGTCGTGGATTTTCTGATAACCAAACCTTTTTGCCACTGAGAGCATTTCTATATCAAAAGCATATGCCTTTACTAGAAGCCTTGGCAGAACGTCTTCTAGAACTTCGCGCTTAAAAATCTTAATTCCGCGTTGACAGTCGGTTATTTTAAGTCCGAATAAAATTCGGGTTATTGTATGATATCCCCAGCTGAGTATTTTTCTTTTTAAAGGGTAGCCCTTAACTTTGGAAGCAGAATGTCTAATCGAACCAACAATGATATCTGATTTATACCATTCCATATGAGCAAGTAATAAGTTTATTCCATTGGGATGTATTTCCATTCCAGCATCAATAAAGGCGATCAAATCGCCTTTTGCTTTTTTCATTCCATACCGGACTGCATTGCCTTTACCCTGATTGTCTTGATAGCCGATGACTTTTAATTTTTTTAATTTTATTGACTTTGCTTTTTGATATGTTTTATCAGAATTTATGCCGTCGATAACACAAATTATTTCATAATTTAAGTTTGTTTGGCGCAAAACTTTGTTGATTCTTCTTAAATCACTAATAATTGTATTTTCTTGTTTATACGCCGGGACGATGACGGAGATTTTTTGGGCGGTTAAACTCATTGGCTAATTTTAACACGATGAATAATTGAAATATAACTCCAACTCCAACTGCTATTAAAGAATTGGCAATAATTGCATTTATATTCTGATGATTAAAAATAATTAGAATAATTTGAGTTATCGCGGCAACTCCAGGAATAATTGCCGCAAATTTTGACCTTAAGGCCAATAAAAACTTTGATAATAAATCAAAAATAGCCAAGAACAAAATAAAAATAGAGAATCCACCTAAATATTGGCCCGCTTGTAAATATTTGTTTCCGTAAAGCAGCCAAATTAGTAATTCTGGAAAAAAATGAAAAGTGACAACACCACCGATACTAATAATTAAACAAAAGACAAAAGCCAGCCCAAAAACAGTCCTTAATTTAACCAGCCTATTCCGATATTTAACAAACAAAGGAAAAGCAACCGTCATCACGGTTGAGGCACCAAAAAAGATTATTTTACCTAAATTTGAAGTTGCTGCATACAAACCGGCCGATCGATTGCCCAAATAAAATCGAGACAATATTATGTCGGTTGAATAAAGAGAAGTTAAAAAAAAGTTTACCATTAAGCTAAGAATTGAAAATTTAAAAAAATCAGAGCCAATTTTGGGTAATTGAACTTTTTTTTGTTTTATCCAATAACGATAAACAAAAAATCCGCCTAATAAAATAGAAACCATACGCCAAATAATCCAGCTGGACAAGCCGCCAATAACACCTAGGCTTAAATGTAATAGAATAACCGCCGAAATTAATTTAATAAAAGTGGAAATTACAGAAACAATGGCTCCGGGCACAAATTTGAGCCGGGCAATCAAAGTTGAACCATAAACTGAAGGTAAAAAAGCTAATAATGCTTGAAAAGAAAAAATTAAAAATAATCCAAAGCTGTCTAAATGCAACAGTCTTTTTACCAAGGGATAAAATATTAAGGTTATTAACCAAAAAATAAGCGATAATTTTATGCTAAGTTTTTCCAAGCATTTAATTGTTCCTTGTAGATTTTTGGATTCAGTAGAGCCGATTTTTTCAATGACGCTATTTGAAAACGAGCTGACTAAAATTGATTGAAAATAGGTTAATGATATAAAACTTTGGAGTAAACCATATTCTGCCGGTGACAACATCCGGCCGGTGGCAAAATGATAGAGATAGTTAAAAAAGTTTCCAATCGTAGTTGAGAGCAGAATTATCAAACTGCCTCTGAATAAAGTGGTTTTTGTCAATTTAAAAAGTTTTTTTATCACTTAGGCGATCCAATATCCTCGAACAAAAAGTGTTGTTAATCCAAATAATAGACCAAATGAAATGTATAAAATAAACCGAGGCAATTTTAATTTTGCTAAAGTTATAAAACAAGGAAAACAAACTAGAACATATCGCGGCATTGATGAAAAAGTTCCGGTAAAAGTCGGCACTAAAAAAGCAAAAGCACTAAATATAACCCACGACCGTGAAATTTTTGTTCTTAGCCAGCCATAAAGAATAAGAAAAACGAATAAGAGAGTAATCAAAAGTTCAAGCCAAACATAAAAATAAGTATAGCTGATAAGGTCAACTGTAAATATCATTTTAAGATAACGCCAAAAAACCTGATAAATCATTACAATTCGATTAACTTGACGTCCACCTAAAAAATCCGGCCGAACATTGGCGAAATAGAAAAAATCACCAAATGTTCGGTGCAAGTAAAAACCATAGACAACCAATCCCCACAAGCCGGTTGAGATTCCTAAAAGACTTTTTAAAAGCGGCAGTCTTGTTTTTATCAAATACTTTAAATACTGCCATGAAAAATAGTTTCCAATCGCCTCTTTTGCTGCTTGAAGCCGGTCGATCATTTGGCGTTTGGTTACTGATTGATAATAACGATAGATTAGGGCCGGCACCATAAAAACGCCAATAAATCTTGTATAGGCGGCTAAACCGGCAACTAATCCAGCTAAAAACCATTGTTTTTTTTCGGCTAAATAAAAACTAGCGATTATCCAAACCATAAAAAGCGATTCTGTATATACAGAGAGAAAATAAAAACTGGTCGGAAATAAGGCATAATAAATAAGGGTTTTTTTGATTGTTTGGCTATCTTCGCCTACCTCTTTTAATAGTTTTGATAATAAATACATAAAAGCCAAAAAACTAATCGACGAAATAATTACTCCGCTGATAGTGTAGTCGCCAATTATTTTTTCAAAGAAGCGAATTAATTTCGGATAAAATGGAAAAAATGCTTGCTGTAAATGTTGGTAACCATCCCGGGCAATTTTGACATAGTGGAAGCCGTCAAAATTAGCTCTTGACCAAATTAACGGCATTTCTGAGACATTACCACCAAGGTTTTTTCCCAAATAGTTTTCTGTCCAAAAAGGAAGTATTTTATCGCCGATAAACCAGCCGCTTACTAAAACAAGGTTAAGGATAAAAAATAAAAGGATAATCTTTTTTAACATGGTTTCTTCATTATAGTCTCCACCAATTATCCTTGCAACCAATACTTAGGTCAAATTTAAGTCAACTGCCAATTTATAAACTTCTAGGGTTTTTTGAGCTGCTTTTTCCCAGGAAAATTCCCCACTTCTTTTTATGCCGGCCTGGCTTAATTTTTTTCTTAATTTTTCGTCCCTAATTACTTTTTGTAATTCCTCAGATAAATTTTCACTAGTCGGCTCGATTAAAATACCGGCTTCATCAATAACTTCTGGTAAACTGCCTTGGTTAGAACTGACCACAGGACAGCCGCAAGCCATTGCCTCAACAACCGGCAGACCAAAGCCCTCATCATAGGACGGCTGGCAATAAACTGTTGCTAAATTGTAAAGCGCAACCAAATCATCTTCACTAACATAACCGGTCAAAATTAGGCGAAATTTATTTTTTTGAATATTCGAAAATTGAAATTTTGAATATTTTTTCTGCAGCCAAACTACGTTTTTATTTTCTGGATGGGATTTATCGTAATCTTTGCTTGCTGCCTGTCTACCGACAATAACTAATGGCAAATCAATCTTTTCACATGCCCTGACTAAACTTGGAATGTTTTTATTCCAGTTGACATCACCAACGTAAAGCGCAAATGCGCCGGGGAGATTATATTTCCTCTTAATTTTTAACTTTTCACTTTTAACTTTTAACTTCTGAAATTCATCCCCTGCGGCTAAATAAACAACATAAATTTTATCCAGCCGATAACCGGTCAATTCATGAATATCATATTTTGAGGCAAAAGAGTCGGTAATTATTAGTTTTGATTGTTTTAATAATCTTTTCTGAATTTGCCACTTAAATTTTGCCTTAATTCCCGGTGGATAGTGTTCAGGATATTTTATCGGAATTAAATCATGGATACTAACCACTAACGGTTTTTTTATTTTCCACGGCCAAGGTAGAGTTAGAAAATAAGGGTCAAAATAAGGAATATGAAGTAAGTCATAATCCTGCCTCTTAATTTCCGCCTTACTTTTCAACTCTTTTATTTTGAACTTTTGGCCTTTGGAATTTTGGATATTTTTTAGTGATTCAACCAGACGCTTGACATAAAACCCAATCCCCCTGACTTTATGTCCTGTATGAAGCGGGCTGACATCAATTCCTATTTTCATATTTTAATTTTACCATTATTTTATTAACTAAGGTTCAAACCTAAACAACCTTCAAGGTTAATTACTAATTGAACCTTAATAAAATTATAGTTTATACTTAATCAATGCCGGGAAGAAAAATCCCACTTGTAACTAATTATTATTACCACGTTTACAACCGCGGCGTTGAAGGACGACCTACATACACCTCTAGCCGAGAATATCGAAGGTTTTTAGAACTGGTTAATTACTACCGATTTCAAGAGCCTCCCACAAGTTTTTCAAACTTTAAGAATTATCCAAATGAAAAAAAAGAGGAAGTAATGAATGATTTGAAAATGTACCAAAACGTTCAAGTAGAAATTCTCAACTATTGTTTAATGCCTAATCACTTTCACTTACTTTTAAGCCAAACCAAGCCTAACGGCATATCAAACTTTATGAGTAAATTACAAAACGGCTACACCAAATTTTTTAATAAACGAAATAATCGATACGGGTCTCTTTTTCAAGGGAGATTTAAATCAATAATCATTGAATCTGAAGCACAACTTTTACATGTTTTCCGCTATATTATGCTAAACCCATATTCGAATGCAATTATCAAGGATGTAAATAAATTGAATAAATACCCATGGATGCCATTAACAAGTTATATTCAAAATACACCAAAAGAGGACATGTTAAATAAAGAACTTATCCGGAATTACTTTGCCAATCAAAAAGATTTAAAAGAATTTATATTTGACCATGCTGACTGTCAAAGAAAATTAGAAATAATTAAACATCTAATTTTAGAGAAACCAATGTTATCTTCCCAAGGTTCAAACCTAAAGAACCTTCAAGGTTAATTACTACCTGAACCTTGTTTTTTGTTATGAGTTTCCCAAAATTTAATATAGGCGGTGATATGATGAAGGCCGGAGTAGGCAGAAAAAACAAAGCCGGGAAAACCGTCGATGAATCCTTTGTGACGCAAAAATAGCGACCAAAATGTTTTTTCGGCTCTAAAATATGCTTTCATAAACTGCCAAAAACTAGGTTTAATACCTGAATCTAATAATTCCTGGGCGGTTAAGCTGGTATACCGGTTAGATTTAACTAAATATTCTGAAAAGTCAGGATATGGATAATGAAGTAAATGTTCTTTTATATAACCGACTTCTCCATCAACTTCCATTTGCTCATGGACCGATTTGCACGGCAACCGTGCCTTATTCTTTTTAAAAAACCTGATCACCGGATCAGGAAACTGACCGGTTTTTTTCATCCATCGGCCAAGAAAAAAGTTTTTTCGTTGGATATAATAAGCAGAATGGGTAATGTCTGATGGTTGATGATTAATTATTGATAAAATTTTTCTTTTCAAGTCTGCTGTGACTACTTCATCGGCATCTAACTGCAAAATCCATTTTCCTTGACACCGGTCTATTGCCATTTGCTTGTTGATGTGAAAAATCGGCTTATTAGTCGTTTTAATTACCTCAGCATCGTATTGACGAGCTATTTGACGGGTTTTGTCAATTGAATTGCCGTCAACAACAATTATTTCATCAGCAATGTCTTTTACTGCCTCCAAACACCGGCCGATGTTTTTTTCTTCATTATAGGTTGCAATAGCTACAGACAACATTTTTTTATTATAATTAAATTAATCAATTAATTCCAACACTTGACTTTTAATCTGTTTGTTCATACCTTACTATTTGAAAAGCAGGCTGGCCATCAAGAAAATCAATAGTTTTAATTAAATCTCCCCCTTGAGGATAATTATTTGGACTTGTAATTAAAAGAATCCTTTTATTTGAGTTTTTTAGTTCTTCTGTTTTCTCAATTACTTCCCAATCTTCATAAAATTTAAACTTATCAAAGCCATCGTCCGAACCCTGCGGTTCAGACTGAATATAACTAGGCTGCCAAGGCCAATAAAATAAAAGGTGGTCTTTGGCTAAACCATATTT
Source organism: uncultured Gammaproteobacteria bacterium (assembly GCA_964547295.1). GTDB lineage: Bacteria > Patescibacteriota > Microgenomatia > UBA12405 > JAHJSD01 > CAYSLZ01. Next base: position 33,929 of record CAZJMH010000002.1, on the reverse strand, counting down.
TTTAGTAAAAACTATTGAATTATATTTTGAATAATTTTCTTTAGCATAACTGATAGTTTGTTTATAACCAAACTGCCAAGCCCAGGAATAATTTTTTAAATAAATTTGCCAATAATCACGCCACCACATTCCCAATTCAACAAAAATGGTTAGAATTAAAACTATTAAAACTAGTTTTCCGCCAAATTTTGACTTTGATTGTAAAAATTTAATCGTTTTATTTAAACCAAGACCAGTTAAAATCATTGGTAAAGGTAAAATTATTAAACTTGAACCCCAATTTATGCCTCTAAACCATAAGCTAGCAGGTATAAAACCGGCTAATAACCAAATAACAAGCAACCAACGGGCTTTTTTTATTAGCATAAAAAGCCCAATTATGATAAAGGGCGCACTGGTTAAAAATAATATTCCCTGACCTGGAACTGAAAATTGATATAAATCGCCGCGGTTGAAAAAAATTGTTTTTAAATTAAAGTATTTTAAGTAATTTATGATGAATAAATTAAGAGATTTGGTCGGAATATTAAGAAAAGTAGTCGTAAGCTTAGATAGTATTAACTGATAAATAAGTGGGCCAGCACTAACTAAACTAATAAACAGCGATAAAATTAAATTTTTCCATTTTTTCTTTTTGATTAAAAAAATAATTGGATAAAAAATAATTATCGGAAAAAAGAACCAAGAAACAATATCGGTATATAGACTTAAGCCCCAAAAAATAAAACTCAGCCAATTTTCTTTTTTAAGCCAAATTAAGACACCTAAAGAAATGAATAAGGCACTTAAATTAGTCGCCAGGCCTGTTCTAGACATAAACAAGCTCCATGGAGAAACAGCGGCCAAAAAAGCAGAAAATAAACTAACTTCGTCGTTTTCTGTTAATTGTTTGGTAATTATATAGCCAATTAAGATTAATCCTAATCCGGATATTAGTGAAATTAAACGGACACTAATTTCTGCTGGGCCGAGAAGCCAAACCGGAATTAACGTCAGGTAAATATACCCGGGCAGTTTTATTTGATTATTAAAACTTATCAACAATGGTAGAAAATTGCCTTGTTGGTCTCTTGCTGTTTTAATAATTGAATAAGCGTTATAACCAATAAATACTTCGTTTTCGCTTAAGCTAGGCGGGTTTTGATCAAGTTTATAAAATCTTAATCCAAATCCAAAAATTAAAATCAACAAGAGAAATATTTTAGTTTTCATTATTAGTGGCAATAATAAATCTTGGCTGATTATTGACTAAAATTTTGTCAACAATATGTGAATCTTCTATTTTAAAATTACACTCACGGGTGAGAACAAAATAAGCAATTTCCGGCTGATTAAAAATATCCTCCAATTCCTGACAAGAAAGATAGTGGACATTATTTATCCGAGTTAGACGCGACATATGCCATTTATCTGGGGTGGCAACGTCAACATCCTCTTCAAAAATATTCATTTTTTCAAAAAATAATTTATAAATATAGGGCTGAGTATATGACCAATCAAAATAAACTTCTTCGTCGAAATTGCTGATTTTTTCGTAAACTTGTTTATAACCTGTTTGCCAGACATCAACTCCCCTGGTTGGATAACGGATAAAATAATCATAATAAAAATATCCATATTGGACTAACCCGCCAACTAGACCAATAATGATTATTATTTTAAGAAATTTATAATTAGTTCTTTTAAAAAAACTAACAAAATTAGAAACACCATTGGTAACTAAAGAATAAATTCCAATCATGTAAACCAACGACCTTAAACTATGAGGAGAAATTTTAGTGATTACTGCAGGTAAAGGTCCCAGAAGCAATAGAAATAAACTGGAAGTATCAATATTAAACAAACCTACTATGGCTAAAACAGCAGCTAAGTAGCTAATTTGACCGGTAACTCCGGGTGAATGTCTCAAGTTTTCATCACCAGTGAATAACAAAAAGTTCGGATTTAAATGATTGGCATAATTACCAGCAATCGTTTTTAGTTTCATATCTTGAACTCCAGTTTGCTGGGCTCTTAAAAAAGCAGTTGGTTCTTTTGCGTAAAAATAAACGACTGGCAGACAGCCAATGCCAAAAATAATCAATAGGGTCAACTTTTTAAGATTCCTGGATTGAAAAATTAATTTGACCGCCAACCAGCCGAAAAAAAGTGGAGTAAAAATCCTAAAGACGTTATAAGTGTATACTGCGCCTAAAAAGCCGGCTAAACTTAAAAAATATTTCTTTTTTTCCCATAATAACCAACCAAGTAAAAAAAGGAAAACAGCCAAATTTGCCTGAAATCCAATTCTTACTATCGGAAATATCCAAAAAGAAAATAATAAAAATAAGGCGCCAATTTGCCCAGAAAGTTTATCTTTTTTATCTGACCAGATTAGATACCAGATGAATACACTGCCAATACCGGCTAAACCACCAAGCAGCCTAACTCCGACTGCATTAAGACCAATTAATCTGACAAAAGGAATTAAAGAATAAATATATCCAGGTAATTTCCATTCACTAAAAGCTCGGAAATGGACAGGTAGGGTTTCACCCCATTCATCCTTGCCGGTTTTTGACACCAACCAACTGTTATAACCATTTGATGTTTCATCTCGGACTAGCCCAGATGGAATAACAGCCAATTTATAGAATCTGAAAAAAATACCAACTGCCAATAAACCAAGCAAAAGAAATTTAAAATTCGCTGACTTGAAATGCTGGTTCTCCATTTAGAAAACTAATCTCCTTTAAAACAGGGTCGGAATCAATAAAGTCATCCGGTCTGCCAATTATTAATGTTTTGCCTTGCAGATATTTTTCTTTCATATCAACTACCTGTGTGCCTTTATCACCCAAATCGGGAAATAAAAATTTATCAAATTGAGTTACCCAAACCCAATCATGGGCTTGAAATCGAACTAAATTTGCATCCTCCTGATAATCAGCGGGTGGATATTTTAACCAAAACAGAGTAAAAATGTGCGGTTCTCCATAATGCCTAGTGATAATTATCCGATCATAATTGTCATAATTATTTTCAACAAAATCCAGAACCTGCTTATAGCCATACTGCCAATCACGTGAATATTTAAGCGGATAATGACGGTAATATTGGTTGAGATAATAGCCAAACTGGATGAAAAACAAGATAACAGATACACCTATGACAAGCTTTTTTATTTTCTTTTTATTTAAATTATTTAATAATCTAAAAAAACCAAAAGAAATTAGTATTTGGTAAGAAGGCAAAACAAGAAGTTGTCTTAAAGCGTGGGGGATCGAATCATTAGTAATCGCTACTGGAACAGCTGATAAACCAATCCAGCAGATAAAAAAGAGTATTTTTTGCTTATTGGTTTTCTTAAATAAAAACCAAATCCCTAAAATTAAAAACGGGGCGCTGATTAAATAAAGCTCACCCATTCCCTGAACATGGTGTTGGTGATGACCAGCTCCTCGTAAAAAAAGAAAATTAGGAGAATAGTGAGCCAAATAATTACTGCTAAAACGCCAAATAAAATGTGTCAACTTATTGTGAACCATTCTGGGTATTGGTGAGGGCATTTTAAGATTACCCCGGGATTCATTAATTCTTAAAACAAAACCCGGATCACTGACAAAGCTGACTAATTTATATCTTGATTGGCCAGTTGAGCTAAAAGCAACAGGAAGTAAACTGCCAATAAAAATTAAGCTAATAATAATTGCTGGAATAACCTTTTTTAGATTAGAAAATATTTCCTGCCGATATATCAATAAAAGAGCAGCACCAAATAAAGGTATAAAAGCTCTTTCAGCATTATAAGTATAAATTGACAAGCCAAAAAAAAGTGCGCTTAAAGAGTAATTTAATGGTTTTTTTATACCCTTTAAAAAAAAGTAGACTCCCCAGGTTAATAAGCACATTGCAGTTGCTGATTCAAAAGAAGCACGTGACAACTGCAGGTGCCAGGGTGAAATAGACAAAAGCAAAGCGCTTAACAAGCCGATTTTTTTATCTTTAAAAACTTGGTCGGCCAAAAAATAAGTTCCCAAAACAGCCAAAACGCCAATAACAGCCGGAGTTATTCTGACCCCTAATTCACTAAGGCCGAAAAGCCGAATTCCAGGAATGGAGAAATAAATTTGAACAGGCAATTTATATTCACCAAAGGCTCGAAAATGAAGAGGAAAAAGTTTTCCCCATTCATCACGACCAGTTTTTAAAATAGAATAAGCGTTATAGCCAATTGATACCTCATCCCAGTTTAGTGACGGCGGAACTTTATCAATCCGCCAAATCCTAAGAAAAAAGCTTAAAACAAGAACTAAAAATAATAGTTTAGATTTATTCATTATAAATTATATTGGCTAGATAGATAAATGAAGCAGTAGAAAGGGCTCGAAAATTATTCCGCCAAAAAATTGAATTATAACCTAGAATTTTTTCTAACTGTCCCAATTCGCCTAATCTGGGAAAAATTGCTGACATAAGCCCAATATGCAGGCTGGGTTCAAAAAATATCCAGTGGAATATAAAAGAAATTAAAATTGCAACTAAAGGCAGCCATAATTTGTTACCTAATTTAACAAATAGCCAAATTAAAAAAGGCGTCAGCCATAAAAACCACTGCGGGTGATAATGGGTTAATGAAAAAAACGTCCCCAGAAAAGCAAAACCCCCAAACCATACACCAGAATTTATTTTTGAAAATACACCTTTTTGGTAAAAAGCAAAATAAAAAATTAAACTATAAATTAAAACAAAAATTGGCAAACCTTCAGCACCGGTAACCGGTAAAGTCATATAAAACATTTTGTCAGACTGTTCAGCTAAAAATGCAGCGTATCGAAACCCAGGAGAAACCAAATAAAATGGCAGGATAATAAATAAGTATGAAAGGAAGCCGACTAAAAATAATTTAATCCGCTGCCAAAACCTAGATTCAATTATACAAATTAAAATTGGTATAAATAACAAAGGAAGTAGTTTGAAAGCACCGCCAATTCCCAAAGAAATTAAAGACAAGTAGTTATTTTTCTTGACTAGTGCAAAATATATTGCCAGAACAATTGACAAAATAAGCCAAATTTCCAACTGGCCCATTGCAAAAGTAAATAAAAAACTAAGCGGATTGAACAACCAAAAATAAAAAACTTTTTTTTGATTTTTTTTAGTAAATATTTTTGGTAGAAAATAAGCGACCAATAAATCTGCTGCTAAATAAGAGGCCTTAAAAACAAATAAATGCTTCATAAGCTGAAAACTGCCCAGTAAACTTTTCGGATTAATTAAATATTGATAAAAAAATTCTTGATTAATCAACGGGCGGAGTAGAAACATGAATAAGCCAGGAACAATATAGGCTAACGGCGGATAATTGAAAAAAGTCATGCCAAATTTATGAATAAATTGGTCGGTCCTTGGCAAGGCGGATAGATAATCATAAAAAGTCAAAAAACGGCCTTCAAGAACGCTCAAATAACCCCCAAAGGCAATATATTTTAAATCAATGTGGAATCCGGTAAGCATAAAAAAGAATCTTAAACCCAAAGCTAAGGCAATTAACACAAAATCCCTTTTATTAAATTTCATTGATTTATTTTAACAGACAAAATTTTTGTCCACTCCAAATTATAAAATTTATTAGGTGATGTTTAATAGTTCCATGATATTTTTTACTACTTTCGATTAGCCACTTATTTGGCTTGTCGCCTAATTTCTTACCACTGGCGCCATGCAGGTGAGTTATCTTAACTTGAGGTAAATAGAAAACTTTTAGTCCGGCTTGTTTCAAACGACGACAATAATCGATGTCTTCATAATATAAGAAATATTTTTCGTCAAAAAGTCCAACTTTTTTAATGGTTGACCTTGGCAGCAGCCAAACAGCTCCAACTGCCGCTTCCACTTCAACGGGCTGATTTGACTTGGGAGTATATTTACCAAAAGAATTTTCTTTACCAAACCAAAATTTTTCTACTGCCCCTTTTATTGTCGGCAGTTTATAACAAGATGGTTGAATTGTTCCATCCGAATTTAAAAGTCGCGGAGCAACAATTCCTGCCTGACTGTTTGTTTTAGCAAAATCAATTAATTCTTCTATATCGCCGGAGTTGACCTGAGTATCAGTATTCAAAAGTAAAATATATTCGCCATCAGATTTACTGATTCCTTGATTAACCGCCTTGGCAAAGCCCAAGTTACGGTCATTAAAAATGACCTTCAATGACTGATGATTAATAATTGATGATTGATCTTTCTTTCCTTCTTTAGTCATTAACCATTGACCATTTGTCATTTTTTTAAGGTTCTCCTTACTCCCATCCGTTGAATTATTATCAACCACAATTATTTCCCCATTATTCATTAACCATTGATCGTCAGCCATCGGCTTAAGGCAATTTTTCAACAGCTCTTTCGTATTATAGTTAACAATTATTATCGACAAAGTCATTTATCAAACAGCTTAAATATTTCTTTATCAGAACGCTTGTAATCTTCGATTTTAGGAGAACCAAATTTTTTATACCGCTTTTTCGCTGACCTGATGACCTTTAAATAATTCGGCCCAGTTAAAACACGTTGAACTAAACCCAAATTATGTTTGAACTTCAAGTCCGAATCAGTGATGTTTTTCCAAATAAATAGTAATTGATTTCTTTCCTTTATTCGGTCAACAAAGTTTTTGTCTAATCTTGATATAGTTGATTCGTGTTTATGAATAACTTTTGCCTTTGGTTCCCAGATAATTTTCCACCCCATTTTCCAGCCGCGATAGCTGATATCAACATCTTCCCAAAAAAACGGGGCAAACATCTCATCAAGGCCATCTAGTTTCTCCCACATTGATTTTCTAAAAGCAGCACTGCCGCCAGATGCCCAACCGCTGATATGGGGCTGATCGGTTTTTTTTCCTGGAAGATAATTAAAATAGCCGTCATACCACAAAATATCAGACCAACCGCCGTCACTATTTACTTCATTAAAAGAAACGGCAAATATGTTTTTGTTTTTAAAATGGTCTAAGGCAGGCTGCAAAAAGTTTTTTTCCGGCCAAACATCATTATTCAATAAAACAACGTATTTGCCTTTTGCTTTAGCCACACCTTGATTACAACCACCAATAAAACCCAAATTACGGTCATTAAAAATAGCTTTTAGTTGATAGCTGTTAGCTTTTAGCTGTTCAAGGTATTTCCTTGAACCATCTTCGCTCCCGTTTTCGACCACAATTACTTCGCAATTTTCAGGAACCGTTTTTAAGACCTGAGGTAAATTCTTTTCCAAAAGTTCTTTCCCGTTCCAACTTGGAATAATTACTGACGTTTTAATCATTAGCCTATTTTTATCTCCTTTATATAATTAAATTTAATTTTCGGCAAAATTTTTGTTTAGAAAAATCTTGGGAACGCAGAATAGCATTTTGTTGATACTTTTTATATCTCTCTTTATCATTTATTAACTTTTCACTTTTCATTTTTAATTCCCGAAGGGTCTTCCACTTCTCCCCTTCTCCGCGTCGCACAATCTCTGTAAGGCCGCCTTTATTAATTACAAGAGGAACACATCCAGCCGCCATTGCTTCTACCGGAGTTATACCAAAATGCTCACAGCGCCAGGGTTCTTTATCAACCACTACTCCATAGCCGGCAGCGTGCCAAAATAGTTTTGATTTTGCATAAAACTGGTTTAAGGTTTTAAAGTCCAGGTTGGGATAAAAATCAATCGGATAGCCGTCAGCAGTCTTAATTAAATTTTGAAGATATTGATTACTTTTTGGCTCCTTTAATGAACCCCCAGCTATAATCATTTTCCAGTTATCTAAACCGCCATCAACCATTTGTTTAAAAGCTTTTACTAGAACATCCTGTTTTTTATTTGGTTGCAATCGGCCAACTGTTAGAATCATATTTTTCTTTTCACCTGGTTTAAACTTGTCAACGTCAACCGGAGGATAAAGAACAGTAGACTGAATGCCAAACTCCTGGTCAATATATTTTTTGGTAAATTTAGAGTTGCAGACAATCTGATTAGTTAACCCGAGTTTAATTTGGGTAATAATATTTTTTCCGCCGACATGTTCAAACGGCCGCTGAAAATGAATTATATTTTTCCTGCCAAATAAAACCGGTAAACTGCCATTAGAAAGCCAAAAAATAATGTCATATGAGCGTGAAAGTTTAATTTTTTTCAAAAAACTTAAATCTTCTGGCGACCTGCCAATGACATTGATAGCCTTCGTGTCTAAGTCAAGTTTTTGACTTATTTGTTTAATATCATTTTCATTATCCCAAAAAACATCAACCTGCCAATTATTGTTTAATAAACACTCAGCTGCTGAAAGCATATATCTTTCACCACCGCCAATTCCCTTAAAATAAGGGCTGTAAATTAGACAATTAGGGACTGAGGATTGGCGATTAGGTGTTTTATTCATTCTGCATTTCCCAAAGACGGGCATAAATTATAAAGGTATTAAAAACTTCAAAAATTGCGTTTATCCAACCGACAGTGCCGTCTTTCCAGGCCCCTTGTTTAATGACTCTCTGACAAAACTTGGTTATCATCATTCTTAAAATCCGCCACCAAACTACTGGCGGGTGTCCCGATTGATAAAGCAATTTGGCCTCAGACTTAGTCCACTTTGTTGTTTTTTTCAGCATCAAAGTTAAATCACGATGAGTATAATGTCTAAGCGGCGTTTTTAAATGTTTAAGCCTGCCTTTAAACTTTGGCTGTTCATGCAGTTTACCCTCCCATTGAATAAAATCAGGCTTATAAAACAGTCTGATAACATAATCCGGCCATGAACCGCCGTGGCTGACCCGCTTACCCAAAAAATAATTTTCCCTTGGAAGAGCATAAGCGCTAAATTTCATTTTTTTATTTATAACTTCTTTTAATTTTAATTTTAATTTTTTAGTTGCTCTTTCATCTGCATCAAGAAAAAAAACCCAATCATGTTTAGCATGTTCAAGAGCCTGATTACGCCACTTGGCAAAATTTACTTTCTCCTGATTAATTGAAACTGTTTCTGCCCCTGATTCTTTGGCAATTTTTAATGTTTTATCTTCTGAGCCGCCGTCGGCAACAATTATTTGATCAGCAAATTTTACTGAATTTATTGCCCCCTCAATCATTTCTTCTTCATTTTTGGTAATAATAATTATTGATAAATTTATTTTTTCACTCATTCCAACTACCTTTGCCAAATTTGTTTAAATAAAAGTCTTTTATTCCAATTTTCTGCCATTTTCGGCCGGTGAACAATAGTTTTATACTTTCACGAATTAAAGCCAATTTTGAACGAACTGGCGCCCACCGCATTCCAAAAAGCATCCGGTTCCGGGCTAGATAATAATCCTGTAATTTGCTTCCCGATTTTGACGAACCGGCATTCAGGTGCCAAATTTGAGATTTAGGAAAATAGACTGTTTGCCAGCCATTTTTTTGACCACGTAAACAAAAATCACTGTCTTCATAATATAGGAAATATTTATTATCAAGTAAACCAATGTTTTCAAAAACTTCTCGCCTAGCCATCATACAACAGCCAGTAACAAATTCCGTTTGCCTAACCTGGTCATATTGGCCTTGATCAACTTCATTGACTCCTTGATGACTAGCATAAACATTCTCCCAGTCAATATTACCGCCGGCATACCAAATTACTTTTCCAAGGTCTTCTTCCGAATATCTATCCTGATGAAATTCATACCCGGGAGCAAAGTAAATTTTCGGTCCAAGAATCCCCGCCTGGTGATTTTTTTCCAGATAATCTATCATCGGCTGCCAAAAATTATTTTTGACAATTACATCATTATTAAGAAGCATAATATAATCAGCGTCTGATTCCAAAGCGTATTTTATACCGACATTATTCCCACCAGTAAAACCAAGATTTTGCTTGTTCTCTATTAGTTTTATTTGAATATTGGAATTTGATTTTTTAAACTTTCTAACAAACTTTACCGAGTTGTCAGAACTACCATTATCAACAACGATAATTTCTAAGCCCGAGGAATAACTTTTTTTATCACCTTTAGCACTTGACCTAAAGGTTTGAAAAATTGATTCTAAACACTTTTTTAATAGATTTTTTTTATTATAGTTAAGAACAATAATCGATAATTTATTCACCACCGAATTATATTTTGACGTAATTTTAGGATAATATTTTGTAGGGGTCTAAGTTTTGAATCACTAGTTCTATAGATAAAATCATCCCGCCAATATTCCAATTGATAGACAGACTCGGCTAAAATTTCCTTTACCTGCCGAGGCTCAAGTGATTTTTGTTCATAATTTTTTTCCTCCCAAACTTTTAAATAAGTTAACAGCTTTACCCAAGCTTGAAGTAAGGACAATGCCAATCCATGAGTTCCATCCTTATATGCTTCACCAGTAAAAAAACGGCTTAAAAATTCTTCCAGCGGTAGAATAAGCAAGTCTTTTTGACTTAATTGATAGCTTTTGTCCTTTACTAGTTCCAACGCTTGAATTTTAGCGTATCTTCGGTTACGTTCTAGAAATTGGTTTAAACTTTCGTAATTATAGTGAATAATAGACATATTTTCAGTATCAGGAAGCGTATATATCTTTTTACCGCTTAAGTTCGGCTGTTGATGGATTTTTTTCGGCCAATCAATTTTTCCTTTTTTAAAAAATCGGGGCAAATAATCCGGCCACCAGCGTGAATTTTGCATCCATTTGCCAAATATTATGTTTTTACGGGGAATCAAAACGCAATCCGGTTCTTTATTGGTTTCTCCTTCGGCAACCGATTTTAATTTTTCAGCTAAACTAACTGGCAGCTCCTCATCAGCGTCAATGACAAGGATCCAACTTCCTTCTGCTTTTTCAATGGCATAATTTCTTGCCGGCTCAACATAACCTGTTTTCTCATGGGTATAAACCTTAGCACCTAAGCTCTCTGCAACCTGCCGCGTCTCGTCCTCAGAGTGCATATCAACAACAATTATTTCATCAGCAAAACCTTTTACCGATTCTAGACACCGGCGAATATTTTTTTCCTCGTTAAGAGTGTTAATAACTACTGAAATTAATTTTTTAGGCATTTTTATCTCTTCACCTGGTATATTTTAACCTGTCCGTTACTAAATATTTTTTTTAAACCTAAATCTCCTGGCTGTAAATTAAAGCCTTGGTCATTTACTAAGTAAATATAATCAATTTTATTATTTAACAAAAAACCCCTTGCCCAAATTTTATCATAAGTTGTAAAGAATTTTTTTGAATCCTCTAATCTTTTTTGCCAAGAATAACCAGTTATTTCTAAATTCATTTCGTCCTCAAGATAAGAAGCTTTCCCTGACATGGCAGAAACATAGGCCGTAGTTTCGTATAAATACACCGGTCTTGGCGTTTGTATGTCTAGGTCAAAATATTTTTCATAAGGATAAGTCAAAACAACTCCATCGTCTGCTTTTTCAAGCTTCTTAAGCATACTAAGCTCATAAAGCGGAATTGCAGCCGGAGGCGTATCACCTAAATAACCACGAAGAGTTGAATAGGTTGTTGGAATTGTTGCTAAAATAATTAGGCTTAATAAAAAAAACTTTCTTTCATCAAAAAGCTTGGTTAAGTAAATAGCTAAATAAAAATTCACCATTACCTGGACGTAATAAAAAAATTGGATTGTATTCCATGAAGTTCCTTTTTGGATAAATAAAAGAGGAAAAAGAGAACCGAAAACGATTATTAAGATAGCTAAAAGATTAAAGTCAGTTAATTTATTTTTAATCTGGTTTAATATCAACTGCCATAGACCAAAAAGCCTTGTTCCTAAATTACCAATGAAAAAGAAAACTATTAAGCTTAATTCGATTATTATTAAAATGGGGAGCTTTATTGACAGGCCCTGCCTTAACAAGTTAATACGTAAAACTGCTAATTTTGGCAAATAAACCTTATCTAGAGATTCAATTAATGAATGAGGAAACCACAACGGCCTAAATACTAGACCTGGCTGAGAATTAAAAACACGCATTAGAATCAAAAAAATTAATGATGTCAGAGCGGTTGATAATAAAACTATCAGATCAGATCTTTTATTTTCCTTTTTGATCAATTTGTAAAGCCAAAAAAAACTTAAACCAAAACCAATCAATATGCCAGCATAAACCTTAACCAAACTTAAAAAGCCAAACAAAAAACCAATAAACAACTGCCAGAAAACACTTTCATGCCTTTTTTCAAGCCAAAGTACCAGGCCGATGAACAATATAATTAGCGAAAAGGCAAAGGGGGGATTTATTAAAGTAGAAATTGACTGCATTGACCAAAATAACGATTCTCCTCCAATTGAACCGGACTTAATCAAGGTTACAACCCAACCAAATGACCCGGCAAAATAATTAAGCATAGCAAAAGCGACTGCTGTCAATTGGCGTTTGGAAATTTTTAAAGCCAAAATATAAGATAAGGTTCCAATAGCAATCGCAAAAATAAGCGGTAATAACTGAAAATATATATTTTCGGTTGACAAAGGGATAATTTTATCGACTAAAGAACCAATTAGGTCAAACCCCCAGTGGTAGTTTGTAAGAACTTCTCCTGAAAAAATTGGATTTAAAGGAGGAAGGTTTTGGTTGAGCTGCTTAATTAGACTAATATGCCAAATCCCGTCATGGGCATTGGGCCCCCAAAACCCCATTCCAAAATCATAAATAAGTCCGCTTCTAATCATCGGCATTGAAAAGAGAAGTCCAGCTGTTAAAATAACAAGGATAAGCTTATATGGTAATTTCAACCTCCGTAAACTTAATAAGCCACCAACTATAATTAAGGTTATCCATATCAAACTTTTTCTAGATGAATTTATGTCAATATTTTGATTTTCTTGGATATTCCAATATAATTTTCGGGTTAAATTACGATTAAAAAAATATGGATCAGGTAAGGCATTCCGGTAATTACGACTATCAAAGACCTCATCAGTTCCAGTAACAGCTATCCGGGAACTAGTATTCATCTTCCATGTAACTTGTTTATTTGTTCCTAGCAAGTCTCTACTAATAACCTGATGTTCAGGGGAAAGATTGGGAAACTTATGCTTATACCATTCTGCAAACTGGCCAGATTGAACAAATTCGGCATCTTTACTTTTCAAAACTTCTAATTGTTTATTAAAATCACTAATATATACATTTAAATCCATGTCATTTTCTAATCCTAGTGTTAGTTGACCATAAGGCCCTTGACTATTTTTCAAATAAACATCAACTAAATTGGAATAATAATTCTCATCTAAATCATGAAGTAAATAATCGTTAACTTGAACGCTATATGTACTCGCTTTCACATTGAACCCATAACCGTTAACTGGGTCTCTTTGCGCCCACCAGAAAATTACTGGACCTAATTTATCAGAAAGATTGTTTGCAGGAACAAGCAAATTTTTTCTTGAAGGATAATAAGGAACGCCCCACCATCCGCCCCATATCTGATAACCATCAGTGGAATACTGGTCTGAACATATCAAAATTGACTCCAAATCATAGTTATTTACGATAAAACCTGCTGTATAAGGGTCAATATGCCAAGCACCGATTGTCTTTGGATAGTAATTAAATATTGAATTAAATTTGTCATAAGCTGTTTTAATAAGTTTTTCCCGTTGTTGGCGAGTATAACCTGATAAAAATACACTTGAGGCATCACTCCACATTTCCCCTTCTCGATAGTCAACGCCTGCCTCCTTAGCCCAGGTTGGAGTTACTTCCATGAAAATTCCTAATTCATCATTTTTAAATTTTTGATGATTAAAAAAATCATGATAATTTGAGTCAAATAAAAAGTCCGGCCTTATTAGCCAAGTAATTGGCAGGTCATCATCCTCAGCTAATCCTTTTTGAAATATTACAAAATCAATTGGACTCTGGTCCTCAATCTGCCAATAGTCATTCCCCCGAACAGGATTTATCCAGATAATATATTTATCCTTAGAATAAACGGATTTACATGAACTAAAATAGAAAATAAATAGAATAATGAAAAAAACTAGTTTATTTTTCATTTATTTGCGGTATTTGTTAATTACTTGATTTAAACTCTGCCAGCCCCAAACCAAATCTGGTTTAACAAAAATATATGATAAAAGACCATAGATTAAACCTCCAGAACAAACTAAACTTATAAGCCCGATTAAAGAATCCGGCAAGACTTGATTTATGGCAATTAAACTAATCAACATTGTTAAAGACAAAATAAAAGGAACTCCGATTGATTTTAATAAATTTATTTGAAATTCCCGTTTTACCCACCACCAGGCAACTATCGAACTGGCAGAAACAAGAAGTAAACCGGCAGCTGCTCCATTGGCTCCAAAAAGAAGAGTGAAAATCGGAACAATTAACCAGGTTAGAATCGTCCACATCCCCATAAATTTGAGATTTAATTTTACTTTTCCAATAGCGTTGAAAGCATTGATCAAGGGTGTAGTTGCAGTTCCAAAAGCAAAATTCCCCAAATAGAGCCATAAAGGCAATACTGCTTCTGACCACTTTTGGTATTCAGGATATATAGAAATCAATTTCGGCATTGAAATGCCAATTCCAGCTAAGATTGGAAAAATAAGTAAATTAACAAAAAAAGAGGCATTTTGCAATGCCCGGCTTAGCCTCTGTTTGTTTTTTTGCAAACGAGAATAGGCAGGAAAAGTCACCCTGATTACAGAATCCATTAAAAATCTTAGCGGCAGTTGACTCCATTTCTGGGCCCAGCCGATAATTCCCATTCCATAACTGCCGAGAATCCCCCAGAGAAAAATATTAACTAATTTGTCTTTTGCAACCGCTAGTAAAGAATTTAGCTGATAAGGAATACCAAAATTAAATAGACCTTTTATTGATTTTAAATTAAAGTTGATCCCAATCGGCCAGGGAGAAATAATATACATCAAAACTACACCAACAACTGACCGGGCTAAAACAGCACCGATCCAGCTGGATGCTCCAAAACCCTGCCAAGCCATAAAAACAGCCAGTCCATCAAAGACAATTTGTTCAGTCAAATCAACAACAGCAAGACGTTTAAACTTTAGTTTTCTTTCTAAAAATACCGAAGGAATTGTTTTTAATGATGAAGTGAAAAAACCAAACAGCAATGCATAAAGTAAAAATTTACCGCTTTCACCAAAATCAAACCGTTGATCTAAAAAAGGAACAAGAAGCAAAGTAATTGTAATTAAAGTTAAAACAATAATTTGTTGAATGGTAAAAATTGTCCTTACTTCTTCTGTTTTCGGTGCTTTTTTTTCTCTAATCAGGGCGGCGGCTAAACCAATATCAGAAAAATATCCCAGAAAGCCAACTACTTCAACAACTGCCCAATAAACACCCAGCTCTCTAGGCTCAAGGAAAACTGACAAAGCAAAAAAACTGATAAATGAAATTGGCTGAATTAAGAAATTTCTTAACACTAAAGCACCAATTCCAGTAAATGTTCTTTCTTTAATATTTTTTAATTGATCCATTTTTTTAAAGGCAGGATATAAAACATCAGTAATAACCAAAAACTAACCAGGGAAATTATTTCTGTCCATTCTCTAATTGGTGTATCAACAAAAGCAATAGTTAATTTGTGTTCTCCCTTAGGTAAATTTAATTTAATCTTCCCTAATGGGCCGTCCGGCCTGGCCTCCAGGTGTTGAGAATCAACTTTTGCTTCCCATCCTGGAAAATAAAATGAGTTAAAATAACTGTCAACATTCTCAGAACTTTGGTATTCTACCTGATAACTAATTGGGTTGTCTCTAATCGTCTTTATTATTTGACCGGGAAATCTAAGTTCAAGTTTTTGTTCTGGGGCTTTATCTGGTTTTTCTTTGGTCCAGATAGTTAGAGGAAGATAATCAACGGCATTGTTTAAAAACTTTTCTAAATAATAGTCATCGCCAACCCTTCTAACCTGATGAGGCTTAAAATAATTAATATTAAAAACTACACTTGATAGAATTATAAACACCGCCAATGTTGTTTGAAGTTGTTTGGATAAAAATTTAATTGTCGCTGTCATTAGTGAAGTAATCAAGGTGGTAAAAAGCAAAAACCGCCAAGGAAACTGGATATAATCACTAATTGGCAGACTATTCCAAATAAAGCCGGACCGGATATTCATCATAAAAACAAATAGTCCTAAGGGGCCGAACAATATTAACCAAAACCATTTCTTTTTATTTATTTTTTTAAAGTTTGTTACCATAATTACTAATGATAAGGCAACTACCAAAAGATTAACGACTCCAATTTGAAAAGACATATCATCGTCCGGGCCCCATACCGAAGCGCCATATCCCCACGAAGGAATTACCAACTGCCTAACAAAGGGAAAATGGTCAAAGGGATTAAACGGCGTTCCGGATTGAACATATTTTTTTTCGACCAAAGCCGGCAGCCAATAAAAAGAGGTTATTAATAAACCGAGAAAGATAGAGAGAAATAGATATTTTAATTGCTTCTGGATATTTGCAGAAGAGTAAAAAATTAAATAACTAATAACAAAAAATATTAAAAAGGGTATGGATAAAAAGCCAATTACGTTATGCGACAAAATCAACCCCCCTAAAGAAAAGCTGGCAAAGATTATTGATTTTAAATCTAGTTTTTTCATTAATTTCAAAAATGCCAATAAAGTTAAAGGTATAAAGGCAAAAGCCCAAATTTCGCCTATTGCTCCGCGAACATATAAATCAACAGCCCGGTAAGGGGTATATAAATAAACTATCGCTGATGTAAGAGATATTAATGGCGAACCAAATTGTCGAACTAAAAGATATAAAAATAGTCCGGATAAAAAAGTGCCAGCAATAAAAATCCATTTTAAACTTGCAATTAGACTGACACCAAACAAACTATTAATTAAAGCACCAAAATAATAAGGAAGAGGATAATAAAAATTAAACATTGGGTGACCATAATTAAAAAACATATTTGGTGCCCACCGTGGAGGAAGCTGACCGGCTTCAAACCCTGAAATCATCTGGTGAAGATTAGCAATATGTGCCTCATCAGAAAAGGTATGTAAACCTGGCCCGAATAAAAATCTAGTTTGAAATAAAACGGCTATTAGTATTAAGCCTAACCAAAAGATGTTTATATTTTTCATTTTATTTTTCCTCCCTGCTTACTAAAACAGACATCAGTAATAAAACTAAAAAGCTGAAAATAGTAATTAAATTGGATAAATTCCTGATTGTTGTATTTTTAAACCAGCCCTCGACACTGTGGTCACCTTGTGGAACATTAATTTCAATTATACCGGTTTGGTCATTTACTTGATGATTAACCGGCTGTCGGTCAATTAATATTTGCCAATGAGGAAAGTCAAAAGCTGGAACCTGAATAATAGTTTTTACGTCATCTAGGGTTTCAACCCTAAACCAAAAGTAATTGCTTTTACGCCGAAAATCTTTGATTCTTGCTTTTCCTTGAACTACTTCTGGTTCTTTACCCATCGAGTCTGGAATTTTTTTAACTTGTTTAGGTAAATAATCATTTATTGACCCCTTAGTTTGGTCCAGCCTTTGATCACCAGTTAATATTTTATCTCCGGTTAATCCCGGGTAATACTCCTCTGGACTAAAATAGGAATAATTTAATCCAATAGTAATTAATAAAACAGTGATTAAAAATAAATTCCTAAAGATATTACGATTTAACTTGGCAAAAATACCAGCTGATGCAGCCGAAAAAAGAAAAACAACCAAGCCCAATAATCTCCAGGGAAACTGAACAAAACCTAAGATTGGAAATAATTCCCAGATAAAAATTGACCTTGAGTGGATCATAAAAGTATAAAAAAGTCCGAAAAGACCAAACAAGAGGTAGGGCCAGCCAGAAAAAAGTCCAATTATTCCTAAAATCCAATGCACCCAGCCAATCTGAAAAGATAGACCATCTTCAACTCCTGGTTGAGAACTTCCATATCCCCAATTCCGGGACAAAACCATTTGTTTTAAACTAACAAAGTGGTGGCGAAAATTAAAATAACCAGAAGTTAATTTTTCAACACTGACTAGATTACGCTCGAAAAAGGCAGGCATCAAGAAAAATGCAGACAAGCCAAAGGATAAAACAAAAATAAAAAGCAGATTTTTAATTAATTGATAGGACTGATTTTTTACAATTAAAAAACCAATCCAGAATAATAATAACGGCAAACTAAGAATAACGATTATATTATGGCAGATCAAAAAGAAAAATATTGATAAGGCGGAAAGTAAAAAATAATTAAATTTTTTTGATTTAATGTATCTATAAGTAAAAAAGAAAATTAAAGGTAAAAGCGAAACAGCCCAAAACTCAGTTAAGGCGCCGCGAACATAAATTTGGACTGCCCGGTAAGGAGCCAAAACAAATAGGGTTGAAGCTAAAATCGCCCCCTGTCTGCTAGAAAACTCTTTTGCCAAAAAAAACATTCCAAAACCGGAAATAAGAATCGCTGATAAAAAGAGAAGTTTTGTTATCAAAACAAAATCAAGGCCAAAGATTCTAAAAACCATTCCCAGGTAATATGGAAAAGGAGAATAATAATTAAATAGCGGCAGTCCGTACTCAAAACCCATATCCGCCGTCCATCGGCAAGGTATTTGGCCGTCTTGAAAACATTTTTCCATTTGATCGAGTCGAATGATATGCAAGTCGTCGTGCATTGCAAAATAACCCGGCTTCAACAGGCTAAAGCCGGCAATAAATATTATTAATAAAATCAATAATTTACTTTTTTTCATCAGACAAAAATCCTTTTGAGATTAAAAAGATAACACTTAATATAGACAATAATTGGCTTAAGTTTCTTATCCAAGTATTCTTTAAGTCAACAAAAAATTGATGTTCACCCTGGGGAAGTTGAAAACTAATCAGCCCTAAATGGTTGTCATAATTAATTGGAATTTTACTGCCATTAGATTCAACCACAAAATTGGGGAAATAAAAAACAGGCAGTCTAATCTCTGCCTGGTCAGAATTGACCTGAATTTTACCTTTTGACCAATCTGTCCCTTGTTTATAATTAATTAACTGGCCACTGCCTTGAATAAACCTTGGCTCTTTAAAGGCCGGTTCTGATGGCGGCTCATTCGCCCAAATCGGGAGATAATCATAAATACTTGCTGTTTGCTGATATAACCACGCCTGTCCACTAAACTTGTCTTGATCAGTAATGTTTAGCCACCTTTCCGGCCTGAAATAAGAATAATTAAAATAAATGACTAAAAATATACTTAAAACGGCAATGACAATTTTTCTTTTTGAAGAATAATAAATTAGTCCACCGGCCATCAAAGAAAAGACAAAGACAACAATCGTCAAAAACCGCCATGGGAATTGCAGATAGGAAAGCAAGCTTAAATTATTCCAAATAAAAACTGACCGCTGGTGGGCCATAAATAAACTGCCTAGACCAACTAGGGCCAAAAATACTAAAACCAACCATTTCAGCTGACTTTTTTTTCTTTTTAATAAGCCAATAATTAAAACAACTAAGCTATAACCCCAATGTAAAAACCCGACAGAAAAACTTAAATCATCGTAAGGGCCAAGTTCGCTGGTTCCATAACCCCAGTGACCAGACAAAAACAACTGTTTTAATGAAACAAAATGAGCTAAATAATTAAAGTATCCAATTGTCATTGTTTCTACATGAACGTATTTTTTTTCCAGAAAAGCTGGAATAATAAAAAATCCAGCCAAGCCTACGCCAACTAAAGAGTATAAAAACAAAGGAAAAATTAAATTCCACTTTTTTTGCCTGGTCAAGAAAAGTAATATCCATAAGCCAATAATTGGAGTGAAAATCAACGATGAAATATTATGAGTCAACAACAATCCACCGTAGCTTAGTGACAAATAAAGTAAATATTTCCATTTTTCAGTTTTTATAAACTTTAAAACTGACCAAAATATAAGTGGAAAAAAAGCAAAAGCAGTAATTTCGCCAATTGCCCCTCTTGTATAAGCATCTGAGGCTCGATAAGGGGCATAAACATAAAAAACAGAGCTGACAACCCCGCCCCATTTACCCCATAATTCTTTAGCTAAAAAATACATTCCTAGGCCGGAAACTACAAATGTAAGAATTATTTCTATTTTAATAGAACCTAAAATGGAAAAACCAATTAGGTGAAAAAATTCCATTACATAATAGGCAAAAGGAGAATAATACATATATAAGGGATAACCATATCCATAACCCAAATCAGGCACCCACCGGCAAGGTATTTGTCCATCTTTAAAACACTTGTCCATCTGTAGAACTCTTATTGGCTGCATGTCATCGTGCATTGGAAAATACCCTTGTCGAAGTAAGTTTTTATAACTTAAGAAACTAATTATCAATACCAAGAGTAAAAATTTATATTTTTTAAACATCTATATCTATTCTAATTTTAGGAATAATAAACTATCGCCTCCTGGTTTAAGATACTCGGCGATTTTTATAAAACCTGATTCCTGCCAATTGTCTAGTTTAAACCTTGATTGGTTAACCACTAAATAAACCTCGTCACCAGCCGCTTTGGCCTTTTCAAGTGGTTCCGGCAGTGAACTAATTGGATGGCCAACCCCAATAACAGTAATATTTTCTTCGCCAGTAGTATAAATTTGCAGCCCATCCGGCAGTGTTCCAAAATAACCTTCTGTTCCAACGATAATATTTTTATCATCAGGCAGGTCTTTTAAATATTCAGCTGTTTGGCTTATTCCCTGACCAGCTGTCCAATCTTCTAAATAACCTTTTCTTTCATCTTTTGGCAAATTAGCTTTTGCTGGTGAGAAGAGCAAGTGATAATTAAATATCAAACCAGAAAAGAATAGCAAAGTAAAAAAAGCAAAACGCAACCCTGTGCCAGTGTTTTTTAAAAACCCAAAAACTCGGTGCAGGGCTAAAAACCCATAACTTATAAACAAAATAAATACTGGAAAAGTAAAGTAAATATACCGGGCGGTTATGCTTTTGGCAATTAACGATTGGCCAATTATCGGCACTAAAAACCAAACTATCAGAATTAATAATTCCAAAATTCTTAATTCTTTAAAACCTTTAAAAATGCCGGCCACTCCGATAATAAACAAAGCAGGTGTTAAATAATGCCAGTAATGCCGAATAATATCTCCCAACAAATTAATCGTTGGTTGAAATGGTGAGGAGAGTATCTGGTTGAAATCACGGACATAATCCTGATTTCTGATCGACAGCATATGAAAATTCGGCCCCAAACGGAGAATATTATAGATTAAATAAGCAATGCCAAGAGAAACAAATAACAATAACAATAATTTTAAATTTTCAATTTTAAATTTTAAATTTAATAATATCACTGTGGCCACTGTCAGCCCGACAAAAAATATTCCCGGACTTTTGGTAATTAATCCTCCGCCGAGAACCATGCCCAAAATCATTGCTATGTCTAACCGCCAGGTTTTAGCTAAAAGTAATGACAAATTCAGGGACCAAATGCCAAAACTGGCCAGTAAACTGTCAACCAGGGCCATCCGGTCAAAAAAAACACCAAACGGCGCCAAAACATAAACTAAACCGGAAATTAAGCCAATATTCGAAAGTTCAAATTTTCGAGTATTCAAAAAAGAAAGAATAATTGGCAATGAAATGACTCCAATCAATGTCCCAAACCCGGCTAAAACTGAAACCATTCGGCCGGCAGATAATGGGTCTTTGAATACTTTTAAAAATGGAATTGTCAACCACATAAATAACGGCTGTTTACCGTCCTGAAGGGGCATAAATCTTAAACTCGGCTCATGGCGCATTACCTGCGACCAGCGGACATAAATTGCTTCATCACAAAAAATCGGCAGTTTGCCTAAATGAAAAAGTCGTGTAGCAAAATAAAGAATAACTAGACCGATTAAAACAACAACCTCTTTTTTTCCAAATTTTATCTTAATCATATTTGCCCTTAAGATCATTAAGTTTAACCCGCACAACCTGTTCAGTCATTGCTTTTGATTCCTTAAAATAACTTTTATCTTTGCCTTTAACTGCCGCATCCCGGTCTTTCCAGCTTACCCCAACTTCCTTAATCTTATATCCGGATTTTTTTACTAAAAATAGCAGTTCAATATCAAAAGCAGTAACTTTCCAGCCATGTACCTCCTTATCAATATTCTGCATAAACTCTAATTTTGGAAAAACCTCCACGGCAACTTTCTTTTTCATCGCCTTAAAACCACACTGAGTATCTTTAATATCAGGTAAAAGCAGAAGACCTCGAAGATTTTTAAAAATGGTTGAACCGATTTTTCTTACTAGTGAAAATCCCTCTCTTTTTAAACCTCTTGAGCCAATAACAACATCATAATTTTTAAAATGCGGCATTAGTTTATCTAACTGGTCAATTGGCGTTGACTGGTCCATGTCTGTAAATAAAACCCAATCGCCTTTAGCCGCTTCAATTCCTTTCCATACTGCCCACGGTTTACCTCCGTGCTTATTAGCTAAAACCCGGAATCGTTTATTATTTTGAGAATAATCACGACATATTTCCAAACTTCTATCAGTTGACCCGTCGTCTGAAATAATTACTTCCCAGTCAAAACTTTTATTTTGAAGATAACTTAAAACCTCATCTAAAACACCTCGGTTTAAGTTTTTTTCTTCGTTGTAGCAGGGAATAACTATGGTTACGAACATAATTTATTTTACCAAAATTAATCACGATGGACTAAACGATACAATTCAATTCCTTCTAATTGCCATTTGTCGTCAATTTGTGCCCAGCCAAAAGCGGCAATTTGCCATTTGTCGTGGCCAATTGGATTACAATTGACATTGCCCCACGGCTCACAAATTACAAAAAGCTGTTCTGTCATTTGATTATGCAGATCAACTAAATTATTCTCCTTTTTTATGGTTAAAAAATAACGATAGGGATCATCGTAGTTTTGTTCAGCAATTAAACCAAGAGCAAACTTTTGGTTATTGCTTTTTTTTTCTATAAAACGACTAACTTTCTTTGCCCTCTGAAGTTGATAAACCGGCGGAGACCAGCCGTGCCAATTAAATATCATTAAGCCGATTATTAGTAATCCAGGGATAAAACCGAAAACTTTTAATTTTGTTATTCCTAAGCTGATCAATAAACCAAGAGCGGGATACAAAAACAAATAATAATGGCCATAAATATCTTGTTTGTATGCTGCCATTCCCAATAAACCAATAATTAGGCAGATAAATAATAACCAGGTTGTTTTATTATCTCTTTCCTTCCAAACGCCCCAAAAAACAAGAGGCAAAATTAACCATGACCACGGCCCGCTGTCTTTAAAAGTCAAAAACTGGGCAACAAGCTGGTCAAAAACCTGATTAATATTAAGTATAAGTTTAGATAAATTTAAATTGAACGTTGTTTGGCGCTGAGTAAAAAAGGTTAAAAAAGCGTTAAAGTTTGGAAAACCATGCTTAATGTCAAAGATAAGCAGGGGTGACATGAGAATACAAAATATTCCAAGACTCAATGCTCCGATTTTCAAAAAAACAGCTAATTGCTGATTGTCTTTATTGGTAAACAAATTAAAAAACTTAAGTAAAATAACCAATCCGGCTACTGGAAAAAGTAATAATCCCAAATAATGGGAATTTAAAACCATGGCCAAAGAAATTGACAGCCAAACCAGACTTTGATAATCATCTTTTATCCAAACACGCCATAAAAACCAAATTGACATTAAGCTAAAAAAGGGCATAACGTTTGGGTTCCAAATAAAAGTAGAATATTTAATGACTACTGGTGAAGCGGCTAAAAATGCCCCTGACCATAATCCAAACTTTTTACCGAACCACTGACTACCAAATTTATAGATAAGCCAGATAGCCAATAGTCCAATTAAAGCATTAAATATCGCTGGGCCTAATGGGCTGAAATTAGCCAAAAGTAAGGAGGGGGCAATTAAATAATAATACCAGGGACCGAGATACATATTGCCAATTGAAGTTTGAGGACCAATAAAAATTAAGTCGCCCTTTTTTATAAGCTGGCGAATCCGCAAAACATCCCTGCCTTGATCTCCTAAAAATTCTGTATAAGCAGGAATTCGGTATAAACGAAGAAAAGTTCCTAGAATAATAATTAAAATAATCAACTTATTTTTTTTAAAAAAATTGATCATTTTTTTATTTTTAATTTATACCAAAGTCTTAATAAATCTTTTAAGCCGGAGAGGATAACGTCGAAATCAGCCCCAGTTGCTGCCCCGTGTTGCCGGGCATAATGACTAACACCAATTTCTTCAATTTTGAAACCAGCATCTTTTGATTTAATTAAAAATTCTGAAGTTATAAACGGTCCTCTTTCTGCCTCTAGTTGAGGTATTTTCTCAACAACCTCTTTTTTAAAAAACTTAAAACCACAGTCGATGTCCTTAACCCAAAGCCCAAATAAAATAAAGACAGCCATTTCCCAAACTTTTGAACCCCAAATTCGATAAAATGGAACTTTTCTGTCTAAATAATAACCGATTACCAAATCAGCATTAGTTTCCTTTTGCTTGACAATAAACCGGTCAATTTCTGAAAAATTAAATTGTCCGTCAGAATCAGTAAAAGCAATCCAATTGTATTTGGCGTTATACATTCCTGACTTTAAAGCTCCTCCATAACCGCGATTTGGCTGGTGGGTAATTAAACGAAGGTTTTCTGGATATTTGTTAACCAATTCTTTACCAATTTGATTAGTTTTATCGGTGCTGCCGTCATCAACAATAATAATCTCCCACTTATCAGCTATCTTTTCCAACTCTTTGATGGCCGAAATTACTGTCTGTCGAAGATTTTCTTCTTCATTATAAGCCGGAAAAAATACCGACAATTCTGAAATTAACTTCTTAGGCATGTAAATATGATATCATAAATAACAGTTGCTAGGGATTAGAGTTTAGAGTAAAAGTTAATTATAGTGAATAAAAAGATTAAACATATATTAATCCTCTGGGTGGTAACTTTAGTTAGCACGTTGATTGTTTGGGCTCCTTTTTCAAAGACAAACCAAATGACTAAGGTTTTTGCCAATTATGACGGTCCGAATTATTTAATTATCGCCAAATGCGGTTATAACCCGGAATGCATTAGAACCACTTTTTCACTTCCTTTACCAGTGGAATATTATGCTGCCCATTTTCCTGGTTATCCTTTATTAATTTCCCTTTTTAATTTTGTTCTTCCTGGCTGGTGGGCAATGCTCGTCGTCAACCTAATCTCCACCGGCTTTATGACAACTATTCTTTATCTACTACTTAAGCAATTAAATATTAAACCCGCTATTTGGTTAACTTCAATTTCTTTATTTTTGCCGGCTAGAATGTTAATCCTCAGGTCAGTTGGAGCACCAGAAACTCTTTTTATCGCCGCAATTCTCGGCTCAATTTACTTTTATCGTCATCAAAAATATTGGCTCGCTGGAATCCTTCTCGCAGCTGGTCAGTCAATCAAAACACCGGCCATTTTATTATTTGCCGCCTATGCAGTGGATACAGTAATAAAAACCTGCGAGGTTACCGAACGGGATCCTCGGAGGTTGATAAACAAACTAACCGCAAAACTACCCCTTCTTCTCGGCCCGGCAATTATTCTGCCGATATTTTTAGTTCATGCTAATCAAACCGGTAATTTCCTAGCTTATTTTTACTCCGGCGACAATTTCCACTTAATTCCAATTCCATTTCAAACCTTTATCTCTTCACGATCCTGGCTGGGTGATTTTTGGCTGGAGGACATTGTCTACATATATTTAATCGGCGGGTTGGCAATTGCTTATCTCTGGAAAAAATACAAAGCATCAATTATCTCTATTTTTCCAACTATATTTTATACAGCGACTTTATTTGTCGCCCATCGGGATATTTCACGTTACTCAACACCACTTTATCCATTCTGGATTATTGCTTTTAGTGACTTAATCAAGAAAAAAGAATTTAAAATTATCTTCTTAATTTTATTGCCGGCTTTTTACTTATATGCTATTAACTTTATTAAATACAATCTTACCCCAATTGCTGATTGGACGCCATATAGATAATTACTTTTTCCAAATCACCTTGTTATACATAAACCAGTTATAAGGAACAATTAAGGTAGCGATAATTAAAGGCAGAAATAACTGGCGGTATTCAAACCCAAATAAGTGTCCTAACAAAGTTCCTGCTGCTGTTTGAATAAGCAGGGCGCCGCCGGAAGTAAAATTAAATTGCAAAAACTTTGCTAAAAACTTACTAATTCGGGCAAATTTCTCTTCATTAAAAGTCCAAAGATTATTTAAAATAAAATTGGAAATAATTGCCATTTCAGTTCCTAACAACCAAACTAACCACTGCTTAGCAACCAATCGGGCAAACAATTCCAAACCAAAAGCATTAACTAAATAACCGATAAATCCAACTATGCCGAACTTAATAAATTTCTGGGTGGCCTGATCATGCCAGCGAACTAAAATTACTGTTCTTAGACTATCAAAAGCTGTCATAGAGGTAATTTTTGACTCACCATTTTGACGTAATTGAAAATTAAGCGGAATTTCTGTAATTTTTGCGCCTAATTTAACCATCTGGTAAAGAAATTGCATTTTATAAGCAAACTGTTTTGAATAAAGATTATCCATATCGAGTTGGTCAAGAAAACCATTAACCCGGCTTGCTCTTAATCCAGTTGTCGGGTCGGTAATCTTAAAAAACAGTTTGGATGGAAAAAAGAGGATGAGCCGGGAAATCAAGCCGCCTATTTCTGAAAAGAAAAGGCGTTTAAACCCCCAACCCTTTGGGTTAGAACCGCCCTTAATTTTTCTTGAACCAAGGACATAATCATATCCCTGGTCAATTTTCTCCAAAAGAGCGGGAATTCGGTCAGGCGGATGCTGAAAATCACTGTCAAATTCAATTACCACATCGGCATTATAGTCTTTCATTGCCCGGCGGAAACCCTTCACATACGCGGCGCCAATGCCTTCTTTTTTCTTTTCAACAATCAAATCCAGGTTGCCATACTCTTTCTGTTTATCCCGGATAATATCCGGTGTCCCGTCCGGAGAGTTACCGTCAACATAAAGAAGAACCATATTCCAACCCTCAATTTTGGGAAAGATATCTTTCATCAAGGTATCAATCATCTCCGCCGTCTGTCCGGCCTCGTTATAAGTTGGTATAACAACAACTGCTGTTTTCTTCATGCTATTTATTTTAACTTCAGTTTTCTTTTAATTTAAATTTAAATTTCTGTCCGGTTTCAATTTCATATTTCTCTACTAATCCGCTCTTAATTTCAAGAACATATTTTGACGGCCTGTCAACTTTCAGCTGCTGACTATTTTCCGGCTCAGCATTTTCAACAATGCCGACTATTTGTTTATCTTGATTAATAAAAATTATATCAAGTGAAATTAAAGTATTTTTCATCCAAAATGAGTGGTTTTTTTCATCAGGAAAAATAAAAAGCATTCCTCTATTTTCATCAAGACTTTCCCGAAACATTAATCCCCTCGCTCTTTTGACTGGTGTATCAGCTATTTCACAATTAAACTCAGCAATCAGATTATTCTGGTCGTCAAATATTTCTACTTTTTGCCAGTCATCAAAAATGGCTGAACGCCTGAATAAAAAAAATCCTAAACCAAAAATTACAATAATCAATATGCCGCCAAAAATTTTCATTCTTCTATTATAACCTATGATAAAATTGCAATTAAATGCAAATTCTTAAAACAAGTAAGGACTCTAATAATAAAATAATTGGTCAAGCAATTAAGGCCTTAAATAATGGTCAATTAATTGTTTACCCAACTGAAACCTGCTATGGCTTAGGCGCTGATGCCGTTAATCCAAAAGCAGTTGACAAAGTATTTGATTTTAAGGGTTTTCGTCAAAACAAGCCGATTTCAATTGCTGTTTCTGGTGTTCAAATGGCAGAAAGATACGTTAATATTAATCAAACTGCTAAAAACATTTATCAAAACTTACTTCCCGGCCCGGTAACTGTTGTTTCCAGGAGTAAATCAAAAGTGGCTAAAAGTCTACAAGCCGGAACCCAAACAATCGGCGTCAGAGTTCCTGATTATCAGTTGGTCCTTGATTTGATAAAAAAATTAGGACGGCCAATCACTGCCACTTCTGCTAATCTTTCTGGTGGAAAAACTCCTTATACGATTAAGGACATTTTATCGCAAATTACCGAAAAGAAAAAAAATCTCATCGGCTTGATTATTGATGCCGGACAGCTTGACCGCCGGCCGCCATCATCGGTAGTCGATACTACCTTAAATGAAATTAAGATTTTACGCCAAGGAGAAATTGATTTCAGCCAATTAAAAACTGAATCCGAAACTACTAATAATAGTCAAGAAACTATTCAACTGGGAAAAGAATTAATTCAAGAAAACAGAGATTTTTTAAAAAACAAGTGCCTGATTTTTGCTCTCCAGGGTGAACTAGGGGCAGGCAAAACCCAATTTGCTAAAGGCATTGCCCAAGGGTTGCAAATTAAACAAACAATTACCTCTCCTACATTTACACTAATAAAAGAGTATGAACATAACCAAGGCTTTTTTTATCACATTGATGCCTGGCGGATTAGACGAGAATCTTTTCAGCAATTAAATATCGGCCAATATATCAAACCGGGGAATGTCATTGCCCTTGAATGGATTCAAAAAGCAAAAAAAGTTATCGACCAGTGGAAAAATAACCGCCAAGTAAAACTAATCTTAGTCGAAATTAAACATCGAGGAGAAGAAACCAGGAGTATTAACTACTCAATCAGTTAAACCTAATTTTTTGACCAACTCCTTTGCCTTTTCACCACTTAAATCAACCTTTTCAGTCGGGTAAAATTTTACCTTTCCTCTGGCATTAGGCATGAGGTGGATATGAGCGTGAGAAACGTCGTAACCATAAATCCAAGTCATAATAAATTCGGTATTCATCTTCTCTTTAAGGTGATTAGCAATTTTAGTCGCTGCTTTAAAATATTTACCTGGATTAGGCACATCCCAAACCCAACGGTAGTGGTCTTTGGGAATGACTAAGGTGTGGCCTTCAACCCAAGGATTGATATCTAAAAAGGCTAAAAAATCATCGTCTTCATAAATTTTGTAACAGGGCACCTGGCCCTTAACTATTTTGCAGAAAACGCAGTTTTTATTCATAAATACATTATAATATAGACTAATATGAACTTCAACGAAAATTATTTGATATTAGCGATTGAAACTAGTTGTGACGAAACAAGTGCGGCGGTGACCGCCGGAAGACGTGTTTTAAGTAATGTAATCTGGTCGCAAATTGATATCCACCAGCCTTGGGGCGGAGTTGTTCCCAACCTAGCCCGTCAAGCTCATCAAGATAGAATAAATCAAGTTGTTGAAAAAGCAATCAGCCAAGCCGAAACCAACCGTAAAAGGTTTAATTTAAACCTGCCGAAAATTGACCAGTCAAATATTGACGCCGTTGCCGTTACTCAAGGCCCGGGTTTAGCAATTGCTTTAGAAGTTGGTATTGGCAAGGCCAAAGAATTAGCTCTTAAATTTAATAAACCACTAATTTCCGTCAACCATATGGAAGGTCATTTTCTTTCATCTTTTAGTTTAAATGCAAAAGGCAGCGGTCCGTTTTCAAGAACCAAACCAAAGTTCCCAATTTTAGGTCTTTTAATTTCCGGAGGACACACACAGTTAGTTTTAATGAAAGATTTTGGTGATTATCTGTTATTAGGCCAAACTCTTGACGATGCCGCTGGTGAGGCATTTGATAAAGTAGCTAAAATGCTTGGCCTTGGTTATCCAGGCGGACCAATTATTGAAGAATTGGCTAAAGAGGGCAACGCGAACAAATACAAACTGCCGATTCCAATGGCCAGACATCAATCTTTAAATTTCAGCTTTTCCGGTTTAAAAACCGCTTGCCTGTATAAAATACGTGATATACCGGATAAAAACAAGGACAAGCAGTTTTTACAGGATTTTGCCGCCTCTTTCCAAAAAGCATTGATAAAATCAATCACCATAAACCTGAAAAAAGCAATTAAAAAGACCCACCCTAATCAAATCCTTCTTGGC
Organism: uncultured Gammaproteobacteria bacterium; assembly: GCA_964547295.1. Lineage (GTDB taxonomy): Bacteria > Patescibacteriota > Microgenomatia > UBA12405 > JAHJSD01 > CAYSLZ01. Next base: position 3,889 of record CAZJMH010000002.1, on the reverse strand, counting down.
GGCGGAGTAATTAACAACCTGGCCCTTCGGCAGAAAATTAGAAAAACAGCCAAAGAATTTAATCTGCCGGTTTTCATCCCCTATTCTGATAAATTATTTTCAGATAATGCGGCAATGATTGGAGTAGCTGGATATTACATGGCCAAGGAAAATAAGTTTGTCAAGGATTTAAGAGCTCTTGACCGTCAACCAAATATAAATTTTTCTGTATAATAAAATAAATAAAATGAAAATCGACATAATCACTCTTTTTCCGGATTTATTTCAACCCTTTAAAGAATGGAGCATGATCAAAAAAGCGAGCGAAATTAATTCCCTTGACTTAAAAATTCATAATCTCCGGGATTGGGCAATTAATAAACACGGCACAGTTGATTCCCGGCCTTACGGCGGCGGACCGGGAATGGTGTTAAGAATCGAACCCATCTACAACGCAATTCAAGATCTAACCCGTAACTCGCTAACACGTAACTCAAAAAACCGCAAAACATTATTATTGTCCCCAAAAGGAAAAACTTTTAATCAGCCAATGGCTGGAGAATTTTCTCAACTTGACCAGATTATCTTAATCTGCGGACATTATGAAGGCGTTGATGAGCGGGTCAGACAGCATCTGGTTGATGCCGATATTTCTATTGGCAATTATATCCTTTCCGGTGGTGAAATACCGGCAATGGTTGTTACTGATGCTGTATCTCGACTGCTTTCCGGAGTTCTAGAAAAAGATACTGCTGCTGAAGTAGAATCCTTTTCCCCCGGTTTAACTAAACTACTTTCTAAAACCTCAAACCTAAAAGCTAAAAGCTTAGTTGAATACCCCCACTATACCCGGCCGAAAGACTTTAAAGGCTGGCAGGTTCCTGATATATTGTTATCAGGCAATCATCAACAGATTGCCGAGTGGCGGGCTAAAAAAGTAAAACATAAAAAATGATTAATCAAATTTTAAATTCCCAGTGGTTATTATTTGTCATTGTAGTTTTTCCTCTAGCAATTAGTTTAGTTGACGAAAAAAAAGACGAACTTTTTATATTTGCTACCAGCTATATTGCTAGTTACTTTTCAAGTAAAGCAATCAAACAAATTACTCAAATCAGCCGTCCGTTTGTTAATAATCCTGATCTACTTCGGATAACTGCTAATATTCCCAAAGACTTTTCATTTCCATCAACACACGCAACAATAATTACTATCTTTGGCTGGTCAATGTCAGTTATTAAACCCGGCCTTTCCTGGCTTGGATTTTTAATTGCTTTTCTGATAGCAGTCTCAAGAGTTTATCTTGGCGTTCACACTTTTTCAGACATTGGCGCCGGTTTTTTGCTTGGCACATTTATTTTTTGGCTTTCATACACGCTAATTAAACCAAATGAAATTCTTTCTCCAGACGCTGACCCAAACCTAAGAAGAAAAATTTTTCACTTGGCTTATGGTATCGGCCTCGCTGTTTTAATTCATTCACAGTTGATTAATAACTTGCAATTAGGATTAATTACACTAGCTTTTGCTGGTTATGTTTTAATAACCCGATATCAACCCAAAAACAAATTATTGGATTTCATCGCCTATTTTGAACGCAGTTCAAACCTAAAATATCTTGGTTTAGGACCGCTCTTTTTTCTAATCAGCGCTGTAACCACAATGACCTTGTTTAAAAATCCGGTTGCCGTTGCTGCAATTTTAAATTTGGCTATTGGTGATTCAGTTAATGCCATAATCGGTTATTTTTGGTATAAATCTAAGTTTCCGTCTCAATTAAAAAAGACTAGCCTAAAAAGGAAAAAAAGAATTCCACCGGCAATTGCCGCTGGAATAGCAACAATTATAATCACCCTAAATTACGTTTCACTTCAACAAGCAGTAATCGGCGCCCTGGTAACCTTTATTCTAGAATTCAGCCAACCTAAAATTGGTAAAAGGGAGCTGGACGATAATCTGCTTATTCCAACCATTTCCGGCCTGGCCATGTCTTTGGTCTAAAACTTAATTTCACCACCAAGTCAAACTAAGTATACTTATCTGCCACTGAAGCAGCGGCAAAGGCAGAAGGCTTGACTTTTGCCCTAAACCCATTTCCATTGACCATACCAACTAATTCTTTTATCATCTGCCGGCTTGGTCCATTTTCACCAACGTCAATATGGATTTCCAAGTCCTCATAATGACCGTTAAGGTCTTCTTTCAAAATATTAAGCAATTTTCTGGCCGCTTCTAAAGAAGCAATTGTTTCACGATAAAGCTTTTCTTTAAGTGAATAAACATTATTTATCCTTTCTTTAGTCCAGAAATATCGTCCTCCTCGACCCTTACGGTGAATAACCACCGCGGTTACCAAGTCTATGCTCGGCTTCTTTTTAACATCCTTTGACCTAGAATCAGACCCAATTATCAACTGGTAATTCATTTCCGGCTCTTCCAGAATAAATTTCCTGATTTCAGAACCAAGTCCAACCCAGGTTACTTTTCCATTGGTAATATTTTGCAAATAATCTTTCATTGCCGCCAATTATATCATTTTTATACTCGAAGTATAGTAGCCAGGATTATACTAGACCCTAAGAGTGCAAACAAAAAATATTCTAGGGCAACTTTTACACATAAATCCTGTTTTTGGTGATGGTGCCAGATTCCCCAGAAAAAGTAGTATAAACCAATATATATAGCAACGTATTTTTGGACATTCGGCCGATAAGGAAAACCAAAAAATATGCCGGCAGCAATAGCAAACCCAGCGTATAAAATAAAAAAATTAATTTTATCTTCTTTAAATTCATCACTTAAAAGCATTTATAGAATCACTCCAGCTCGGCCGCCAAGCAGAACTAAAATAATAACTAAAGCCATAAAGCCAAGATGAGCAGTTGTCCTTCCTGTGCTTCGATATAATTTTTTCTTGAGATATAAATAACCATCCAACAACAACGCTCCGGCTATAATACCAACAACAAAGGTGCTTATTTTTTGAGTTAAATCAACCGGATTAACCAATGGCTGGCTAGTTGACTCCTTTTCTCTGACTACTGTCGCATCAGCAGCTGCAACTGGAACTACTGGTGCCGGTTCTTCCAAAGGCACACCAGCCACTGCTTCAGAAGGCGTTCCGAAGAACTGAACAACCAATGTTGTTTGAATTCCGCCTAAAGTGCCGTTAACAACAGCAACGCCGATTTCTTGGTATTTAGGATTAAGAATATTTTCTTTATGTGTCGGGGAATTCATCCAGGCTTCTACCACCTCATTTGAATTCATAAAATCCCTTGCCAGGTTTTCACCAGCTACTCGGTATTCATACCCGGCTTCCTGGAAAAACTCCCACGGCTCCCTGCCGCTGGGAGATTGATGGGCCCAATAATCAAAGGCAAACATATCGCCAGCTTTCAACTGCGCTCCTTGAGATAATTTTTCATTTAATTTTAAAGGTTGCAAGCCGGTATCTATCCGCTTATTATTAGTCAGCTCAACAATTCGTTCCGGGGTAATATCAGAAGCATATCCCAATACTCCAGGATGAAGTAAACTAACTAAATTTAATGACAGTTGACTGGCGATAAATAAAATGACCAAAAAAGCCAGAAAAGGCAGATCAAGCAGCCCCGCCCGGTAATTATTTTCCTTTTGCGGTATAAACAGACCTTTCAATTTATAATCCATTTCATCAAAATGCATTCTAAAACCATCTTACACTTTTTTACAAAAAATGTGAAGCTAGAAAATTATCCTTTTATTCACTTTCTTTTCTTTCATGTGGGGCAGACCTAAAACGCGGATGGATAACGTCAAGAACGTCCTGGGAAGAAAGGAGTCCTGCTCGACGAGCATCACAAAGTTTTCCTCTTTTATTATCCGTTCAGGCATTTGCATCACCTAAATCAACTTTTATTAAGACAAG
>CAZJMH010000001.1:0-41857 GCA_964547295.1 uncultured Gammaproteobacteria bacterium | reverse complement strand
GGCTGGATGCCGATTAAACGTTTTACCGGCTGACCGTTTTTAAAAATTATTACCGTTGGAATAGCCTGCACTTCGTATTCACTTGCTAATTGTTGGTTTTCATCAACATTTAATTTGCCGACTTTCACTTTTTCCCCCAGTTCCTCTGCTACTTCTTTGATTATCGGGTCCATTACCCGGCAGGGTCCACACCAAACTGCCCAAAAATCTACTAAAACCGGCTTTTCTGAATTTAAAACCTCATCTTTAAAATTACTGCTATTTAATTTAATTGGGGCCATTAGATTCACCTCCCTCCTGCCACTGACCGTATTTTTCTTCAATAATATCTTTTTCTTTTTGTATTCGCTGATGACGATGTTGCAAACTTTCCGGAATATGGCGATCTTTTTTTGACAAATAATCATATATCGCTTCCACTAAGGCGTCTGATGCTAATACAGAACAGTGAATTTTCACTGGCGGCAAATCGCCTAAGCTGGAAATAATCTCTTGCTTATCAATTTTTAGGCCATCCTTTAAAGTTTTTCCTTTAGCTAACTCAGTAACCATACTGCTGGTAGCAATTGCCGCCGCACAGCCAAAGGTTTTAAACTTAATATCGTCAATAATTTCCTCGCCTGCTTTATTCTTACCAACTTTGATATAAAGCCACATCACATCACCGCAGATAATATTGCCAACTTTACCAATACCATCCGGCCTTTTTATTTCACCGTAATTTTTAGGATTCTGGAAATGGTCTAAAACTTTATCGGTATACATTATTTAAATGGAGAAATTTTTCTTAAATCCTTAATAATCTCCGGTAAAACATCTAATAAGTAATCAACATCTGACTTTCTATTATAGCGGCCTAGCGTCAAACGTAAAGACCCATGGGCTAATTCCGGCTTTAAATCAAGAGCGAGTAAAACATGACTTGGTTTTAAGTCAGGGGCTGAACAAGCCGATCCTGTGGAAGCAGCAATTCCTTTTTGGTCTAGTTTTAAAATAATTGATTCACCTTCAACATAAGAAAAACTAAAATTAGCGTTATTATATAAACGTTGTTTAGGATGACCGTTTAATCGACAGTAGGGAATTTTTTCTAAAACACCTTTAATTAATTTATCGCGAAGATTTTTAATTCTCTCTAAATCATCTTCTCTTTCGGTCATCAATTCCACTGCCCGGCTGAAACCAACTATACCGGCAAGATTAACCGTTGATGAGCGCAAATTTCTCTCGTGTCCGCCGCCATGAATTAAAGGAACTAAATTTATTCCTGGCTGAATATAAAGTCCACCGACTCCTTTAGGGCCATACATTTTATGAGAAGAAAGAGTGACCATATCTAAATTCATTTTTTCGACATCAAGAATAAGTTTGCCAAAAGTCTGGGCCGCATCAGTATGAAATAAGGTCCCTTTCTGCCGACAAATTGACCCGATTTCTGCAATCGGCTGAATGGTGCCGATTTCATTATTGGCGTGCATAATTGAAACAACTAAAGTATCCGGCCTAATCATCTTTTCAACCTGGTCAGGATCAACTAAACCATTCTCATCAACCGGAACTTGTTCAATTTGATAACCCTGGCTGGCTAACCATTGACTGCTATTTATAAGACAGTCATGTTCAATTGATGAAACTAAAATATGGTTTTTTTGATTACTGGCCCAGGCAAGGCCCTTAAGAGCTAAATTGTTACTTTCACTGGCAGAACTAGTAAAAATAAGATTTTCTTTATCGCCGTTTAATTGGCCGGCAATAAATTTACGGCTGTCTTCCAACGCCTGTTTGGCCTGGCGGCCAAAAGAGTGTAAAGATGCGCTGTTACCAAATTTTTCGTCTAAATATGGCTCCATTGCCCGCTTTACCTCTTCAGCTACAGGCGTTGTTGAGGCATAGTCAAAATAGATATTTTTTTTCTTGGTCATCTTTGGTATTATAATATATTAGGAAGGAGGTGACCAATAATGCTCGCAAATTTTCCCAAAAATGACCTACAGGTTTTACGATTAGGTTTGATGGCCGAATTAGATGCAATTAGTCTTTATGAACAATTAGCTGAAATAGCTACTGATGAGAAAATTAAGAAAGTTTTTATGGAAGTAGCCAAAGAAGAAAAAGAACACGTCGGTGAATTTCAAGCTTTACTTTTAGAACGGGATCCAGAACAAGTTGAAGAAATGGAATCAGGAAAAAAAGAAGTTGAAGAAATAACCGGTTAATGAATTGTCCAAACAAACCAACAAATTTAGCCAACTGCAACTGCACTTACGAATCCTGTCCACGGAAAGGGATTTGTTGTCAGTGCATAGAATATCATTTATCGCGGCAGGAGTTGCCGGCCTGTTGTTTCAGCGATGAGGCCGAATCGACTTATGACCGGTCTTTTCAAAAATTTATTGAAGAAAATAAATAAACTTTTTACCGTTTCGGGGATTGTTTCTTGGCACGGGCTCGTCCAGCCTGACCTGGTTTACTCCGTTCTTTAACCCGGGAATCAACAGAAAGTAGACCGGCATCTTTTAATACCGGCCGATATTTATCTCGATTAATTTTTTCCAAGGCTCGACTAAATGCCAAAACAATGGCTTCTAATTGACTTTTCTTGCCACTGCCGCGGACTAAAATAGTCGCGTGAAATTTGCCTTGAGTATCAGTTAATTTAAACGGTTGGCTATAATAATGCTTACTTATTTGGCCTGGAAAATAATCGGCAATCGGCTGTCCATTAACCTCAATTTTTCCCTTACCTTTAAATAAACGAAGAGTTGCAGTTGCTTTTTTTCTTCTGCCAACCGCATAGGTATATTTATTTTTTGAATTTGTCGCCATAGGGATGTTCCTCACTTTTAAAAATTTTTAATCTTTTTAATCTTTGCTTTCGTAATTTGTTTTTAGGAAGCATATTTTTAACTGCCAATTTAATGACCAAATTTGGTTTCTTCTCAATTAGCTCATCAAAAGTTGTTTCTTTTAATCCCCCCATATAACCAGTATGACGATAGTAGGTTTTATTTTCCTTTTTTTTACCACTGACCCTAACATCAGCAGAATTAATTACAACAACGTAATCGCCACAATCTAGATGAGGGGTATAATCCGGTTTATGCTTTCCAATCAATAATTTTGCTACTTGACTAGCAGCTCGTCCTAATATTTGACCGGACAAATCCATTTCATGCCAATCTCTCTTGATTTCTTCTTTTTTTAATTGGGTTGTTTTCATTCAATTAATTCTAAACTAGCAACAGTAGCATCATCTCCACGCCGCTTTTTTAATTTAATTATTCTGGTATACCCGCCAGGTCTTGTCTTTAAATTTTTAACAAAATTATCAACTATTTGGTTAACTAACTTTTGATCTTGAAAAAAACGGTATAGCCACCGGCGAGAAGCCAGATCAGCTCTTTTAGCTCGAGAAATCATTTTCTCAATTTTCGGTTGAACTGCCTTTGCTTTAGGAAGAGTAGTTTTTATTTTTCCCTGATTAAGAAAAAAACTTCTCGCCAGATTGTTATAAAGCGACTTTCTTTTCGCTGTATCTCGACCAAGTTTTTTTCCTTTTTTCCTGTGCCTCATTATCGTCTTGACTTAACTTTTAAACTCTACTCCCATCTCCTCCATAACTTCTCTCAACAGCTGTAAGGATTTATCGCCAACATTTCTAACATTATTTATTTGCTCCGGTGTTGCTTCAGACAAATCACTGACAGTTTTATAACCATCTTTTTTCAAGGCGTTAGACAATCTCAAAGGAATTTCTTCAATTTCTTCAATCATCAAATCATAATTTTTGTTAGTTTTCCTCTTTTTGTCTTTCTTTTTCTCCCCTTTTGGTTCAATAATTTGGCTAAAAACCTCAACTATAATTTGTGCAGCTTTTTCAAAAGCAATTTTTGGTTCTATTGATCCGTCAGTCTCAATTTCTATTTCTATCTGGTCAAGATTAGATTTTTTGCCTCGCCTGGTTTGGCTAACTTGATAATCAACACTTTTGATCGGTGTAAATATAGAATCAACAGCAATAACACCGCGTTTATCAATATCATGTTCTTCAGCTGGTTCATATCCAACTCCAGTGCTGACGGTTATTTCCATTTCCAATGTTGATTTAGAATCTGATAAGGTGGCAATTACTAAATCTGGATTGGCTATTTCAACCTTCGGCTGTAAGGCTATATCACCAGCAGTAACTTTTCCCGAACCCTTTTTTGATAATTTAAGTTTAACCGGTTCTTCACCGTCATAACTAAATCTAATTTGCTTGACATTAAGAATAATTTCCACTAAATCCTCTTTAACCCCAGATAAAGTAGAAAATATATGGCTGGCTCCTTTAACTTTAACACTAGTTGCTGCCGCTCCTGGAAATTCGCCTAGTAAAGTTCGCCTTAAACTATGTCCAACAGTATGGCCAAAACCACCTGGTAATGGAGAAATAGTATATCTCCCTATGTTTCCCTTCTCCTTTTCTGTTTCTAATGAAAATCTGATTTCATCTATCATTTTTGCCTCCTTTTATAGTCGAGTCAGACTCGATTATCTTGAATAAAACTCAATAATTAATGATTCATCAATATCTGTTACCATTTCATCTCTCTCCGGTTGCTTTTTGACTTTAGCAATAAATCCTTTTTTTTGCAACCATCCAGCCGGTTTTTCTTTCCGTTTAAGCCACTCTTCAATCTTATTCATTTTTTGTGCTTTTTCATTTAACCTAATCTCATCACCAACCTGAACTTGATAAGAAGGAAAAGTAATTTTCTTATCATTAACCAGAATATGGCCATGAGAAATTAACTGCCTTGACGTTGACCGTGAAGGAACTAATCCTGATCGGTAGAGGGTATTATCAAGACGAGTTTCAATTAACCTAATTAATTCTTCTCCAGTATTTTTTTCTTTTTCTTGGGCTTTTTCTAAATATTTTTTAAATTGTTTTTCACCTAAGCCAAACATTGTTTTCATCTTCTGCTTTTCCCTAAGCTGAAGGCCAAACTCTGATGGTCGCCGTTTATAAGTCATCCCATGGTCTCCAGGAGGCACTGCACCTTTCTGGTCAATAGGGCATTTAGGTGAGAAACACCTTGTTCCTTTTAAGAATAATTTCTCTCCTTCACGCCGACAATGACGACATTTTTTATCTAATTTCATCCTCTTTTTTGTTTAGGCGGGCGAGGGCCATTATGAGGCAGTGGGGTAACATCAGATAACATAGTTACCTGAATTTGAGGTGTTGCCCGTAAAACCCTTAAAGCCGCATCCCGGCCTGGCCCTGGACCTTTAATATAAACTTGTAATTTTTTAATTCCAGATTTAGTTAATCTTCCAATTGCATCCTGAATTGTTGACGTTGCTGCATATGGAGTCGATTTTCTGGTTCCTTTAAACCCCATCCGGCCGCATGAAGTCCAATCAACAACTTCCCCGCTTTGATTGGTGATTGTTGCTAAAGTGTTATTAAAAGTAGCATGGACATACAGTTTTCCTAAAGTCGTTTTTTCAACCATTTTATTCTTCGCCTCCTGCTTTTCGCTGCTGCTGTTCTATTTTCGCCCAATCTTCCTTTTTTAAGGCACCAACAGTTTTCGACGGCCCTTTAACAGTTCGTGCGTTCGTCTTTGTCCGTTGACCACGAGCCGGCAAACCAACTATATGTCTTATTCCCCGATAGCTTCTAATATCTTTAAGGCGGCTAATATTATCTTTAACTTCTTTTTTAAGATCCCCTTCAACCTTAAAGGTTTCCAAGGCCTTAATTATACGACTTACTTCTTCTTTAGTTAATGATTTAACCCTTTTATCAGGATTTATTTCTGCTTCATCAAGTAGTTCCTGAACATTGCTTCTGCCAATTCCATAAATTGAAGTTAAACCTATTTCAGCTCTTTCTTCATCTGGTATATTTACACCGATTATTTTCATTTTTGTCTCTGCTTATGTTTGGGATTTTCACAAATAACAAACTTTTTACCTCGACGGTAAACAATTTTACATTTCGGACATAGTTTTTTTATACTTACTCTTACTTTCATAATCTATATACTATCCTTCCTCGGTCCTTGTCATAAGGACCCATTTCTACTACAACTTCATCTCCGGGAACAATTCGAATGTAGTTTATTCTCATTTTACCGGATAAATAAGCAATAACTTCTTGTTCGTCTTCTTTAAGCTGAACTCTAAACTTAGTGTCGGGTAATGCTTCCGTTACTACCCCTTCAATTTGTTTTTTTTCTTCTGCCATAAACTATTATTTTGAGACATTTAATTCCCCCCTGAAAACAAGTAGGGGGTAATTATTTTTGCACTATTATTAGTGACTAAAACAGTCTTCTCAAACAATGCTGATATTTTACCATCCCTGGTTACTAATGTCCAGCCGTCCCTGGCTGTTTTTAACTCCCCTTTACCATATGTATAAATAACTTCTATCGCCAAACCCATTCCAGGCTTAAGTAAAGGTGTTTTTTTTATCGGCTGATTTAATTCACCTGGAATATACGGTGCTTGATGTAGTTCTTTGCCGATTCCATGACCAGTCAAGCGATGAAAAATATCATAACCTTGTCGCTTTATTATTTTTTCGATTTTTCTCGATATATGGCCAACACGATTACCTGGCTTAACCTGCTTTATTGCCTCTTCCAAGGCATTTTCACCTGCTTCTAGAAATTCTTTATTTTTATTTTCACTTTTAACTTTTAACCCTCCACTTTTAACTAATTTGGTATAGGCCATATCCGCATGCCAACCATTGTAATACAGGCCAATATCCAAACTAACTACATCGCCGTGAGAAATTTTTTTTTCATCAGGTATACCATGAACAACACCCTGATTAAGGTTGATGCAAGTAGCCCAATTATAATTCTCAACCATTTTAAAACCAGGCTTGCCACCTTCTTGATGGATAAAAGAAACTGCTTTTTTTTCAATATCAGCTAATTTGACTCCAGGCTTAACTTCATTTAAGGTTTTGGCAAATACACAGGCTAACTTCTGACCAGCCTCAAAAAAATTTTTATTCATGAATTTTCTCTATCTCTTTAACAATATCTTGGTGAATCAAACTAATTGGCCGCTCTCCATCAACACGAAAAAGAATCCCTTTCTTGTGGTAATAGTTTAAAATCGGCGGAATAGTTTTTAGATATTCATCTATTCGCGACTTTATTGCTTGCAATGTCTCGTCTTTTCGCTTTTGATCATAAAAACTTTTTCCTTTTTTCCATGCTTTCTGCCGGCGAGCCATAATTACTTCCGGGCGAATATCAATATGAACCGCTAAATCCAACTCAGCCCCATTTTTTTCCAAAAATTCATCTAAAAGCTTTGGCTGGTCAGGTAAACGAGGAAAACCATCTAAAATAAAACCTGTTTCTAATAAATTTTTTAATACCGGCTTTATCATCTTTAATACAAGTGGTGTCGGCACCCAATCTCCTTTTTCAACGTATTGTTTCGCCTCTTGCCCAATCTCTGTTTCGTCTTCAATATGCTCGCGGAACAAACTACCAACTGAAATATGCTTCCAGCCATATTTTTCTTCTAATAATTTGGCCTGGGTTCCCTTACCGCCGCCTGACGGGCCTAAAACAGTAGCTCTAAAAGGTTTCATACTCATAGGTTTGGACTAAATTTTCAATCGAACGTGATAATTCCAAAACAACTGAAATAACAATTAAAATTCCGGTTCCGCCTAAAGTCAAAGCTGAAATACCGGTTATACCTTGAACAATTGATGGCAAAACAGCAACTGTTCCTAAAAATATTGCCCCAAGAGCAGTAACCCGATATAAATACCAGCGGAGGCGTTCCTCTGTTGCTTTTCCCGGCCTAATTCCAGGAATAAACCCACCGCTTTTGCGCAACTGTTCAGCAACATCTTCTGGTTTAAAAACTACCGTCGTATAAAAAAAAGTAAAAACAACAACCATTAGAAAATAAATAATGTTATAACTAATTGTTCCCGGCTGAAAAAGCTTTTCCAAGAAAAGACTAAAGCTGATAATAAAACCGGCCTCTATACCTAACTGAGCTGGTAAAGCTGCTAGCGCTTGTCCAACTATTGACGGTAAAACAACTAATGACAGAGCAAAAATTATTGGCATTACTCCAGCCGTATTTATTTTTATTGGTAAATAGCTAAGCTGACCGCCGCCACCGCCGCGCTGTCCTTGGCGAGCATAGCGGACTGGAAGCCTTAAAGCAGCTTCTTCAATCATTACTATGCTTACTACTAGTAATAACCCTAAAATACCAAAAATAATCAAATTAAAAATTCTTTGGCTGTCAACCATTGAAAATGTCTGTAAAAGACTAATTGGATATCTGGAAACAATTCCAGCAAAAATTAAGGTTGACGTTCCATTACCAATACCATATTCATTAATTAAATCGGACATAAAAACCATTATCATTGTTCCAGTCAGCATTGTAACCACCATGGAAATTAAGAATAAAGGTGACAAGCTACCAATAATTTGTTGGTTTTGTAAAATTGCATACATGCCAAAGCCCTGGATAATTGCCAAAGGAACTGTTGCTAAGCGGGTATAAAGGTTAATTTTTGTCTGACCATATTCACCTTCTTTAGTTAATTCCTCAAGTGTTGGCCAAACCATAGTTAATAGCTGTATCATTACCGAGGCAGTAATAAACGGACTTAAACCCAAAGCAGCAACCGAAAAATTAGCTAAAGTTCCGCCGGAAAATATATCAAGTAAAGACAAAAACTGATTTTCACGAAAAATTTCTTGTAAGCGTGTAGTGTCAATTCCGGGAACTGGAATGTATGAAATAAGCCGAAAAATAACAAAAATTGCTATAGTAAAAACAATTTTTTTTCTAATTATATCTATTTTAAAACCGGAAGCGAGTATTTTAATTTTTTTTAAATATTTTTTCATTTAGTCACCCTGCCGCCAGCCGCTTCAATTTTTCTTTTTGCTTCTGCCGAAGATGGCAATTGAACTACCAATTTTTTTGTTAATTTTCCTCTTGCCAATATTTTGACCCCCCTTCGAAGTTCACCCTTGGAAATAAGACCTTTATTTTTTAAGGTTTCTAAATTAACTTGATCTTTGTTCTTAAAATTAGTTTCTAGACAATCTAAATTTATTGCTATTTTTGAAGGTGATCCTTTTTGTCTACCTTTACCTGGCCAAAAAGGAAGCCTTTTTAACCAACCCTTTTTTATCTTAGTTCCGTCAAAGGTTAAAGGGACATTATACCGGGCCTTTGTTCCTTTCATTCCTCGATTGGTAGTATGGCCGCCCTTGCCACTGCCATAGCCTCTACCAAGACGTTTTTTTTCTTTATCGGTTATTTTCGGTAAGTTATGTAATTTTATCATTGTATTTTAAGCCTTTAACTTTTAGACAAAAATTGATGCTTTTCCCTAACTCTTTTTATCTTCTTTAATCCTTCCCAAGCCGCATAAGCAACATTAGACTTATTTCTTGACCCAAAAACTTTCGCCACTAAATCCTGTATTCCAGCAGCATCTGCAATGTCTCTAATTGGACCGCCGGCAATCAAACCTGTGCCTTGTTTAGCCGGCTTTAATAAAATTTTAGTTGCTTTTTTCTTGTGTTCAATTGCAAATGGAATTGATTTTCCCTCGAGGGGAACTTCAACCATCTTTTTTTTAGCCAAACGAACACCTTTATTAATTGCTGTCCGAACATCTTTTGCTTTTCCTAGTCCCAAACCAAGACTGCCCTTACCGTCACCAACAACCATTAATGCAGTAAAACCAATCCGGTTACCTCCTTTTGTCTTTTTAGACGTCCGACTAATATTAATAACTGATTGAATCAATCGGTCTTGCTCTTCTTCCTGGTTAGTCTTTTTATTTTTATCTGGCATTTTTTAAAAGTTTTAATTTTAAACTATAATCAACTATAATCGTAGTCCTCCTGCTCTTGCTCCCTCTGCCAAAGCCTTAACTCGTCCATGATACCGATAAGAGCCTCGGTCAAAAACTACTCTTTTAATCTCTTTTTTTTGAGCTTTTTTAGCAATTTCTTTACCTAATTCAAAAGCACGCTCGGTTTTTGTTTTATTAACTAATTTAGGCCTTGATTTTAACAAATTTTTACCGTTAGCGCCGACTAAAGTTTTACCACTAGGAACATCAATGATTTGCGCCCAAAGATATTGGTTAGACCGAAAAACAGTCAACTTCCTACCTTTTCCACTAGTCTTGATTTTACCCCTTATTCTAGTTTTTCTTCTTTCTTTTGATGTTTTTTTAATCATTTTATCCCTCTATGCCTCCCCCGGCTCCGCCAACTTTAGCAACTTTGCCCGGTTTCAGTTTAATATGCTCATCAAGATAACGGATTCCTTTTCCATGATAAATATTAGGCGGACTGATTCGGCGAATTTTGGCAGCAATGTTACCAACCAATTCTTTATTTGTCCCCTTAACACTAACTACATTTTTATCAACTTCAAATTGAATACCATTTGGCGCCTCAAAATCAACTGGATGCGAATAACCAAGCTTAAAAACCAAATTATCGTCTTGTTTTTGAACACCATAACCAGTTCCTACCACCTCCAATTTTTTAACCCAGCCCTCGGTTACCCCAACAATCATATTTTGAATTAAATTTCTGATTGTCCCATGTATAGATTTTAAGCGCTTGGTATCATTTTTACGACTAACTACAACTTGACCGTCCTTTTGGTCAAGATTAATTCCTACCGGAATTGATAAACTCAAAACACCTTTTGGGCCCTTTACCTCAACGCTATTTTTTTTAAAGGTAGCCGTAACTGAATCTGGTATTTTTATTGGTTGTTTTCCGATTATTGACATCTTTTTAATATAATTGACAAATAATTTCTCCACCTAAATTCTTTTTTCTAGCCTCACTTCCAGTCATTAAACCTTGCGAGGTCGATATAACCGTCGTCCCTAAACCATTAAGAACAAACGGTATTTTATCAGCCGTTGTATAAATACGACATCCGGGACGGGAAACCCTTTTTATTTGAGAAACTATCGGCCGCCCTTGATCATCGTAAACAAGTTTAATAAAAAGCTGTTTTCTCTTTTTATCATCTTTTTTAATTTTAACTTTTCCAATATAGCCAGCTTTTTCTAATATTTCCAATAAACTCTGGCGAAACTTAGACCAAGGGGTAATAACCTCTTGATTTCGAGCCATATAGGCGTTTTTAATTTGGCTTAATAAATCAGCAACTGTATCCATTTTCTTTACCAACTAGCTTTTCTAACACCTGGTAACATTCCCTTGTCAGCCAATTTTCTAAAACACAATCTGCATAAACCAAAAAATCGAATGTAACCTCTTGGCCGACCACATATTTTACATCGATTAGTATATCTGGTTTCGTATTTCAAATCTTTTTTTTCTCGAACTATTTTTGATTTCTTTGCCATTTTATTCCTTTTCTAAAGGTAAACCTAAATTTAATAATAATTTTTTTGACTTACTAACCTCTTCAGAGGTAGTAACAATAGTAATTTGTAAACTTCTAGTCTTCTCAATCTTATCAACATCAACTTCTGGGAAAACACTTTGATCTTTTAAAGTCAAATTATAGTTGCCATACTGGTCAAACTGATCAACTGATAAGCCATGAAAATCTTTAACCCGAGGTAAAACTAAATGAAATAATTTTTCTAAAAAATCATACATTTTTTTGCCCCTTAAGGTTACTTTTAAACCAATAGGATCTCCCTGGGTTAATTTAAAACCGGAAATCGACCGCCGGGCACGACAAACCCTGGGTTTTTGACCAGTAATCCGGGCTAATTCTTCCATTGGTTTTTTAATCGCTTCTTTATTTTCTTTACCCTCAACAACTCTCATATTAATAATTACTTTTTCAACTTGAGGGACAGCTAAGGTATTTTTAACCTTTAAATCTTTTTTTAATTCTGGTTTAATTTTTTCTTCAAATTGTTTATTCAACATTTTATTACTGTTTACTTATTACTGTTCCGCATTTCCGGCAAATTCTATTCTTTTTACCTTTTTGATTTATTTGATAACCAATTCTTGTCTGCTGACCACAACCAGGACAAACAACCATTACTTTACTAACTGGTAATGGCTTTTCAACCCTTATTATACCACCCTTTTGGTCGTCGCCCCTTGGTTTAACGTGTTTTTTGGCAATATTTATTCCCTCAACAACTAGTTTATTTTCCTTTGGAAGAACCCTCTTTACTATTCCCGTCCTTCCTCGATCTTTTCCTAGTATAACTTTGACCCTATCACCTTTTTTAATTTTCATAAAACCTCCCTTGCCATAGCGGCCACATTAGAAAAACCTTTCCGTTTAACTTCCCTGGCAACCGGTCCAAAAATTCTGGTTGCTTTTGGACGCTTATCATTATCTATAATTACTGCCGCATTGTCGTCGAACCTAATATAAGAACCGTCCTTTCTCCTCTTTTCTTTTCTTGTTCTGATAATCACTGCTCTAACTTTTTCTCCCTTTTTGACCGCTGCATTAGGCGAAGATTTAAGAACGGAAGCAACAACCACATCACCAAGAGTCGCCGCATCTTGGCGAACATTACCTAAAACTCTTATTACCCTAATTTTTTTTGGGCCTAAATTTCCAGCTGGTTTTAAAATTGACCTTAATTGAATCATTTTATTTTAATAACCCTAAACCGCTTTAATTTACTTAACGGCCTAGTTTCTTTTACCACAACTATATCACCCTCTTTAGCACCAATTTGGTCATCTGCATAAATTTTGGTTCGTTTTTCAACCACTTTTTTATACTGAGGATGAGGTTTTCGTTGTTTAATCTCAACAACAACAGTTTTTTGCATTTTGTCTGAAACAACTTTTCCAGTAAATATTTTAGACATTTTTTTTCTCCTTTTGACTAATTATTGTTTTAATAAATGCGATTTTATTTCTTAATTTTCTTGGCAAACGGACATTTTGCAATTGTCCTTTTGACAGCTTAAACTTGGCCTCAATTAAAGCCTTTTCAGCTTCATCCAAACCTTGTTTTAATTCAGAAACATTTTTTTGAACTAAATTTTCTTTTTCCTTTTTTTTCATTTTCCTTTTTTTCTAATAATCTTTACTTTAACAGGCAGCTTATTTCCTGCCCTTCTTAATGCTTCATTAGCAATTTCCTGATCAACACCTTCCAATTCAAAAATTATTCTTCCCGGCCGGACAGTTGCTGCCCAATGGTCTAATTCTCCTTTTCCAGCACCCATTGGGGAACCAGGCGCCTTTTTACTCACCGGCTTATCTGGAAAAACCCTAATCCATATTTTTGCCTTCCTCTTAGTATAATGGGTCATTGCTTTTCTTGCCGCCTCCAACTGTGCAGCACTTATCCAACCGCGACCCAAACTCTTAAGCCCATATTCTCCAAAAGCCAATCTTGAACCGGCAACCCTTTTGCCTCTTAATTTTCCCCGAAATTGTCGATGATATTTAGTTTTTTTTGGCTCTAACATTACTCCTCCATCCCTCGGTTAATATAAACTTTAACCCCAACATATCCGGATTTAGTTAAAGCTGGCTCCTGATAATAATCAATATTGGCTCGTAATGTACTTAATGGAACATTGCCCCAATCAAATTTTTCAACTCGGGAAACTTCAACACCAGCAATTCTGCCTGATAAAACCACCCTGACACCCTCTGCACCGGCATTCCTAACTGCCTCAATTGCCCGATTAACGCTTCTTCGATAATGACGACCGCGCTCTAATCCCCGAGCAATTCTTTCAGCAACTAATTTTGCTGATAACTCTGCGTTCTTAACTTCATCTACTTCTATTTCTATGTTTTTTTCCGGATCAGGGATATCTATTAAATTAACTAGTTTGTTTTTTAACTCTCTAAGCCCGCTGCCGCCTCTTCCAATAACAACCCCGGGCCGACTAACTTGTAAAACAATCTTAATTTTGTTCTTTAAACGCAGAATTTTAGTTGTAACCAAACCAGCATAACGCAATTCTTCACCTAATAGGCGCCTAACCTTATAATCTTCCAATGCCAGTTTTTGATAATCCTCCTTATTTGCATACCAACGGGACTTCCATTCAAATGGACTTTCCTCTATCTCGAGCCGGTAAGCAACAGGATTAACTTTTTGTCCCATCCTCTTCCTCCTTTAATTTAACAACCAAATGTGATCGGCGTTTTTTAATTATTCCGTAATGAAACATTCTTTTTGATTTATCTCTCCGCTTAAGAACTGGTCCTTCATTAACGACAATCTCATCAAAAATCAACTTATCCTTATTTAAATTAAAATTATGTTCGCCGTCGGCCACCCCGGTTCGAATAGCTTTAGATAAAAAACCAGCCCCTTTTTTATTCATAAACTTTAACTTTTTAAGCGCCTCTTCAGGTGGATAACTTTTTACCTCTTCAACAATTAAACGCAACTTTCTTGGCGATATCGGCAAGAATTTTGCCTCAGTTTTAACAATAGTCTTTTCTTCTTTACGTTTTGAGTTCATAATTCATAAATCATAAATCGTAATTCTTTCTTCTTTACGTTTTCTTAATAATCCTCTTTACCACGCGTCCATGGCCTCGAAACGTCCGAGTTTTCGCAAATTCACCCAAACGATGAGCAACCATTTCTTCAGTAACAAAAACATCAACAAAGTTTTTTCCATTATGAACTTGGAAGGTGTAGCCAACAAATTCCGGCGGAATATGGCTTGCCCTAGCCCAAGTTTTAATTGGTTCTTTAGTGCCCTTATCTTTTTGGTCTTTAACTTGTTTAAGTAATTTTTGGTCAATATAAGGCCCTTTTTGGGAACTTTTCATTTTTTCCTCCTTTTAACAATATATTTATCAGAATATTTTTTCTTATTTCTAGTCCTTTTGCCCATTGCTTTTTTCCCCCAAGGTGTCTTCGGCGCTTTTAAACCAATATTACTTACGTGCCCCCCACCGTGGGGATGCGAGCTCGGATGCTGGGCAACACCCCTAACTGTCGGACGTATTCCTCGACGGCGGCTGTCACCAGCTTTTTTAAGTTTTTTGGCTATATGCTCAACGTTGCCGACCTGACCAACAGTCGCCCAGGAATTACGATTAAAAAGTCTTATTTCTCCTGACGGCAACTCTAATTTAATCATTTTATCTTTTTTACTTTTAATTATTGCTGCTGTTCCTGCCCCCCTGACCATCTGACCACCTTTTCCAGGTCTAATTTCTACATTATGAACTTCTATTCCAATCGGCATTTTACTTAATGGCAAGGAATTGCCCGGCTTTATTGGTGCATTTTCAGCGGCGATAATTGTATCGCCAACTTCTAATTCAGCTGGTGCCAAAATATAGCGTTTTTCACCATCAGCATAACTAATTAAAGCTAAATTCGCACTTCGATTAGGGTCATATTCAATATTTTTAACAGTTCCAGAAATATCCTTTTTATCTCTTTTCCAATCAACTTGGCGAATAAACCGCTTATGTTCTCCTCCCCGGCTACGAACACTTATATGGCCGCTTGCATCCCGGCCGCCTTTCTTCTTTCTAATTTTAGTTATTTTTTTAATTCTTTTTTTACTCATCTAGTTTTGCCAATGAAATTTCATCGCCTTTAGATAACTTAATAACTGCTTTTTTTTTGCCCGATAAACGCATTGTCCGAACTGATTTTGGTTTTACATTAAACATTTCTTCAACCGCGGTTTTTATTTGATTTTTATTTGCTTTTAAATCAACCCAAAAAAGGTAGCAATCATCTTTTTGAAGAACCATTGCCTTTTCAGTTAAAACCGGCTCCTTTATAATATCTCTTGACTTCATTTCAATAATCGTTTTTCTAAAACTTTAATTGACTCTGGTAAAAATATTAGCCAATCATAATTTAAGGCCTGATAAACATTAAGTTGATCAGCTACTACTATGTCTAAATAAGCCAAATTTCTAAAAGCTCGATTAACTGCTTCTAAATTTTTAGTAATTATTAATAAATATTTTTCTTGAGGATTAAATTTATCTCCAAACCAATTCTTTATACACTCGTCTGCCGATTTTGTTTTTCTTAACCGCTTTATACCTTTGACAGCCTTTATTTTACCCTCTTCCTGCTTGGCCGATAAAACTGAAATTAAGGCCTTGCTCTTCATTTTTTTTGGTAATTTTTTATTATATTTCTGATTGCCTCTTGGCCCATGAGCTATTCCTCCTCCAACAAAAATAGGGGCGTAACGGTCACCATGCCTAGCCCGCCCGGTTCCTTTTTGGGCCCAAATTTTTTTACCTGAACCTTCAACTTCACCCCGGCGCTTTGTTTTTGGATAAGCTTTTCTTTGGTTGCCTAAATAAACTAAAATAGCTTGAGCTACTAGGTTAGAATTAGCTTTAGCTCCAAATAGTTGAGGCGACAATTCCATCTCTGTTGTTTTTTTACCTGATTTATCTAAAACCGACAATTTAAAATTAGGGTCAGTCATTTTTAATCACCTGTAACCAACTATTCCTTGAACCAGGTATGCCGCCTTTTATAAGCAAATAATCATTCTTTTCATCAATATCAACAATAGTTAAGTTTTGAACAGTTACTCTTTGATTACCATAATGGCCAGGCATTTTTTTACCCTTAATAACTCGACCGGGTGTTTGAGCTCCAATTGAACCTGGCGCACGCCAATGCTGCTTTTGACCATGTGTTCTTGGTTGAGTTCTAAAATTCCAGCGTTTAACTACACCAGTAAAGCCCCTTCCCTTACTTTTTCCAATCACATCAACTTTATTTCCTGATGAAAAGACTTGGCTAACTTTGATTTTATCTCCTAATTTTGGTTCTTTTTCATCATGCCAATCAAACTCCCGAATAACCGCTGGCGGAGTTTTTATTTTTGCTTTCTTCATTATTCCTCTCAACGGCTTATCTGCTCTTTTCCTTTCACCTGCCGCCAACTGAACCCGATGTCCATTAGTTTTACTTACACCAATAACAATACACGGCAGGGCCAAACAACGAGTTACCGGTATCATTTCTCCGTTATCTCCAAAAACTTGTGTCATATCTAGTTTTTTTACTAAAAATCCTTTTGTCATAAAAAATTAGGGCCGAAGCCCTTTGAAAATCAGTAATTAATAATAATTTATAATTTATAATCTATTATTTATTATTTATCATTATTTAGCTTTAAGCATTAAGTATTTGGCATTAGGCTAGCCCATCTTAATCGAAACCTCTACCCCAGCAGGCAAATCCAAATGCTGTAAACTATCCATTGTTCGCACACCTGCCTCTTCAATATCTATTAATCTCTTATGGGTCAAAACTTCATAATGATCTCGAGCATCTTTGTCACCATGAGGACTAATAGTAACCACAAAAAGTTTTCTACTTGTCGGTAAAGGCATTGGACCTTTCACCCGAGCACCAGTGGTTACTGCAGCTTCGACTATTTTCCTTGCCGCCTCATCTATAATCCGATGATCCCACGCTTTTAACTTTACTCGAATCTTATTACCTATTTGTGCCATTGGTAATTTACCAAATTTTCAAGGTTTTACTTTATTATCTTAGTTACTACCCCAGCTCCAACAGTTTTGCCTCCTTCACGAATAGCAAACTTTGAACCTTCCTCAAGGGCCACCTTTTTAATTAATTGTATGGTTACCTCGGTATTATCACCGGGCATAACCATTTCTACGCCTTCCGGCAGTTTTAACTCACCAGTAACATCGGTGGTTTGAATATAAATCTGCGGCCGGTATCCTGAAAAGAACGGGGTGTGCCGGCCACCTTCTTCTTTTTTGAGAACATAAATTTCTGCCCCAAACTTTTTGTGAGGTGTAATTGACCCCGGTTTTGCCAAGACCATCCCTCGTTCAACATCTTTCTTTTCAATACCGCGAAGAAGAACTCCAGCGTTATCACCGGCTATTCCCTCTTTTAGCTGTTTGTGGAACATTTCTATTCCAGTAACTACTGTTTCTTGAGTTTCACCCAAGCCAACAATTTCTACTTTATCATTGACCGAGACTTTGCCTCGCTCAATCCTGCCGGTAACTACTGTTCCCCGGCCTTTAATTGAAAAAACATCTTCAACCGGCATTAAAAATGGCTTATCCAAGTCTCTTTCAGGAGTTGGAATATGCTCATCTACTGCTTTAAGAAGGTTTTTTATTGACTTTTTTGCTTCTTCATCACCTTCTAGAGCTTTTAATGCTGATCCAGAAACAATGGGAACATTTTCCCCATCAAACTCATATTTGTCGAGAAGTTCGCGGACTTCCATTTCAACTAAATCCAAAAACTCCTTATCTTCAACTAAATCTGTTTTATTTAAATAAACAACAATAGCCGGCACATTTACTTGTTTAGCCAGCAAAACATGTTCTCTGGTTTGCGGCATTGGACCGTCTGGTGCAGAAACAACTAAAATTGCTCCATCCATTTGAGCTGCGCCAGTAATCATGTTTTTAATATAGTCAGCGTGACCTGGACAGTCAATGTGAGCATAATGACGGGCATCAGTTTCATACTCTTGGTGTGAAACTGCTACGGTTAAAATTTTATTTGAATCTCTAGCCACTCCACCTTTAGCAATTTCCTCATAAGGAACATATTCTGCCTTACCTTCCTCAGATAATACTTTAGTAATTGCTTCAGTAAGAGTAGTCTTACCGTGGTCAATGTGACCAATTGTTCCCACATTAACGTGGGGTTTTTCTCTTTCGAATTGTTTCTGATCGTTTGCCATTTACTTCCTCCTTAAATAAAACTATAATAACTAACTTATTTTTCTTCTAGATTTTAACATTATGTAGTACTATTTGCAACAAGCTCTTCTTGAATATTAGTCGGAACTTTCTCATAATGAGAAGGCTCCATATAAAAAGAACCTCTGCCCTGTGTCAAGCTTCTAATTATCGTCGCATAACCACGCACTTCGGCTAATGGAACCAAAGCATTAATTACTTTTAATTTTCCTCTGGTTTCAGTTCCTAAAATTTTGGCCCGGCGGGACGATAAATCACCAATTACCTGACCTAAAAACTCATCTGGTGTATTTACTTCTAATTTCATAATCGGCTCCAATAAAACCGGATCAGCTCTTCTAGCCGCCTTTTGAGTGGCAATAGAAGCGGCAATTTTAAAAGCCATATCAGAAGAATCAACTTCATGGTAACTGCCGTCATAAACAACCACTTTAACATCAACCAAAGGATAACCAGCAATAATACCTTTTTCAGTCGCCTCTTTTGCTCCCTTTTCTATAGCTGGAATAAAGTTGTCCGGAATTGACGCTCCTTTAATCTCTGATTCAAATAAAAAGCCCTCGCCCCTTTCCCGAGGTTCAAGCCTTAATAAACAATGGCCGTATTGACCGCGTCCACCGCTCTGCCGAATATATTGGCCTTCTGCCTCAACTGTTTTGGTTATTGCTTCTCTGTAGGCAATCTGTGGTTTACCGGTTTTAACATTAACTCCAAATTCACGCCTCATCCGTTCAACCAAAATTTCCAAATGCAGCTCACCCATACCAGAAATAATTGTTTGGCCGGTATCATGGTCAATTTTTGTTTGAAAAGTCGGGTTTTCTTCCATAAATTTATTCAAGGCAGCACTTAATTTTTCCTGGTCTGCCTTAGTTTCCGGCTCGATTGACAATGATATAACTGGTTCGGGAAACTCAATATTTTCATAAATAACCGGATTTGAAGCATCACAAAGAGTATCTCCAGTAACTGAATCTTTCAGTCCAATAGCAGCAACAATTTCTCCGGCATACCCTTCATCAATTCCTTCTCGTTTATCAGCATGCATCAATAATAAGCGGCCAACACGCTCAGTTCGATTCTGCGTCGGGTTATAAACTTTGGAAGAACTTTCTAAGCTGCCGGAATAAATCCTTAAATAAGCTAATTTGCCAACATGGGGGTCAGTTTGAATCTTAAACAGCAAAGCTGAAAATGGTTCATCTTTTTTCGGCTGGCGCTTTTCCTCTTTCTTTGTTTTAGGATTAATCCCTTCTGCCGGAGGCAAGTCCAAAGGTGAAGGTAGATAATCAACAATCGCATCCAATACCAATTGCACACTAACCGTCCGGCTGTCTCCACCCATAATCGGAAAAAATTCTCCATTAATCACGCCTTTTCTAATTGCTTGTTTAAGCTCATCAACTTCAATTTTTTCACCTTCTAAAAATTTTTGTAAAATAGTCTCATCAACTTCAGCAACACTTTCAATTAATTTCTCACGATAAATCTCAACTTTATCCAAAAAATCCTTTGGTATTTCAATTTCCTCAAGTTTATTATCTTCGACTCCATCATATTTATAGGCCTTCATGGTAACTAAATTAATTGCCCCCTGAAGATCATGTCCCAAGCCCAAAGGAAGTTGTATAGGTGAAGCATTTGCTCCTAACCTTGCCCGGATACTTTCAACTGAGCCTTCAAAATCAGCTCCAACTAAATTTAATTTATTAAAAACACAAATTCTGGGAACTGAATATTTGTCTGCTTGGTGCCAAACCGTTTCTGATTGCGCTTCAACACCAGTTCGACCGTCAAAAACCATTACTGCGCCGTCTAAAACCCGAAGTGACCGTTCAACTTCAGCCGTAAAATCAATATGTCCAGGAGTATCAATAATATTAATCCGGTGGTCCCGCCAAAAAGTTGTCACCGCCGCTGAAACAATTGTTATGCCCCGCTCACGCTCCTGGTCCATCCAATCGGTGACTGTTGAACCCTCATCAACTGAACCCAACTTATAAGTCCTGCCGGTTTCAAACAACATCCGCTCAGTAGTTGTTGTCTTACCAGCATTAACATGTGCAATAATTCCAATGTTCCTTATTTTCTCCATCGGAACATCCCGGTTTTCTGTTACTTCAATTGGTTGTGCCATAAGTCAAAAATATCCCCGCCGTTAAAAACCAATTTCAAGGGCCTTTCGGCGGGAGATTACTCTTCCGAATAATGCAATAAATATATTATCACAACCAAACTTGAGAAGCAAATAAATGAATAGGCACCGCAAATTATTAGGAATCCTGTTTTAATTTTCCTCCCCTAACTACTACGATCGTAGTAGTTGGAGGAGGATTTTTTATCTTTTTTATTTTGAATTATTTTACATAAGATTTGACCTAAAAGTTTAAACGGTTTTTCTCAACCGTGATAACTAATTTATCCCTTTAGCATGGGTAAACAAACACAGGTTAAATCCTGGTATTACCTGATAAATTACCAGCGGAGGTGAGAGAAGGCTTTATTGGCTTCAGCAGCGCGTTCAATCTGCTCTTTTTTGTTGTAAGCACCACCTTGCTGGTTATAAGCATCAATTATTTCAGCGGCCAGCTTTTTTCCATAAGTATGATATTCAGAATTTGGGCGTTGACGGGCAGAATTAATTATCCACCTGATTGCCAGAGAATCCTTTCTCGGCCCGCGAACCTGCATCGGAACCTGGTAAGCAGCTCCACCAACTCGACGAGACCGAACTTCTTTATCCGGGCGGATATTATTCATTGCCTGTCTAAAAACCGTCATCGGATCAGTTTTTTCTTTTTTCTTGATTATTTCAAAAGCCTGATAAACCTGTTTTCTGGCAACTGATTTTTTGCCGTCTTTCATCACCCGATTAATTAGTTTGGTTACCAAACGGCTGTTATAAACCGGGTCTTTTTTAACTTCTCTTGGTTTTATTGATCCTTTTCTCGACATTTTAAGCTTCCTCCAACTCCTGGTCAGTTGAACCACCACTTTCAGGTATTTCTGCCTTCGGTGTCCCGTATTTACTGCGACTTGTTTTACGGCCAACAACCCCACTAGAATCAGCAACGCCACGAATTACATGATATTTAACACCCGGCAAGTCCCGAACACGTCCTCCACGAATCATAACGATTGAGTGTTCTGCTAAATTATGACCTTCGCCGGGAATATAAGCAGTGACTTCTCGATGATTAGATAAACGAACCTTAGCCACTTTCCTTAAGGCTGAATGCGGCTTTTTCGGGGCCATAGTTTTAACTTGAGTAACAACCCCCCGTTTTTGCGGAGATTGAACATCAATTACTCTGCCCTTTATCGTATTTAATTTTCCGTGCAAAGCCGGACTTTTTGATTTCTTTTTTGGTTGCTTACGGCCCTTTCGGACCAATTGATTAATTGTTGGCATAATAAAAATTTTAAAATTATATCGCTATACATTATAACATAATTGGGTTAATTAGGTTAATTTTATTCAAGCCTTGCTCTTTCAGGAGTGACTGGAATTTTACGACCGACAATAACATTTTCTTTTAAACCAATCATTGGGTCAACTTTGCCCAAAATTGAAGCTTCGGTCAAAACATTGGTTGTATGTTGAAATGAAGCTGCTGATAACCAAGAGTAGGTATTAAGAGCCGCTTTAATCAAGCCAAGAATAACTCTTCGCCCTTTTGCTGGCTTTTTACCCGCCTCTTTTAATTCTTCATTTGTTTCCTGATATATTGGTTGTTCAACAAATTCACCAATTAAGAAATCAGAATCACCAGGCCGAATAATCTTCACACGACTGCTCATTTCTCTAATTAAAGTTTCTACATGCTTATCGTGAATAGTAATTCCCTGAGACTCATAAACCGCCTGAACTTCTTTCAATAAATAAAGCTGGGCTCGACGCAAGCCTAAAACTTCTAATACCTGTTCAACATCCAGAGAGCCAGAGGCCAACTGTGTCCCCTTGGATACCGGCTGACCATCTTCAACTTTTAACTGACTAGTCAGGGGAACACGGTAAGAAACGCTTTTCTTTTTTTTGCCCCGCCCACTAATAAGGCTGATTTGATACCCCTGTTCTGTTTCTTTAATTTTAACCTTTCCATCAACTTCCGCTAA
Organism: uncultured Gammaproteobacteria bacterium; assembly: GCA_964547295.1. GTDB lineage: Bacteria > Patescibacteriota > Microgenomatia > UBA12405 > JAHJSD01 > CAYSLZ01. Next base: position 19,016 of record CAZJMH010000001.1, on the reverse strand, counting down.
AGGTGACAAGTTTTTGGGAGTTCTAACCTCTAACAATTCTTCTACTCTCGGCAAGCCTTGGGTAACATCCTTGCCAACAACTCCACCTGCATGTTTAGTTCTCATTGTTAATTGTGTTCCTGGTTCACCAATAGATTGAGCGGCAACTACACCTACCGGAGTTCCAATTTGAACAGGTTTTTTGTTTGACATGTCCCATCCGTAACACTTAGAACAAACCCCATACTTTGTTCGGCAGTAAAGTGGAGAACGAACAGCAACTTGACTAACTCCCTTTTCATTAATTAACTCAGCTTCTTCTTCATCAACTAAATGGCCCTTTTTAAATAAAACTTTATTATTTTCTGGATCAACAACTTTTTCAGCTAAATAACGACCATGAATTCTCTTGGCAAATGATTTAAGTCGTTCTCCGTCCCTATTAATAATCATTTTCCTGGTTGTTCCACAATCTTCTTCTCTAACCAAACTGCTATGAGCAACATCAACCAGCCGACGGGTAAGATACCCGGCATCAGCAGTTTTTAAAGCTGTATCAGTCAATCCTTTTCTTGATCCACGAGCACCGGTTACATATTCAAAAACGGAAAGGCCCTCCCTAAAGTTAGATTTAGTCGGTAAGGGAACAATTTGACCGAGCGGGTCAACAATTAATCCCCTCATTCCTGAAACTTGTTTTATTTGGTCTCTTGAAACTCTACTTATACCAGCGTCACTTATCATTTTAATTGGGTCATCAGCGCCGAATCGGTCCCAAGTCAAATCGGCAATAGTTTCTGTTGTTTCAATCCACATATTCTGAGTTAATTCATTTTTTTCATTAGCAGTTATTAAACCTTCTCGATAATTCTCTTCAATTTGGCTTGCTCTTTGATTTGCTTCTTCAATAATTTTTTCTTTGTCGGGCAATAATTTACAATCAAAAATAGAAGGAGAAATACCAGAATAAGTTGCCCCCCAAAATCCTAAATCTTTCAGCCGGTCAATTAAATCAACCACTTTTTTCTCATCTAAATTTTTATAAGCATTATTAATCAACTTTTTAACCTCACCTGATTCTACTGGCTGATTAATAAAACCTAACTCTTTCGGCAATGCTTGATTAAATAAAATCCGACCGACTGTTGTTAAAATCATCTCCTTATTAATTCTAACCCCAATGAGTTGCCGGACCCCAATTTTATTTGTCCTCCAACTAATTAGGGCCTCCTCTGGGTCACCAAAAAGAGATACTTTTTGTAAGCTTTCTTTTTTATTTTCTAACAAACCTAAATCTTCTGTTCGAACCGAAGTCAGATAATAACAACCAACTACCATTTCTTTGGTAGGAACAGAAATTGGCCGTCCACTGGCCGGCTTAAGCAAATTACTTCTCGGCATCATTTTTTCTTTAACTTCTTTTTGCGCTTTTTTAGAAAGAGGTAAATGAACACCCATTTCGTCACCATCAAAGTCAGCATTAAAACCAGAACATATACAAGCCGGGATTTGAATTGCCAAACCATCAATTAATATTGGCTTTAAAGCCTGAATGGACAACTTGTGTAACGTCGGCGCCCGATTAAGTAAAACTAATTTGTCTTTTACAACTGTTTCTAAAATATCATAAACCTCTGGCGGTTTATGGTCTAAAATCCCTTTAGCACTTCTTACGTTAGGCGCTAAACCTCTTAAAATCATTTCCCTAAGAATAAACGGCCGGAATAATTCCAAAGCCATTTCTCTTGGTAAACCACATTCATTAAGTTTTAATTTTGGACCACTAACAATTACACTTCGACCAGAATAATCCACTCGCTTACCCAATAAGTTACGTCTAAATCTGCCCTTTTTTCCTTTAAGCAAATCAGATAATGACCTTGGCGGCCGTTTAGAATAGCGCTGACGCCTACTTCTTGAGGCATCAATTAACATATCAACAGATTCTTGCAACATCCGCTTTTCATTTCTTAAAATGATTTCTGGCGCACCCAATTCCATCAACCTTTTTAGCCGATTATTGCGGTTAATTACACGCCGATAAAGGTCATTTAAATCACTAGTAGCAAACCGGCCACCAGTCAGCTGGACCATAGGACGAAGTTCTGGTGGAATAACCGGTAAAGTTCTTAACACCATCCAAGAGGGCTCTACTTCAGCTTTTAACATACCATTTATAACCCGGATTCGGCGCATTAATTTCTTTTTTTTCTGTTTACTTCTTGTTTTCTTAAGTGATTTTCTTAACTTTTTAACCCTAGTCTTTAATTTGAAATCTTTTAAAACTTTAAGTATTGCTTCTGCCCCGACTTCAACCTCAAAAAAATCATCAGCACCAAATTGTCTTAAATGATAAAGCTCTGGTTCAGTAAGAACAGATAAAACATCAATTGATTCTGCCTTGTCAATTAGGTCCTCTTTTAATTCATCTAATTTTTCATGTTCAACTGCTTCTTTATTTTTTAAACGTTGCTTTTTTTGCCTAAATTTAACATTTAACTCTTCTTTAGCAATTGCCAACTGGTCATCGTGCTTTATCTCTTTTCCTAATTTCTTTTCTTCTTTGTCTTTTGATTGTTGAAGCTTTTTCATTTTTTCTTCAACTGTCTTAGAAATTGCTTTCTTTTTAACATCAATTCCTTCTTCAATTTTAGATGCTGCTCCTCTTTGAACCCTTCCGTCGCACTCTAATACCATATAGCGGGTAAAATAAATAACACCTTCTAAGTCCTTCCGGGAAATATTAAGTAAATAAGATAAGGGAGAAAATATATTTCTCCAATACCAGAGATGAACAGCTGGAGCTGCCAATGTAATATGCCCCATTCTCTCTCTTCTAACCTGAGAATGAGTTACCTCAACACCACATTTATCACAAACAACCCCCTTATAACGCCTTTTTTTGTATTTTCCGCAATAACATTGATAATTTTTTGTCGGCCCAAATATTTTTTCACAAAAAAGACCGTTTTTTTCTGGTCTCCAAGTCCGATAATTAATTGTCTCCGGTTCGGTTACTTCACCGTGTGACCAGCTTAAAATTTCTTCAGGAGAAGCTAATTTTATTCTCAAACCGTCAAATTCTGCTAGGTCACCAAAACCTTCAAAGCTCATATCTCTTTTTTTAAGTTTATTAGACATATTATTCTTCCTTAACAGGATTAACTTTTAATCCTAAACCAGCCAGTTCTTTAACCATAACCTTAAATGATTCTGGAATACCGGGATCTGGAATCGGCCGGCCTTTAATCATCGCTTGAAAAGCTTCACCGCGACCGCTCACATCATCAGACTTAATTGTCAGCATTTCTTGCAAAGTTAAAAAGGCTTTATGTGCTTCCAGGGCCCAAACTTCCATTTCACCTAAACGCTGACCGCCCATCCTCGCCTTACCTCCAAGCGGTTGCTGGGTGACTAAAGAGTAAGGACCGGTAGATCGGGCATGAACCTTGTCTTGAACCATATGAATCAACTTCATAATATAAGCAACTCCAACGACTGCTTTTTGGTCATAAGGTTGGCCGGTTTTCCCGTTAAATAAACGGGCCTTGCCCGAAATCGGCAAATCAGCTTTTTTCAACATTTCGATCATTTCTTTTTCAGACAAATTGCCAAAAACAGGCAAAGCCAATTTTTTATCTAATTTTTTCGCTGCCCAACCCAAGTGAGTTTCCATTATTTGACCAAGATTCATTCGGGAAATAACTGACAAAGGTGAAATAATAATATCTACTGGCGTCCCATCTTCTAAATAAGGCATGTCCTGTCGCGGAACTATTTTGGAAATCACGCCTTTATTTCCATGACGTCCAGCTAATTTGTCGCCTACTTTTATTTTTCGCTGTTGAGCAACAGAAACCTTTACAATTTTGTTTATTCCCGGATTTAACTCATCGCCCTCGTCTCTATCTAAAATATTAACATCAATAACCGTTCCACTTTCTCCATGAGGAACACGCAAACTGGTATCTTTAACATCTTTTGCTTTTTCCCCAAAAATTGCTCTTAATAACCGTTCTTCTGCACTTAATTCTTTTTCACCCTTTGGCTCAACTTTACCAACTAAAATATCATGAGATTTAACATTTGCACCAACAACAACAATTCCATCTTCTGTTAAATTAGCTAGATCAGATTCAGCCACGTTGGGAATATCCCGGGTAACCTCTTCCGGACCAAGTTTGGTATCAACAACTTCAGCTTCATATTCCTCAATCTGAATCGAAGTAAAAGTGTCATCTTCAAGCAAACGGTCAGAAATTGCAATCGCATCTTCATAAACCAAACCTTCAAAAGGAGCATAGGCAATAAGTAAGTTCTTGCCCGGAGCAAACTCGCCTTGATGACACCCAGGCCCATCAATTATTAATTGTCCCTTTTTAATTTTATCGCCCGGTTCAACTACTGGCCGTTGACTGAAACAAGTTCCATAGGGGCTTGTCCGTTTAAACTTGGTTACTGGATAAGTTTTCGAACTTTTTTTACCTTTTGGTTTAACAACTACTTTATCTCCATCTACCTGTTCAACTGTTCCCGATTCTTCGGCCTCTTTAACCCATCCCATTGCCCGAGCAACAATAGGTTCTAATCCAGTCCCAATCACCGGTGAATCTGTTTTAACCAAAGGTGTCCCCTGACACAACATGTGAGCTCCCATTAAAGCCCGCTGAGGCTCATCATGAGAAACAAAAGGAATTAAAGCAGCGGCAATACCCAAGACTTGTTGAGAAACATAATCAATTAATTGGACGTTTTCCACCTGAGATTCAAAAAACTCTCCTTGATGCCTAACCGGAACCCAGTCTTGAGTAATAAAACCGTCACCATTAATTTCAACTCCCTCGTTAGTAATATAATAATTTTCTTCATCATCAGCCGGCAAATAAACTACTTCGTCAGTTACTTTCATTTTGGTTTTTCCGCCAGACTTTATCTTTTTAACTTTACGATAAGGCGCCTCTAAAAAACCGTATTTATTGACTTGGGCAAATAAAGCCAAATAAGTAACCAAACCAATGTTCATTCCTTCAGGAGACCGAATTGGACAAATGCGGCCGTATTGGGAATCATGAATATCTCGAATTGAAAATGAAGCCCGTTCCCTGCTTAAACCACCAGGGCCAAGAACAGTTACCCTTCTCAGCAAATCTAATTCTGATAAGGGGTTAGTTTGTTCTAAAATTGAAGATAACTGGCTGGTTCTAAAAAATGAATTTATGGCATTAGTAAAAACTTGTGAAGAAACTAACCGTGTTGGAGTTGTTCCTTCTTTGTTTGGACTGGCCATGCTCATTCTTTCTTTGACCATTCGTTCAAATCTCATTGTCGCTGACCGCAAAGCCACTTGGGTAACAATTTCGCCAACTTGACGAATTCTTCGGTTAGCCAAATGGTCAATATCATCAACCTTTTCTGCTTTTCCTTTTTGAAGAGAAATTAAATATTTCACTGTCGATACTAGATCTTCTTTTTTTAAAACCCAGTTTTCTTTTTTCTCATCATCAAAAGATAAACCTAAGCGCTTATTAATTTTATACCTGCCGACCTGGCCTAATTCATAGGTTCGAAGCTCAAAAAAGCGCTGACGGAAATTATTACGGGCAGTTTCTAAAACTGCTGGTTCTCCCGGCCTAATTTTTTGATAAAACTCAAGCAAAGCTTGATCTTGATTTTCAGTTGGGTCTTGTTCAATTGTCGGTTGAATAAATTTACCAAAAGTATCAATTAAATCACGGTTTGTTTCTATTCCCAAGGACCTAAAAATAACTGTCGCTGGAAACTTTCTTCTCCGGTCAATTCGGGCATAAATAATCCCCCGACGACTGATTAAAAACTCAAGCCAAGAACCACGTAAAGGCCTAATTTCAGCCTCATAAAGTATTTTGCCGGTTCGTTCATCTTCCTCACTTATAAAGTAAACACCCGGCGATCGAACCAGCTGATTAAGAACACACCGTTCAATTCCGCTGATAATAAATGTCCCCCGGTCTGTCATTAAAGGCAAATTAAGCAAAAAAACATCTTCCTTTTGTGTTTTGTTTTTCCGCTTGTTTGTTAATTTAGCTTCAATTTCTACTGGAGCAGAATAAGAAAGGTCCTTTCGAAAAGCTTCTTCCGCAGTAACCGAAGGTTTACCTAATTTTAGTTTTCCAAACTCTAGCCGCCAATTCTTGCCGGTATAATCCTCTATTGGAACAGTAGACTGAATTATTTCATTCAGTTGATAATCAATAAACCTCTGCCAAGACTTTTTCTGAACCTGAGTTAAGTCAATCGGTTGAGGGGTAAATGGTTTCTTGCCCAGATAAGTTCTTTTCTTTGCCATAAAAATTTTTGCCTAGACCAAAAAAAGACACGGACCTAGGTCCGTCTCCTTTAGAGTGTAACTATTATAACACAATAAACTTATTATTCAAGATAGTTTTTAATATTTGCATTATGGTCTTCCAAACTTCGAGCGTAATGAATATTTCCTTGCTGGTCAGACAGATAATACCAATAATCAGTTGGTTGAAAATTTATAACAGCTTTGATTGAACTCAAAGAGGGATTACAAATTGGTGCTGGTGGAATACCTTTATATAAATATGTATTGTAAGGAGAGTCAATGTCCCTCAAATCGCTGCCACTAATTTTGGGCCACCAATTGTCAGCATCGCCCTTAACATATTGAACACTAGCATCAACTTGAAGCGGCCAGTCATCTTCTAATCGTTTAATTAATATTCCACTAACAATTTTTCGATCTTTGTCCAATTTAACTTCTCTTTCCACTAAAGAAGCTAAAATTAAAACCTCATTTTGACTAAAGCCGGTTTGATTATCTAATTCTGACCATTTCTCCTGGAAATTATCTGTTAATTTCTTAATTACCTGAGGAACTAGAATATCGTTAGGCAGTAAATAAGAGTCAGGAAATAATCGTCCTTCTTTGCCTTCAGTTAAACTTAAAAATTCTTCAATTGATAAACCCATTTTTTCATTTAATAACTCGGCATACTGTTCACGCCGATATCCTTCAATAAAGGTTACCCAAACATCAATTCTGCCATACTGAAGCTGATTGACAATTTCAGGAACAGAATCATTAACTGATAACCGAAAACTTCCTGCTTGAAGCTTCTTAGCCTGATTAGTTAGTTGAAGATAAATTAAAAAAACATATTCATTTTTAATTAATCCCTGTTTTTTTAACCGTTGTGCAATTGACCTTGAAGAATCGCCGCGGTTAATAACAAAAACGACTTCCTCCTCTCCTCCAGCTGGCTGCAAATTTATTTGATAATAAAAAAAGCCGCCAACAAGCGATAAAACCAGTAGGGGGAAAAAAAGTAGAATAAGTTTCTTCATCACAACTAACCCCTAATCACTATTCCCTATATTTATACTTCTTCAAATAGAGCTCGACGATAACTATCCTTTTTGGGATCGTATATAAATATTCGGCCGCACTTACAAGTAACTTTTTTTGTTCCATCTTCTCTTTCTTCTATTTTCCCCTTATCAAGAGGGTTTCCACAGCCAACACACCTGCCTTGGGATAATAACCAAGCTTGAATTGGAGCAATTATATTTTTAAACATCATCCACCTCCTTAATTAAGATAAATTTATAATTAAATTTTAACTTTAATGGTGTTGGATTCTACCACTAAATAAAATTATCTACAACTAATAAACTAAACGAGCTCGAACTATTAATCTTTTTATATAAGTTCCAGGAGGTGAACAAGTTATTAAAGTCAAGTAACGACCGTCATAACGTTGTTCAAGAACAGAAACATCGCTTGGTGAAACTTCAAACATTTTTTCAACCAAATACTCATAAATTATTCCATCATAATTAATTTTAATTTTGCTACCCTGTTCCAATGTATAAAGAGTAGAAAAAATAGTCAAGTAGTTTTTCGGATTATAAAATTGGGGCAAAACCGAATGGCCAAAAATAACTGCATTTCCCAATTGGCCCGGCAGGGCAGTATCCGGATAATGGATAAGCTTTTTTTTCAAATCCTCGCCGCCAATTTGCACCCAAGCGTTTTCAAGCCCTAAAGCAGGAATTGAAATTCGATAATCAGTAATATTTGGATTATTATCAGCGGCTAAATTCACTGGTTCTTCAAACCAAGACGAAATCAAAGTATAATCTTTATCTTCTTCCTGAGCAGAAGCACTTATTGCTCCCAGTGTTTGTGTTCGATGATTAGAAATAGGAGATAACATTTTTCCGCTAAATCGGTTAGAATATTGAAGCTGAAAATTAATTAAGGGAATAACCGCGTTGCCGACCAAAACCATCCCCAAAATAGAAAATATTAATGATAGAGCCTTTCGCCGGCTGGTCTTATCCTTACTTTCTTTAAAACTATATTTAATTGGTGATTTATAGTATCCATAAAGAGACATTTTTATTCCTTTATTTCAATAATAATGTTTTCCGGCTGACTTGGCAAGTAAGATAAAATTTTCAAAGTTGGAAGCTGATAAGATATTTCATAGCGGTAAATTCTAGGATATTGACTGCGAATTAATTGCTTAGCTTGTTTTTCTCTTTTTGCTGCTAATTGACGACTTAAATCTTGCTCATCAATCCTTGGATAAGCTTTTCCTAGCAAGGTTAATTTTCCTGAAATAAGATTTTCTTCGCTCTCCTCATTAACATCAAGTTTTGCCCTTAAACTACCGTCTTTAATTTCCAAATTAGAATCGACAGTTTTGCCTAAAACCTGTTCAGCTATGGCAATTAGCTGCTCTTGGCTTATTCTTAAAGCAGTTACTTTAGCAGTTAATTCTAAACTTATACTTTCAACTTCGTCACCCACCTCTGCTGAAAAAGACTCTTCTATTACTTGTGTTGAAAAACTACCTTTAACAATTTGACTATCAGACAGCTTTGATTTTAATTCTTCTTCAGCTTGAAAAATTAATTCTTCTGACAAATCATTTCTTAAACTAACCTGATCATCTTCTGAAACTGCTCTAATTTGGCGGCTGGTTCCCCCTGTTAAAGCCTGACTATTTCTAGCTAAATAATCATCTTCTGGGTTATTTTCAATAGTAAATAAACTGTCGGCTGCCAAATTATATTCTGGACCAATATCAGCAGCCGTGATTGACGCCGTTGCTTCACCCCAACGGTCAACACCAGTTGACAAATCAGCTGTTTTAGAAGCAACTGAAACCTCATCGTCAAAAACAAACTCTAACCCTCCTGGCCCAACTAGTCTAGTTCCAGATGGAAAAACAGCTTTCTCGGCTGTTCGATTAAATACCTTTACTTCTCCAACTGCTTTTTCACCAACTAATTTTTCCCCGCTAGTAGGGTTACTTTTAGAGGCTGACTTTTCAATTGAAACTTCTTCTACAGGAACAAGGCCATTATCTAAATCTAGTCCTTCTGCTTGAGGATCTAATTGAACTTCTAATTCTTCACTTAAATCTTCACCGGTGACATAAATTTCAATCGTTGCTTTTGAAAACCGCCAACTTAAAAAAAAGCCGGCTAAAATAAGCAATGGAAAAGCCGTCAAAATGAGCGTCTTTTTACGGTTAAGAAAATTAATTTTAGTTAACCTTTTTTTAACTTCTAGACCTAGTTTCAGTTTCGGTTTCGGTTTCGGTTTTGGTTCCGGCCCTGTGTCCAATTCCGGCTCAGCAGTTATTTCTGTTTTTTCTTCCACTTGCGGTTGAGTTTTATCCTGCCAACCCCTAGTTTCAGCAACATCATCAGAACTAAATCCAAATTCATCATCTTTTTCAACTGGACTTTTCATGTCTATACTTTCACTTGCCGCAATCGGCTGTTCACTTTTAATCGGGGTTTGAACAACTTCTAACTTAATTTCACCTTGAATAACTTTGGCTACCATCTGAAAAAATTCTGGCCAAAGAAAAATCTTTAATTGCGGAGCAGAAGTAAAAACTTTTTCTTCCTGCCAAGGGTAAGAAAGCAGTCGGTCTTTATTGCCCTCTTTTATTCGTCCCCAAAAAATCATTTTCTTGGGCAGCATTGCCTTGCCGTTTAATTGTCTTAAAAAAACACTCACATCTTCGGGATCGATATCTTCCCCATTTTCTAATTCTTCCTGAACCTGAACACTTTTGTCTTTAATAACCGAAAAACGCAAATATTCTTTACCAAAATAAATACTGACAAAGTCGTCATAAAAATTCGCTAAGACTTCTTCACCAACCAAAAAGCCTTCGGGAATTAAATCCAACTGCTGACAAACAATTTTTAAATTTTCTTTATGGCTGGGAAGAACTTCACCTTTAGGACTGACCCAAAAAGGAGGCAGAAGAAAAATTGTTTTTTGGGGCCGTCCAATGCCCTCTTCCTTGGCTAAACAACCGCCAATACCTGCATCTAAACTGGCAATTAAACTTTTTGGGTCCTCACCATCCCAGCCCTTTTGGTCACTGACTAAAAGGTTACCAGCCTCAGTCAACAAACTAACTACAGCCTCTTTTTCTTCAATTAAAATTATCCATTTTGTCCCTTCTTCAGCAGTCATACATAAATAGTAGCATAGTAACTAGTAAACAGTAAACGGTAATCAGTAAATGGTGACTATTAGCTTTTAGCTGTTAGCTGTTAGCTGTTAGCCTGGCATAAATACGTCTTTTGCCTGCCCCAGAGGATTCTTCTTTAATAATCTCAAATTTACCTAATTCCCCAGTTGACTCAACATGCGGCCCGCCGCAAATCTCCCTTGAAAAACCACCAATTTCATAAACTTTAACTTCGTTTGGATAATTTTTGCCAGGGATAAAACCTGCTCTGCTTTTTTTTGCTTCCTCTAAAGACATTGTTTTTACTTTTACCGGTAAATCCTTATCAATTACCTGATTAATTATACCCTCAACTTGATTTATTTCTTCATCGGAAAGGGCTTTCGGGTGAGGAAAATCAAAACGTAATTTTTCAGTGGTTATTGCTGACCCGGCCTGATAAATATGGTCACCTAGCACTTGTTTAAGAGCTTGATGAAGTAAATGAGTAGCGGTGTGCAGTCTTATTGTTTCTTCTTTTTTTTCAGCTAATCCACCAGAAAATATGCCTTTTGCTCCTTTTTTAGATTTCTGCTTATGATTTTTCATTGCTTGGTAAAATCCATCAATATCAACCTTAACTTCCGGCCGCAGCCTTTCAGCCTCTTCAATTGTTATCTCCAAAGGAAAACCATAACTTTGATAAAGGTCAAATACTGTCTTGCCGTCAAGTTCCCCGCCGTCATCCACCCGACCTAATTCCTCCTTTAATAGCTTTAATCCCCGGTCTAAAACTCTAAAAAATTTTCTTTCTTCATCCTCAACAGTTCCGATAATAAATTCACGGTTAACCGCCAGTTTTTGGTAATCATCTTTATAGTCAGAAATAACTTGACCGGCAATCTGCTTGCAAAAAGGCCTTTCAATTCCAACCAATTTACCAAAACGAACTGACCGGCGGATCAGCCGCCTCAAAACATAGCCCTGTTTTTTATTAGCTGGAACAATCTCTTCTCCCAAAACAAAAACCGCCGCCCGCAAATGGTCGGCGATTATTCTTATAAATTTATCTCTTTCTTTGTCCTCTCCATATTTTTTATTACTAACCTCCTCAATTTTTTCAATTATTTTAGCCAACGGCTGAAGCTGATAATCATCAAAATGACCCTGCAAAACACCAACCATCCGAGCTAATCCCATTCCTGTATCAACATTTGGATGGGCCAGTTTTTTATAACTCCCATCTGATTGACGGTCATATTGGGGAAAAACATTATTCCAAATTTCAATCCATTTGCCGCAGTCACAACCCGGCTGACATTCAGAACTGCATGGTTTTTTTTGGGTGTCATAAAATATTTCCGTATCCGGGCCGCCTGGGCCTGTCTCGCCGACCTCCCACCAATTATCTTCCTTACCCATTGGAAAAATTTTCTCCTCATCTAAGCCAACACTTATCCAGGCCTGCTTTGATTGTTCATCAAAAGGTGCGTTTTCATCGCCTTTAAAAATAGTTACTGCCAGACGTTCCGAGTCAATTCCCAAAACTTCGGTTAAAAATTCCCAAGACCATTTAATTGATTCCTCCTTAAAATAACTACCTAAAGACCAATTGCCAAGCATTTCAAACCAAGTATGGTGATAAGTATCGCCTACTTCTTCGATATCTCCTGTCCGCAGACATTCTTGAACATTAGCCAACCGGTTACCCATTGGATGTTTTTGGCCAATAAAATAAGGCACCAAGGGATGAATTCCGGCTGATATAAATAGTGTTGAAGTATCGCCTTCGGGAATCAGCGGCGCTGACGGTATCCAAGCATGGCCTTTGTCCTCAAAAAATTTTCTAAATTTGTCAATCAACTCTTCTCTGGTCATTATATTAAATAGTATAACAAAAATACACGATTATTACTTAACTGTCGAATTGATTACAAGGAGCATGATATCTTTGGAGCAAAACTTTGAGCGGCCTGCTTGAAACTTTTTTTTAGTTAGAATTTTTTGGGCGCGAAAAGACGAACGAGTAATTTTTGATGCCAAAAAATTAAATAAAACCAAGAGACAAGTGGTGCGGAAAACATGCCTGCTCTGAAGTTACAGTGAGCCCTTATAAAGATCCCAGGCAGTAATCAACCCTTTTAAATCTGCCGACCGTTTACCGTCAGGAGTCAAAAAAATTACTCCCAACCTTTTCCCACGATTAATATACTGATTAAACAAATAATGAACCTCATGAAAATCAGCCTCAGCAGTTAAAAACTCATATTCATCCGCTCCTTCAATATCAGTTAAATATTCATTGATTTCAACCATTTTTTTATTTAAATCAAATTTCCCGTCAGCAATTAACTCAAGCAGCGAATTTTCAGAAAAAACACCAACAAACTCGTTTTTATCAACAACTGGAACGTGGGTAAATTTACGCTGGCTCATAACTTGAATTACATCTTCAATTTTTTCTTCCAAATCTACACGATAAATATGTTCTTTTTGAGTAGCAATGTCAATTGCCTTGCGGCAAAAAGCAGAAACAAGTTTTTCCAATTTAACCACTGCGGCAGGCTGGATTTCTGCAAATGAAGGCGCGTGAGTGCCAACATTTCGCAAATTAAACAACCCTAGAATATCCCCTTCGCTAATTCCTAGTTTTTGAGCTTTTTTATGTTCCGCATCCCAAAAATAACGGGTATTACGAAACATACTGTCCGTCTTAAACCGAACTCCTAAATATCTCGCCCACCGCTCATACAAATCCAAAAAACGGTTTGTCAAATCGCTATTCTTCTCTTCCATAATTAAATAATATCACAACCGCTTCAGTGCCCTCTTCATTTAGTTAACCCCTTACCTGGTATACTTTTATTATGAATTTTATTAAAAGACATTTTTTTAAAATCATTTTTAGCTTAATTATCACCAGCTTAATCGGTGGTGGAATATATTTTTACCTTAAATACCAGAACACAAAAAAAACTCTCCAATCCCAGCTTCAATCTGAGAAAAATGAAAAGAAATCACTAACCAAAACTTTTGAAAAAACAAAATCCGAATTAACGGAAATGAAAAACCGCGATGAATACAAAATAAATGAAGAATTAAAAACTGAGATTGATAATATTGAATCCACTTTTGAAACCACAGTTGATGCTTATGAAAACATGGTTGACCTTAAACCTAAAGTTAAAGACACTGCAAAACTAGAAAAATTATTCGCCGCTACTTTGTCATATATATCAGAATTCAACTATGCCTCGGCCTCAGCCAGCTTGGAAAAATTAAACAGTCAAATTACCAAGATTGAACAAGAACTCGCTCAAGCGGCTGCAGTCCAAAAAATTCCGGCTGATGTTCCCGAATCCTCTACGCCACCTGGTTCCGGCTACTCCCGTCAAAAAGTTACTACTTCGGCTGGAACATTTTTAGTCAGTATTATTTCAGCTGATCTTTCATCAACCCGGGTTATTGTTGACACTGCCGCTGAATCCGACTGCAGCAATAACTGCCCGGTAAAATCATTAGCAGAATATGTCTCTGAAAACGGTGCTTATGCCGGTGTCAATGGAACCTATTTTTGCCCGGAAGATTACCCATCATGCGCTGGTAAAACAAACACATTTGACCTGCTGGTGATGAACAAAAATAAAACATATTTTAATTCCGACAATAATGTTTACAGCAACAATCCGGCGGTAATTTTTGGTGATAATTACATCCGATTTGTCTCCTCCGCCTCCCAATGGGGAAGAGACACTTCAGTCAACGGAGTTATTTCCAATTTCCCTCTACTTGTTTTTAATAATCAGGTAGTATTTTCCGGCGACGGCGATCCGAAAAAAGGCAGTAAAGGTAATCGTTCTTTTGTCGCCAATCAAGAAAATAAAGTTTATATCGGCGTTGTTCACAATGTTACTGTCGCTGAATCAGCTTTAGTGATGAAGGCATTAGGAATGCAAAATGCAATGAATCTAGACAATGGCGGTTCGACTGCCCTTTGGCACGGTGGTTACAAAGTCGGGCCGGGCCGCAGCCTTCCCAATGTAATTCTCTTTCTCCGCTAACTAAATTACTTATTACCCGCCCACTTTACCTATTAATTCTCGATATTTACAATATTCACATTCCGGATCCGGCTGAGGAATTGTTTCACTGTCCAAACACTCCTTCATCTGATATATTGTCGGTTCAACCCAGGAATCATCGCCCTGATAAGAAATAATTTCCACTTCAAACTCAATTTTAGCGTCAAAAATCCGGTCGCCTTTTAAGCCGTTAGCATAAACAAAATAAGCGGTATCAGACACATCAAATCCGTGACAGCGGAAAAGCCATTGATACCACTCAACCTGTTTTTTATAGCCCTGTTTGTATTCATCGTCCAGGCTGATTTCTTTAGACGTACTCGTTGACTTATAGTCAACAACATGGAGCTGATCATCAGAATTAATCCAAAGATCGTCAATAATGCCGCACAACTCTAGATTCGTCGGCTGGTGCAAATAACAGATTCCTTTGTATTGATAATTATCGTCCCGCCAGTCACTTAAATCCGGGTGGTCAAAAGGGACAGCGTCAATGCCGTATTCTTTCATTAAAACATGCTTTTCGCCGTTTTTCCGAAGCAGATCAAATTCATTTTTCATCAGTTGGTCAACAGCCGCATTTAACGACCAACCGGGCATGCTAGGCCGGTCCAACCCCAACCGGCGGTCAAGATAAAAACAGCGTGGACATTCCAAAAAACGCTCCGCCCTAAACCGGGAAATCCGAAACGGCTTTTCTTGGCCAGGTTGATATCGATAATTTTTACCCCTCTGCCGATATTTATTCATCTAAATAATTCTATCAAATAAATTTGGATTTATAAATTGACAATTATAATTAATTGCCTTAAATTATTATTAGTGGATTACATAATAATTTTTATCCTCGGAATTGGTTTTTTATTTATAATGGTTTTTGTAGGCATCTCATTTCAGCCGGCAATAGAACTTAAAAACTGCACTTATCAACCAATACGCACTCTGGAGGAAAATATTAATCAAATTGAGGCTGAAGTGTTAATTGACGGAGAACTTTGTTATCAAAATAAAATCTTAATTGAAAGATTCAGGGACTGTTATCGAAAACCAGAAAGAGAAGCACTTACCCAAATAGGCCTAATAGAATTTTTGGTTGACAAACTTGATTCTGGACGTCCGTCAATAAAAGAATTAATCCGTTTTCATAATCTCTACTGCCCTTCTAACCGTGTGCCTGCTTGGGAAGAGAAAAAATTATTGTAAAATATAGATATGGAAATAATCACCACTGAACGGGTTCCATTATATCTATTTACTGACCCGAAAAATTTGGACGAGGACTGTCTTCGCCAGGCAAAAAACATGTCTAATCTGCCGGATGCTTTTCACCATACTGCTTTAATGCCTGACGCCCATATCGGATACGGCATGCCGATCGGCGGTGTTCTCGCCCTTAAAAATGCCATCTGCCCGAATGCAGTCGGCGTTGATATCGGCTGCGGTATGGCTTATATTTCAACTAATCTTTCAGCTGACCAAATAACTAAAAAACAACTCCACCAGTTTACCGGACAGTTAATGCGCCAAGTCCCTCTTGGCTTTAACATACACAACCAGCCGCAGCCGGGTTCTGATTTTATTGACAAAAAATTGCTTCCGCCAAAATTAGAAAAAGAAGTTGACCGGGCAAAAAAATCATTAGGCACACTTGGCGGCGGCAACCACTTTATTGATTTATTAAAAGACAAAGACAATAAAGTTTCAATTATGGTCCATACCGGTTCACGCCATTTCGGCTACGCCATTGCTGAATATTTCCACCAAAAAGCCAAAGAACAATGCAGTAAGCGGAAAATTGACTTACCTGACAAAAATTTAGCCTTTTTAGATATTAATTCTAAAGAAGCCGAAAATTATATTCAAGCAATGCACCTGGCAATGAAATTTGCCCGGAAAAACCGGCGCCGGATTTTAGAACAAGCCAAACAGAGTTTGGAAAAAATTGTCGGTGAAGTTGAATTCGGAAAACAAATTAACGCCCACCACAACTACGCTGCCAAAGAAAAACATTTCGGCAAACAAGTCTGGGTCCACCGTAAAGGCGCTATCCGGGCAGAAAAAGGCGAAACAGTAATTGTTCCCGGCAGTCTGGGAACCAGTTCTTTTATCGGCACCGGATTGGGCAACCCGGACAGCTTTAACTCCTGCGCTCACGGCGCCGGCCGATCAATGGGCCGGAAAGAGGCAAAAAGAAAATATACTGTGCAAGAGGTAATTGAAGATATTAAAGACCGGGGAATAGTTTTAGGCAAATCAAAAAAAAGCGATATTGCTGAGGAATCTCCCTGGGCTTACAAAGATATTCAGTCAGTGGTTGACGACCAAAAAACCTTAGCCGAAATGAACATCGAACTCACCCCAGTAGCGGTTGTCATCGCCTAGTTATAACCATACCAAAAAACTCACTTCTAATAATGGCGGGACTTAATTTTTTGCTTCATCCCCAAGGCATCTCCCCTACGTGTCGCTTCTTCAATTTGCTCTTCACTCGCTCCCAACTCAACTGCTTTTTCAACCGCCATTTTTTCAACCAGCTGATGAAGATCTCTTTGATGGTTATAAACAGACCAGAATCCAATCCTCGAGCTAACAATTACATCTAAAGCCCCTTGTTTAGTTTCAATCTCAACTATCTCTGTTTCTCTATTCTGGTCGCTAATTCTCTCTTTAACAACCATGTTACATTATATCAAAAACTCATCTATCCCGCCATAGTTTACTTCTTTTTCGTTCCTTTGATTGCTGATTCAACTACATCACGTGGTAAAGCTGCTGTAGAAAGCAATGCTTCACGCACAGTTTTGCCGGCTTTATCACTAATTTCGTCAGCTGCCTTAACTACTTCGACAACCGCAACCCGAGTAACACTAGTCGTATCTTGACCAATATCTCCGGCAGCCCTTATCGTCCCCCTGACTGTTCCAACCGCAGTTTTCCCAAGATCAGCTCCGATATCTGAGGCACCTTGAATAGCACCTCGAGCTGCACTTTTCACTGCAGCGGTTACATCACCACCAACCTCGTAAACACCCTTAATCGCACCCCTTACCGTGCTGGCAGTTACTTCAGTAATCGACTCTCCAATTTTTCCTGCGCTCTTAACTCCACCCGACACAATTGCAGTAACAGAATCCATACCAGTCGTGCCAATATCAGTTACATCTTCTAAACTTCCAGTAACTTGATTCTTAATCGTAGTCCGAACAGCAGTAAGAATATCATCAACACCAACAACACCAGCAACAACAGCTTTAGTAGTTGCTTGAACTATTCTTTCCAACATTTTATTTTATTCACCCCCTTCTCATCTAAAATAATCCTATCAAATAACTCCTTGCCTCGTCAAATATAATTCTTATACTTAATCATCGGCATTTTTATCATCGCCGGGATCAAATTCACCCTCACTTAAAACTTACAATTACGTTTGATTACCAATTAAAGTGTTATATAATTACTTATATATGGAATATGAATTTCTAAAAATAGATGTTTTTGACAGCTCAGAAAAAAATGTTGGTTATGCTATTGGTTCTATCTGGCAAGAAAAACTTGAAATTGGCGGCATCTGGGTAAATCCTAATTACCGCCGGGCTGGAATTGGCAGTCGTTTAATCAGCGAATTAAAAAAATCAGCCATTGAACATGGGGCAACAGAAATCAAAGGAAGAGTTTTGACTGACCCTGACTGTTCAGAAAAACAAATCCGTCTTTTCTATGAGAAAAACGGCCTAAGAGTTGACCAAGACGGCTACATCTCCGGCGAAATCTAATCCGCACCCCTCACCCCTGGCGGTTGTTGGTTAGATTTTCCATTTTTTCTGCCCTTGTTAATAGAATCTAAAATCTGGTCATCAGAAATCCGCGGCCATGTTTCAGCCAAATGCAGTGCCCTGGCAAAAACACTTTGGTTTAATATTCTTTCAAAACCAACAATTTCTTTGTCCCATATTGCTACCGACGCCTCTCTTATTAATTTCAAGCAATCATCCGGACTTTGTATTTCCTCAATCATCTCTCTTACCGCCAATTTTAACCTTGATTTATTATCTTCCACCTCTGTATCAGGTAATAATAATCCGTTTAGTCTTTCAAATGCCATAAGAAGTAATATACCATTATTTTTTGCCGGTTTTTAATTTATTTTCTGTCTCCTTGACAGCAACCGCTGGTAAACTATTTCTATTTTCAGCCAAATATTTGGCGACTTCTTGCCGATGATTTTTAATCATTTCCCGAAGAAGCCAGGACACCGTCACACCCTCAATTTTACCCAATTTTCCTTCAACCACCTTCTTGACTTTCTATACTCCGGCAAAATTTCTTCCACCCGATTCCAGAATTTTTTAGAATGATTCGGCTGTTCCGAATGAACCAGTTCGTGAACGACCAGATAATCAATAACCGCTAAAGGCGCCATAACAATCCGCCAGTTGAAATTAATATTTTTTGACTTTTTACTGTA